>JANXTT010000043.1 GCA_025352225.1 Mucilaginibacter sp. | reverse complement strand
AAAAGGTATGGGTTTATACATGGTCTCGTTTTGTATTCCATTGGCATCATCGGCCCATAAAACCACCTTTTGGCCACGTTTATTAAATTGTGTGAACGAGTTTCCTACAACAGAGTACGAAGAAATGCCAACGCTGCCATTCTCCATTCAATTTGTATCTCCAAGAACAGTTCGGATTCGTGCTACATCAGGCCTGCAGGTTCATCCCGACCAGGAATCATTAATGCTGGTCAATGGCAAGGCCGCGGTAGATACCAAATCATGGAAATACAGTAAAGTAGATGGTGGATACCGTTATACCAGTGCCTTCGGATCTGTAACGGTATTGGTGCACCCATGGCATGTGGAAATACGTGATGAGAATGGAAAGCTCTTGACTAAAACCATTCACCACCAGGATAATGTAGACTCCACGTTTACACCGATACTGCCATTCTCTTATGTACGTCGTGCGGCCGATTATTCCAGGAGTATGTGCGCTACATTTTCCCTGTCGCCGGGCGAAAAAATATTTGGTTGTGGAGAATCGTTCACACAATTTAATAAACGTGGCCAAAAGGTGGTTTTATGGGCCGATGATGCCAATGGAATACAAAACGAGACCATGTATAAACCCATACCTTTTTTTATGAGCAGTAGGGGTTATGGCATGTTTATGCATACATCAACACCCATAACCTGCGATTTTGGTAAATATTTTAACGGCGTTAATTCATTAATGATAGGTGATGACGAACTTGACCTTTTTGTTTTTTTAGGTGAGCCTAAAGATGTGTTAAACGAATATACCAACTTAACAGGTAAGGCAGCTATGCCGCCACTATGGTCATTCGGCTTATGGATGAGCCGTATCACTTATACATCAGAAAAAGAGGGCCGTGAAGTAGCTGCGCAATTACGCGAGAACCGTGTACCAGCCGATGTTATTCATTATGATACCGGCTGGTATACTATTGATTGGAGAACGGATTATGTTTTTGCCCCAGATAGATTTAAAGATCCGGCAAAATTACTGACCGATCTAAAAAAACAAGGTTTCCATGTGTCGTTGTGGCAGTTGCCTTATTTTACACCGAGAAATAAGTTATTCCCCGAACTGTTACAGAAAGACCTGGTAGTTAAAGACGGCAAAGGTAATTTACCATATGAAGATGCCGTACTTGATTTTTCAAATCCGGCAACGGTAAAATGGTATCAGGAAAAAATTGCCAGTTTATTAAAGCTTGGTGTTGGTGCCATTAAAGTGGATTTTGGCGAAGCGGCCCCTAACAATGGCTTGTACCACTCCGGGCGAACCGGCTTTTATGAGCATAATCTGTATCCTTTAAGATATAATAAAGCTGTGGCGGATATTACCAAAGAAGTAAATGGCGAAAATATCATTTGGGCACGCAGCGCATGGGCGGGCAGCCAGCGTTACCCTTTACATTGGGGTGGCGATGCTGCTAATACCAATAGTGCTATGGCAGCGGAGCTAAGAGGTGGCCTTTCTTTCGGCTTATCAGGCTTTGCTTTCTGGAGCCATGACATAGGCGGATTTGTACTAAAAACCCCGGAAGACCTATATGGCAGATGGGCAGCCTTTGGCTTATTGTCGTCGCATAGCCGTACGCATGGTGCCCCGCCAAAGGAACCATGGAAATATAGCCCTGAATTTTTAAACCTCTTTAGAATGGAAGACGAGATGCGTTATAAACTAATGCCATACATTTATGCTCAGGCAAAAGATTGTACAGAACGCGGCTTACCTATGGTTAGGGCATTATTTGTAGAATATCCGGATGATGCAGGGGCGTGGTTAATTGACGATGAATACCTGTTTGGATCAGACATGCTGGTAGCGCCGCTATTTGAAAGCGTTACCCAAAGAACAGTTTACCTACCGGGTAGCGGGCAATGGATAGACTACCAAACCGGGCAAATTTATCAGCATGGCTGGAATACTATTAAAGCCGGAAAGATGCCTGTAATAGTATTAGTGAAAGATGGGGCAGTTATCCCTCATATTAAACTGGCACAATCAACAATGCAAATGGACTGGTCGGCACTTGATCTGGTTTCGTATTCAACAACTGGGCAAAAAGCTAAAGGGCTGATCTGTTTACCGTCTGATAATATTTTGCGCCCTGTTTTGGTAACCGGTACCGCATTGGACAGCGACCCATTAGCAGGCAAAATTAAATTTAATGTAAAACCTTACACTCAGCGGTAATATTATTGTCGGCTGTTCAGGTTAAAAAGCTCAGGAGTTAAATATCTCCTGAGCTTTTTTTATGGTTTTTTCCAAGTCTATTCCTTCACCCAAAACGCCCTTAAACAGATCACCTTCTACCTTTAGCCGGTCAATTGAGTTAAATATGGTGAAATGTTTCATGGTTAACCCAGGTTTAAGCTCATCCCAATGCAAGGGCATAGAAACCGTAGCACCAACCTTTGGCCGCAGCGAGTAGGGGCCAGCTATGGTTGCGCCGGGGCGGTTCTGTAAAAAATCGAGATACATTTTACCTTTTCGGTTCGCTATCATACGTTCCAGACTGGTATAGCCAGGTATTTGTTTATGCACTATGTTCACAATAATGCGTGCAAACATTTGTGATTGTTCGTAGCTATATTTAGCACCCAGCGGTATGTAAATATGCATACCCGTAGAACCCGATGTTTTGCAGAATGAAGGCACACCAATAGCATCTAAAACCTTTTTAACTTCTAATGCCGCTTGTATTACCTGGTCAAAGGTGTTTTTATCCGGGTCGAGGTCAATAACGCAATAATCAGGATTGTCTGGCGATTGTATCCGGCTGAACCAGGGATTCATTTCAATGCAACCTAGGGTGGCCATCCAGAGCAGCGCGGCTTCATCTGTCCCCACAAGGTATTCTTTATGTTCGCCATCGCTGGTGGTGTAAGGGAAGGTTTTTACCCAGTCCGGAGATTTGCCTTTAACGTCCTTTTGGTAAAAACTCGACCCATGTATACCTCCCGGAAAACGATTTAGCGACATGGGGCGATCCTTTAAATAGGGCAAAATATATTCGGCTACCTGGTAATAGTAATTGAACAGGTCTCGCTTGGTTACCTTATCCTCAGGCCAATACACCTTACTTAAACTGGTAAATTTAAGTTCGTGTCCACAAATATTACGCACCTGAGTCTCGTCTTTAGGGTTGAGCAGCGTTTTACGGCTTTTTTCATGAGGGGCATTAATTATTTTTTGTTTAACTAAGTCATGTCCTTCCTCATCAACTATATCTGCAGTATGGGTTTCGGTCTCCCTGATAACTTCTTTCGCCTTCTTATCGTCGCGCATACCCTGGAAAGCCGGGTGACGAAACACACCATCGCTGGTAACCTCTGCAAAGGTGACCTCGCATACCAACTCAGGCTTCAGCCATGTAGCGTTGGCCCTTGGTGGGTTAGGCCGGAAGCGTGACGGTTTATTAATATCCGGTATCTCTTTAAAAGGGCTTTCGGTGGTAACCAAAGGTTTAAATTGCTCCATCATCGTTTTTTGGAGCTTACCAGAAAAGCCAGTGCCTACTTTACCCACATATTGCAAAGTTTCATTCTCATATACGCCTAGTAATAGCGAACTAAACAGTTTTGATGTATCAGCATTCCTGGTATAGCCTGCAATTATAACTTCTTGACGTTTATGTACCTTTATTTTTAACCACTCTTTCGATCGCAGATCGGGCGAATATAGGCTGCTTGCCTTTTTAGCGATAATTCCCTCAAGGCCCATACGTTCGGCGGCATTAAAAAAATCGATGCCGCTGGCATTAAATACTTTACTCATCCGAACCCTGTCGTCATCTATAGGCAATACCTCGTTCAATATAGCCTGGCGTTGTATCAACGGCAGGTTCATTAAATTTTTTCCGTCGTACCATAAAATATCAAAGGCATAAAATACCAATTCGCCATCAGCTTCGCTGCGCCAGTTCTGTAACGATCCAAAATCGGATATACCTTTGTCATTAAGCACTAATATTTCGCCATCTATCAAAGCCTTAATACTCCATTTTTGTAGTGCCTGGTATATAGGGTAAAATTTATCATTAAATGATTTTTTGTTTCGGGATATTAATTCAACTTCCTGCTCATTGACCGATGCCAAACACCTGTAACCATCCCACTTAACCTCATAAACCCAGTCGGGGTCATCAAAAGGTTCATCAACTAAAGTGGCCAGCATTGGCTTTATATCAACAGGTAGTTTTGACTTTCGTGCATCTTTTAGCAGATTGTCTTTTGAAGTTTTATTTACTGATCGGCCGGTTTCTTTTTTTTTTGAAGCTTTTTGTGGTTTCGCTAAAGTTTCTTCATGATCGTTGTTCCACACCTTAGTACTGGTTTCTTTTATAGTTTCCAGCGTTTTTCCCGATATTACAGACTTGTCTTTTTTGGTGATATCATTTAACGATGCGTATTCATCACTATGTTTGATCAGCAGCCATCCGTTCTCGCCCATGCCATGCGTTTTAACCAATGCATACTCACCTTCAAGTTTTTTCCCATGAAGCTTTATTTTAAGCGAGCCCGATGCCAGTTGTTTTAACAATTGTTTTTCTTGCGCTTTTTTGCCCTCTATTTCCTCAATAGGTTCGTATGTACCCTCATCCCAAACAATCACGGTACCGCCTCCATATTGACTTTCGGGTATAATGCCTTCAAAGGTTCGGTAATCATAAGGGTGATCTTCAACCATCATGGCCAGCCTTTTGGTCTTAGGGTCTGTTGATGGGCCTTTTGGCACTGCCCAGCTTTTTAATACACCGTCCATTTCGAGCCGGAAATCATAATGCAGATGCGAAGCTGCATGTTTTTGAATCACAAACCTCAACTGGTCTTTATCCGTAGCTTTTCCTGATCTGGGTTCACTTGTTTTAGTAAAATCCCGTTTCTCAATATATTTTTCCAGGCTCATAGTATGCTGCTTATATTACGTCTACTCAATGAGTTAATTGGATAAATAACATTTAATTTTTAGGAAAGTTTTTTATCAATAATGGCTATTTCATCAAATTAAGCAGAATGAGCCAACATTCTTCAAATCTTATTGTTCAGGTTTTAGTAATAACAACGTGAACAAAATGGACAGACATACTACCAATATACCCGATAGTTTTATTAATTAACATATTAATAATTAATCATGTGCCAGAGGGTCGATTTATGAAATATCGTTAATAATTACAGTTTTAAACAAAAAATAATTATACAAAAAGGGCAAAGGCATTCTATTTGCTTAGCCAGTTAAAATAAATGACAATATATGAGCACAAACGTTTACACAGGCTTTCCGTATCCACTAGGTGCCACTTGGGATGGCAATGGAGTTAATTTTGCAATATATGCCGATAATGCCACCGGGATAGATCTATGTTTATATGATAATGTAAAAGATGAGACCGAGACGATTAAAATAAAAATGTATGAACGATCACATCAGGTATGGCATGCTTATATACCCGATTTAAAACCTGGCCAGTTATATGGATATAGAGCTTCGGGTCCTTATGAACCTGCCAATGGTTTGCGTTATAATGCAAATAAACTTTTAATTGACCCATATGCTAAGGCTATAGCCGGAAATATTGATTGGCATAATTCCATATTTGGCTACGAGGTGGGCCATCCCGACGAGGATTTAAGCTTTAGTGCCGCTGATAGTGCCCCCTATATTCCAAAGTCTGTAGTGATAGACCCTAACTTTGATTGGGAAGATGATAAACCATTAAGGATCCCTTATCACGAATCGGTTATTTACGAGGCCCATGTTAAGGGCTTCACAAAAACCAATCCCGATATTCCTGAAAATATAAGAGGCACATATGCTGCTGTAGCGCATCCGGTAACAATAAAATATTTAAAAGACCTGGGCATAACTACTATTGAACTGATGCCTGTACATCATTTTGTATCCGACGGGCATTTGAAAGAAAAAGGCCTGGATAATTATTGGGGTTATAATACTATTGGCTTTTTTGCTCCTGATGTGCGGTATTCGAGTAGTGGTGTTTTGGGAGATCAGGTTAAAGAGTTTAAGCAAATGGTAAAAGACCTCCATAAACAAGGTATTGAAGTAATACTTGATGTGGTTTATAATCATACTGCCGAAGGAAATCAAATGGGGCCTACGTTGTCGTTTAAAGGTGTAGATAATAGTGCCTATTATCGGCTAGTAGAAGATAACAAACGGTATTATAACGATTATACAGGTACAGGTAACACCATTAATGCCATGTTGCCCAATGTGTTAAGGTTGGTGATGGACAGTTTGCGGTACTGGATATTGGATATGCATGTTGATGGGTTCAGGTTTGACCTGGCATCAACCCTTGCCCGTGAATTACATGCGGTTAACCAACTGAGTAGCTTTTTTGAAATCATCTATCAAGATCCTACCATATCGCAGGTTAAACTAATTGCCGAGCCCTGGGATATCGGAGAAGGCGGTTATCAGGTAGGTAAATTTCCTCCGGGATGGGCCGAGTGGAACGGTATGTACCGCGACTGCATGCGTGATTATTGGCGTGGTGCAGACAGTATGCTTGCCGAATTTGCAGAGCGCATAACCGGAAGCTCAGATCTTTATAAAAATGATTATCGCAGGCCTACCGCGAGCATCAACTTTATAACCGCACATGATGGCTTTACATTGAACGACCTGGTAAGTTATAACGAGAAGCATAATGATGCCAACGGAGAAGACAATAACGATGGTGAAAGTAACAACAGATCGTGGAACTGCGGTGCCGAGGGGGCTACTGATGACCCTATTATCCTGGAATTGCGCCAGCGGCAAAAACGAAATCTATTAACCACTTTATTTTTATCGCAAGGCGTGCCTATGTTGGTTTCGGGCGACGAGATCAGCAAAACTCAGAACGGCAATAATAACGCCTACTGTCAGGATAATGAAATATCGTGGATAAACTGGGATAAGCAAGATAAAGAGCTGCTTAAGTTTACGCAAAACCTCATCAAGATCCGTAAAAGCCATCCTACATTTTGTCGCAGGCATTGGTTTCAGGGCCAACCTATTAAGGGGATAAATGATATTGCCTGGTTTTTGCCCGAAGGCATGGAATTAAGCGATGAAAACTGGAATACAGATTGTGCAAAATCATTAGCAGTTTATTTAAACGGCGGCGGTATAAACACGCGTGGGCCCAAGGGTGAACGAATTGTTGATGATAATTTTTATATCATTTTTAATGCCCACCACGAGCCTTTAACCTACAAGCTTCCACCCGAAAAATATGGTAAGGAATGGACCAAAATATTGGATACCGCAAAGAATGAAACTGATGATAATGAAACATTTAAACCTGGCGAAGAGATAAACATAGACGCGCGCTCGGTAGTTTTATTAAAACACCCGCTATTACATCATAAATAAGCTAGTAACTGATAAAAGAATATAGGTGAGAATAAATTAATAACCTTGGTGATGCAGAAGTGCTATTATGGACGCCAATGCAAAAAAGCCAATCTGTTAATTGCTGAAAGCTTGCTACTGCGGCATTTTTAATCCATTATTAATAGTCTCAATATTGTGAGACTATTTGAAGAAACGCTTGTCGTATATTTATAATCGGTAATGCAGCCGTGAGGCAAGTTGCTAAAGTTCTTTGAATTCAGAAATAAGATATTCGGCAATCTATTCGAAACAAGGGTAATAAATAAAGCATATTAAATAGGCGAACACTTAAATATATTTTATATTTTGCAAGTGATATTAGAGACCAGAAACTATTTAAACGGGGCGAGACCGAAAAGCCATATGAGTAGGAAACCTAACCTTAAAAACAATGAATTGGTATTTAACAGCCTTAAAAAATTATGCAGTTTTTAGCGGACGTGCACGTCGTAAAGAGTATTGGTATTTTATGTTGTTCAGTATCATAATAACCTATGGGTTAGTGTTTATTGGGTTTGCAATTAATGCACCTTACATATGTGTTATTTATTTACTGGCTGCAATAGTCCCTGCCATTGCGGTAGGTGTAAGGCGGATGCATGATGTTGATAAAAGCGGGTGGTTCTTATTGATCCCCATTTATAATATTATTTTACGTTTTACAGATGGTACTCCCGGAGAAAACCAATACGGTCCGGATCCAAAAACGCGCGTTGAGTTTGGTGCCGAAGATTATCAAAAACCATTTGATATAAATCCTTAATGCCTGTATTTTCCAAAATTCTATTTTGCAGCTATTTGGCAATAACCAAATGGCTGCAAAATAATTTAATACCCTGCCCATTTAAAAAACTTACGGGTATTGACTGCCCAGGCTGTGGATTTCAACGTGCTGTATTAGCCTTATTAGAAGGCGATTTAAAAGAAAGCCTTCATTTTTACCCGGCCGCTATTCCATTATTTGCCGCTGCAGTTTTTAGTATTGCCGATGCCCGCTACCATTTTAACAAGGGTAATAACGTAAAAAAAGTTATTTATATATTAACCGGTTTTATTATCGTAGGTTCATATATCTCCAAATTAGCTTATTAGTTCAAGGTCTGTAAATTTTATAGTACCTCACTATCTAATACAAATCATTAGATCAGATTGGCTTTATTGCAATTATTATACGCAATTGTTGTTTTGAATTTTTAGTTTTGGCTTTTATTTAAAACTCATGTCCAATCGTTCAAAAAAAATATTTTTGCTTTTAAGTGTAATTGTGCCTTTCTTATTCTATTGCCTTTATTATTATGGCATGATGGTAAAAAATGCGCCTTATAAGTTTGCAGAATTTGAATCCCTGGTTTTTAATTACGGTACCGGAGATAGTTTGATTAATAAATACAATTCCAAAACAGGCGATTATCAATTTGTAAATTCACGGGATTCGTTGGTTAAATCGCATTTAAAGCTCAATAAAGACGATTTATTATACCTTCACCGTAAAGCCGCTGAATTGGGTTTTTGGGATTTTCCGGACAACATGGTGAACGATACTGTGAATTTTAAAAAAACAAAAGCTCCTCATTACTTTATTGAGTTTAAATACAAGCGCAAAACTAAAAAAGTTTTATTTGACGCCGCTTACGATGGCAAACCAGCATTAAAAGATGCGGCCGAGCGATTGGTTAAAGAAATTCAGGATCGTTTGGCAGGAGCGGAGAGTCGATAAAAATATGTTTATTGTTTGTTTATTGTAAACAAATATCCTATATTTGCACCTCATTAAAAATTAACAAATAAATAACAATAATGTACGCAATAGTAAGTATAGCCGGACAGCAATTTAAAGTTGCTAAAGACCAGCAACTCTTTGTACACCGTTTACAGGGAGATGAGGGCGCTAGTATTGAATTTGACAATGTATTGTTAGCAGAAAACGAAGGTAAATTCAAATTAGGAACTGATTTGAAAAGCGCTAAAGTTACCGCTAAAATCGTGTCTCATTTAAAGGGTGATAAAGTAATCGTCTTTAAAAAGAAAAGAAGAAAAGGTTACAAAAAGAAAAATGGTCATCGCCAGCAATTCACTAAAATAGAGATCACTGGTATTTCATTATAATTTAAGGTTACACTCCGGGTTATTATAACTCATAAAAATATAAAAAATGGCACATAAAAAAGGGGCCGGTAGTTCCAGAAACGGTCGCGAATCACATAGCAAGCGTTTAGGTATTAAAATTTTTGGCGGTCAGCCAGCAATTGCCGGTAACATCATAGTTCGTCAGCGTGGTACAAAACACAACCCTGATAAAAATGTAGGAATAGGCAGAGACCATACCTTATTTGCGTTAATTGATGGAGAAGTTGTTTTCAGAAAAAAAGCAGATAACAGATCATATGTATCAGTGCTTCCTTTTCAATTAGCACAAGTAGCCGAGGATATAGCTCCCGCACCGGTTGCAATAGAAGAACCTAAAGCTGTTAAAGCTCCAAGGGCAAAAAAGGCTGTTGAGCCTGAAACCGCTGCAGATTCAGAAGAAGAAGTAGTAGTAGCTTAATAAAATAATACGCATAAGAAACACTAAAGCCCGAACCTTAAAAGTTCGGGCTTGTTTTTTTTAAATGTTAGTACTTAATACTATTTATTTCATCAGCTAAACATAATGAAATGATATTACTTAACATCGGATGTCACCAACAGCTATCCTTATCATCGTCACTTAGCTTATTTATTCTTTTAAATAGCAAATGATCATGCCATTCTTTTTTCCAATTCCATTTGTAATGTTTCGGTTAACTCTCTTTTAGAAATCGGCTTTATCAGATAACCCTCTAACTTTGAGTATGTAGCAAATCTGTCGAGATCGGATCGGCTTGTAGATGATGTACATATATAGATCGTTATTAACTCTTTTGCAAATTTGTTCGCAGTAAACTGATCGAGAAATTGCCAACCATCCAAATATGGCATATTTAGATCTAAAAATACCAGATCCGGTATTTTATCGGGTTTGGTTTTATATTTTAAAAAATATTCAATGGCATCCTGCCCATCTTGGAACTGTAGGATAGCTTCTACAATTAAACTCGATTCGAGCACTTTTTTTGTAGAGAATTGAAAGATAGCATCATCATCAATAATGCTTACAAGTGCGATCTTCTTCACTTTGATGTAAATGGTTAGGGACTATAGAGATAGATAGTCAGGGTAAATAATAGAGAATTAGTAGATCAGTTAATTATCAAGTTAAATATTATGGTAAACGTAGTACCAACATTGGGTTCACTTTCTATCATGATCTTTCCACCAAAGGTCTCGATCTGTGTTTTTGTCATAAAAAGGCCAACACCTTTGCTATCAAATCCACGATGAAAAATTTTGTTTAGTTTGAATACATTTTCACCATGCAATTTCAGGTCAATCCCGAGACCATTATCGCTAAAGTTAAGTATTATTTTTTCATTTTCGATTTTTGATGTTATTATAATTTTAGGAACAACATCAGCCCTGCTATATTTTAATGAATTACTGACCAAATTATAAAAGATGCTCTCCAGATAGATCTTAGGGAATTTGATAGACCGCGCTTCAAAATGGGTTTCAATGATGGCTTTTTTGGAAAAAATTTGCCCTTTTAACATGCATTCGATGCCATGCACAACCTTTCCAAGATCACAGTCGTCATAAACCATGCCTTTGTTATTCCTCACTTCCATTACTTTCATGAGGTCGTCTAAAGTATCATTCAATGTGGTGCTAGATTGTCTTAACATCCCAAAAAATTCGGCCTTTTCGGTGTCTGAATTCGTTTCATCGACCATATTCAATATCATACCGATACTTCCCGCCGGGCCACGTAAATTATGGGCTACGATCCTGTTAAAATCCTCATACTGACTGATCTTATTTTCCAGATCCAATGCTCTTTTATATTCATCAATATCAGTACAAGAGCCGAACCATTTAACTATACGCCCCTGGTCATTTCTCATCGGGAGTGCTCGTCCCAAATGCCACTTATATGCACCATCAGCAGCTCTTTTAAATCTGTATTCAACCTCATAAGGTTTTCCGGTAGAGAATGATTCGGTCCAAACCTTGATGCAATTTTCCAGGTCGTCAGGATGCAGCACGGGTTCCCATCCCCAGCCTAATGTTTGTTCTAATGTCATCCCAGTATAATCGAACCAATGTTGATTATAATAATCCAAATTGCCATCAGGTTCCGCAGTCCAGATGATCTGCGGGATGGAATCAGCTAAAAATTTAAATTCCTTTATTTTATCTATGGTATGGTCTTGTTCTATTACTAACTCAATCTGCTCAATCAGTACTTTATTTAATTCTTCCTGAGCTTCAATTGAATCTTTTAATGCTAACTCAATAAGTTTGTGGTCATTAATGTCGATAAAAACACCTTTTAAAGTAGCTATATCATTACCCGCTCCAAAAATGGGTTCTCCTACAGATCGTACCCATTTACTATCTTTTTTTAATTGCAGTTCCAGATCCCATTTTTTTCCGTTTGTTACAGCGTTGTTGACCGCCGTTATAAGGATCTCTTTAGATTCATCTTTAAATAGCGTTAAGGTTTCCTCACTTTGCTTACTAAAGTCGTAATCGACCTCAAAGATATCATATATGGCTTTTGTCCATATCGATGTGTTATTGTTAAAATCGCTTTCCCAGCCTCCAACACGGGCGACAGCATTTGTTTTCTCCAACATTTCTTTAGTTCGTTTCAGGTCTTTCTCAAGAAAATGTTTTTCGGTGATATCTATGGCATTGCCGATCACATATAGCATACCATCCCGTTGTCTTTCCAAAACGTTATTGAACATCCATACCCTTGTTGTGCCATCTTTATGCATAGTTACCATCTGTCCTCGTTCATCACCTTTATTAATAATATTTGACAAATAAGAACTCAGAAAAGAATGGTGTGCCACCGGCACAATATCAAATAAACTTAATTCCGAGATCTCGTCCTTTGTATATCCCAAAAGGGTGGCACCAGCATCATTAACTGTTAAAAAATTCCCTTCCAGATCATGCGTACACATTAATCCCTGCGAATTTTCGAAAAACGCTCGTAGCTTTTCTTCGTTAGCTATTAATTTTTCCTCTTTTAGCTTATCCAGCGTAATATCTCTGCCAACGCAAAATATATTGCCCGTTGCAAGTTCTGAAGCAGCGGTCCATTGTATAGTTTTATAAAGGTTCGAACTCGTTTTATAACGATTGATAAAGTTGACGGTATTTTCTCCTTCCATCAACTTTTTTACTTCCGAAATAGTGTCCTCTACATCATCGGGATGCACCAAATTTATAAATGGTGTGGTTATAAGGTAATGAGCATCGTAACCCAAGGAGCCTTCCAATGCAGGATTTACCTGTTTAAAAAAACCATCCATTCCGGCGATACCCATAATATCACTAGACAACTGAAAAAAATGCTCAAAGTTTTTTAAATCATCATTTTTAGCTCTTTCTACGATTAGCGAAGTGGTCTCTTTTGCAAGTATCTGTAATGCTTTTTTTTGCGCCGAGGTTAGCGTTTTTGCTTTACGATCAATAACACAAAGTGTTCCCAAAGCATATCCATCAGGATCAATCAATGGAAACCCTGCATAAAACCTGATGTTTGGCTCACCAGTAACCAAGGCGTTCTCTTTGAACCGGACATCCAAGGTAGCATCTTCGATTTCAAAGATGGACGTATCCAGTATGGCATACTGACAAAAAGCCAAATCTCTGGATGTTTCTTTAACATCAAGACCAACTTTGGATTTGAACCATTGTCTATTTTCGTCAAGAATGGAGATCAGGGAAATCGGAACATCGCAAATTATGGATGCTAGTTCAGTTATGCGGTCAAAATCCTCTTCATCTAAAGAATTTAAAATTCTATAACCTTGAACAGCTTTTAATCGGTTCTTTTCGTTCACAGGTATTTGGAAAGTATCAACCATATATAAATGTTATTATAGGCTTATACGAATATATTAAAAGATAGTTGTTATACATTGTAAACGGCATTCAGATAAACCTTTTCAATAAAATTAAAAAGTCCTATAATTAATATTATGTTAAGTAAAATAATTGCTTATAGCAGATCAAACACATATCCACTCATTTTATTGACCTAATCTTTTAAACTCAATTTTTCTATCCGGATTACTCACAGCGTAATTGGCTACTAAACTCTTGATATAACCGTTACCGGGATAAGGCACCAGATGGCTTTTTATAGCTTCCAGGTCATGGCCGCCAGTATTATGGCTCATATACCCCATACCATAAAACTCCCCGTTCTCAATTAATATATAACTATATTCATTATCGTTACGCCCCTTATCACATATGGCAAAAGTTGATAGAACTTCGCGTAAATGGCTGGTAGCTTTATTAACACGGCTGTTATACCGTAATATGGTTTCGGTGTTCTGGCAGGCACAAGGTTTTGTTTTATTACGCAAGCAAGGCTGATCGTTTTTTTGTACAAAACAAAGTTTAGGGCAAAGATCAAAACCTTCTATCAATTTGTTTAACAGCATATAACCTTCAAGCAACGAGTTACAGGTATACAGCGGTTTTGAGTGTTTGCTCCATTTATCAATGGCCAGGCGCATATATCCGCGCTGATCCTCAAAATGGTATAAGCCATAGGTATGCTCATAATGCTTTTGTGCGCGGTTGTATTTAGGCCATATTCGTTTAATTTCAACAGTTTCTAATATAAAAGCAATTAGTTCAGTACCGCAGGTTTGATGCGTAACCTGGTAGATATTCTTTAAAAATTCTTGCTTTTGCAAATCGATACGGTTATTAGTAAAATGGCTTTTTACACGTTTTTTAAGATTCTTGGCTTTGCCAACATAAATAATCTTTCCAATATTATCATGAAAATAGTACACACCAGGTACATCGGGTAAATTATTAATGTGCTGTTGTGGTAAGTTAGGTGGTAGCGCGCTATCTGTCGATTTTAGTTTTAATGATTTTGTTATATGGTCATCTTTATCATTTTGCAGCATCATGCTAAATAGCTGTGCAGTAGCATACGCATCACCCATGGCACGGTGGCGCTGCTCATTATCAATTCCCATCTGCCGGCAAAACTTACCAAGGCTATATGATGGTAAACCCGGAAAAATTTTCCGCCCCAACCGTACTGTACATAGCTTGGGGCATTGCAAATCAAACCCAGCAGCAAGCAAATTATGGCGCATAAATGAATAATCAAAATTTACATTATGTGCCACAAATGTGCAGCCTTTAAGCAGTTCAAATATCTGAGCAGCAACGCTGCCAAACACAGGTGAGTTTTGCACCATACTGTTAGTAATACCTGTTAATGCCTGTATGTAAACCGGTATAGAAACACAAGGATTAATAAGTGTTTCAAACCGATTAACTATTGCTGTACCGCTATGAATAATTATAGCTACCTCCGTAATGCCATGGGCACTGGCGTGCCCCCCTGTTGTTTCAATATCTACTATAGCATACATCATTAAATAGCTTATTATACAAATATACTAAATCAATTACTAATTTATTTAGTTATTTTAACAATATGCTTATATGGCATCCAAACAGTTATCAAATATGCCTAACTAATTCATTATTCAAATTTAATTTAAAAAATGCAAAAATATTGGCGTATATTTAATTGTTTTATAAAAGAGTGAACTAAATATTGCTAAATTGGATTACTTATCGAAAAAATGCTATCTAAAACTATACTAATCACCGGGGCAACATCAGGCATTGGTACAGAAACTGTACTTGAGCTGGCCAAACAAGGCCACGCTATATATATGCTGGTTAGAAATGCTACTAAGGGAGATGAGTTAAAAAATCTAATCATAGCACAAACAAAAAACAATAAAATATTTGTAGTTGAATGCGATCTTACAAACCTTGCAAGTGTAAGCCGCGCTGCCAATGAAATTAAAAGCAAACTTGTTAATATACATGTATTAATAAACAATGCGGGGGGCATATTTCCAACAAGGCAACTAAGTAACGCTGGCTTTGAAATGACGCTGGCTCTAAACCATATTGGCCATTTTTTTCTTACACTAAGTTTAATGCCACTGCTTGAAAAAGGCCAGGCCCGAATAATTAACCTAAGCTCAGAAGCGCACAAAACTGCCAAGGTTAATTTAGATGACCTGGAAATGGAAAAAAAATATAGTGGGTTTACCGCCTATTCAAATGCTAAATTATTTAATATTTATTTTGCCAAATCACTTGCGGAAAGGTTTGCAAATAAAGGTATAACGGCTTATAGTGTGCACCCAGGGTTAGTAAAAACCAATTTTGGTAAAGGTTATACCGGGGTATTCAAATTATTTTTAACAATATTCCGTCCTTTTATGATTAGTGCGCATAAGGGTGCCCAAACATCTATTTATTTGGCTACCGAGCCTAAAATTGAATTCTTAACAGGTAACTACTTTAAAAATAAGCGCGTAGCCAAACCATCGGCAGCAGCCAACAACTACATAACCCGGCAGGATCTTTGGGTTGCTAGCGAAGCTTTTGTTAAAAAATTTTTATAACCTTTTTGTTACCATCTTTAAACACAACCTTTGTTTATTTTTTTTACTTTAGTATGATAATTATAAAAACCACTTCTACATGCTAAATAAAAAATTATTAATCACGGTAAGCCTAAGCGCTATAGTTGTTTTTGGTGCAACCGCTTCCATGCAGACGGACCCCGATAAACCTGAATGGAAGAACCTGAAAGTACTTCCTAAAAATATAAGCAAAGATGAGTTGCATAAAGTGATGGACGAATGGGAAGGTGCCTTAGGCGTAAAATGCGGATTTTGCCATGCTCGCGATAATGAAGCCAAAAAAATGGATTGGGTAAGCGATGCTAAGCCCGAAAAAGAAATGGCCCGAAAAATGTATACCATGACAGCCAAAATCAATAAAAAATATTTTAAAGCTGACAAGGATGATAAAGACGGTATGATGGCATCTGTAAACTGTAATACCTGCCACCATGGCTCAGCACACCCAGATGCTGATAATGGTGAGGCCCATAAAGGAATGATGATGAACGGTATGGATCATAAAGCCCCTCCTCCACCGCCTACACAACCGGCACCTGCACAATAGTATTACCAAGGTAAGTATCCGTTTAAATAGTATTTTAAAGGGGTACTTCATTGTTTTAATAGCTCGTTTACCAATGCGTAACGTTTATTTCATGTAGTTTCGGCGGTGTCTGATCTATTATTTGATCTTCGTTAAATAACATAGCTTTGTAGAAATAACGTAATACTAATGCCAAACATCTCCATACAAGAAATACAATCACATCATTTACACCTTTATCGCGACTTTTTTAATGCAGGGCTATTAAATGATGCCGATAATTTTAGAATGACTGTTGCCGATGTATTGCAAGCACCATTCCCTACAAAAGATAGTGCAGATAGTTTTACCCTAGGTGCTTACGTTGATAAAACTTTAACTGGCATAATTAGCTTTGAACGCGATGGCATAGACCGCGAAAAGTTACGCCATAAAGGTTTGCTTTTCAGGATGTATGTTTCTGGTAATTTTCGCGGGCAGGGTATCGGGAAGTTATTGATCAAAACCCTGATTGATAACGTTCGTAAATTGAATGATGTTGAACAGATAAACTTGACCGTAGTTAGCCATAACTTAACTGCAAAAAAACTTTACGAAAGCTTTGGCTTCAAAACATTCAGCATTGAGCACAATGCCCAGAAATGGAAAGGTAAATATTTTACTGAAGAAACCATGGCCTTGAAGTTGTAGAATTATCCACTTAATAATTTAAAGGCTACTTCCCTCCTACTTTATAACGCTATTTTACCGTGTACACCCTCATCAAAAGGCTCACCTAGTACATTGGTTTTAAGCATATTAAAAAGTATCACTATTTTACTCGAAGATGTTTCCCAATATTCCAGATCAGAGGTTACTACTTTAAGTAATGTCAGTTTGGGATCATCAATCCCTTTCGGAAAAAATGTTTTTATAAATGGATTCCAGAGTTTTTTCATTTTTTCTTTATCATCAATCAGCATTGCTTTGCCCTTAATGCTTAAGTATGTTCTGCTCGTATTATCCTCGTAAGTAACGGAAACCTTGTCATCAATTGATATTTCTTTAGTTTTAGCAGAAAACTCATTCGTAAAAAACCATATATTGCCATCCGTATCAACCTCCGCTGTACCCATAGGCCTGCTATGAAAACCCTTAGTTTCGGTATAAGTGGTTAGCATTGCGGTTTTAATAATTTTCACTTTATTGCATAAAACCTTTACGTTATCACGATGGCTTGCGTTATCCCTGAAATCCATGATTGGTTAGTTTATATAATTACAACGATCAAAAGCTAATTTTGGTTTCAAATAGTTTTGACTATTGCCTACCAAATCAATTATTTATTTGGTTTACTTACATACACATTCCCTTTTACAAAAAAACGATAGGGTAAAAGTGCATCTTCGGCTGCATAAGCAACGCCAATCCTCGGTAGTATCTTAATTTCATCATCGGCAAAAGCAAGTCCCGTGTCTTCTATCCAAACTGTATCTCCGTTAAGGCTAAAAGCATTTATTTTACGAGAAATACCAAGTGCCCTGGCCACAGAGCCCGGCCCCGATGTTATATTGGGTTTTAATAAGCTCATATTGCGTCGCATCAGCATTTCTTCTATTCCATAAGTAGGCACAATGGCTCTTATCAACACAGCATGCGGCTGGCCCTCAACCGAGGTTACAACATTAAACATTTGATGGATGCCATAGCAAAGGTATACGTAACTAATGCCACCAGCTTGATACATTGTTTGTGTACGTGGGGTTAGCTTGCCGCCATACGCATGAGAGGCTTTATCAACAATTCCATTATAAGCCTCTGTTTCAACAATATAACCGCCGGTAACCATATCATCAATGTTTGTAAACAGATATTTACCCAGCAAGTTACGGGCAGTACTTAACACATCAGAATGGGTATAAAATGCTATAGGTAGTTTCATTTTTCGGTAACTGGAGATTATTTCATTCACAAAAAGGCTTTAATTTAGTTTCTCTTTTATTAATTTACTTATCTCGTCCCCATGAGTAAAAACCATCACATGGGTGCCATTAGGTATAACAATGGCATCCTTAATTCTCTTATAGGAAAAAACCAGATCTGCGTCACCAATAAAATGAACAATGTTGGTAAGTACAATTACATTATCCCAATACAAAGCTGCGTGCATTGACCATAATAAAAAGCTTGGGGAGGTATTCTTGAGCATTCTGTAAAACAAATCCCCTTCTTTACCAGCTATTTGCCCCATAAACGGTTTGATCAAAAAGCCTAAGTATATTATCAATTTACCTGATAGGAATTTATAAACAGGAAAAGCACGGAAAAATTTATAAAATACAGGTGCTTCCTCAATTGATTTTATAGTTGAAATAATAAAAACGTGTTTAAGTTGCACCTGTTTAGCTATCTCCACCGAAATCATTCCACCTAAAGAAACGCCAATCAAACTTGATTGTGGAACAATACTAAAATGTTTTATTAGTTTGGTTGCATAGGTAGCTAATGTATCATTTCGCTCTGGTTCTATCCAATAAATAGCGACAAGGTCAAAATCAGGAAGGCTTAAGTTTTTAAACAACCGCTCATCGGCACCCATACCTGATATCAAAAATATTTTAGACATTGTAGTTAATCAATTTTATAATCTTTTTCAGATAATCAGCATCAAGTTCATCAAAATGATTCAATAATTCACTGTCAACATCCAATATAGCCACTACCTCGTTATTATGAAACATAGGCACAACGATTTCTGACCGCGATAATGCACTGCATGCGATATGGCCGGGGAACAACTCCACATCCGGTACAATTAATATTTCGGCTTTTTGCCAGGCTGCGCCGCAAACACCCTTTCCTTTTGCAATTCGTGTACAGGCTACTGGCCCCTGGAATGGACCCAATACCAATTCGCCATTCTTAACCAAATAAAAACCTACCCAAAACCAATTGAACTGTTGTTTTAAAGCCGCGCATACATTGGCAATGTTGGCTATAAGGTCATCCTCGCCTTCCAGCAACGCCTCAATTTGCGGAATAAGGGATTGATATTGCGCTGCTTTGCTGGCAGTTTGAATTATAATTAAATCGTCGGCCATAGTAATGCAAAAATACAAAAACAGAATTTAGTGAAGTACTTGTGTATTGCAAAGCATTTTATTTAGTAAAATAGAATTATTATATTTACATATGTAAATACGGTGTATTAAACTACATTAACATGCCAGCAGATAAAATTACAATATTGTATGTTGACGATGAAGAAAATAATTTATTTTCATTCAAAGCTACTTTCCGAATAAAATATCAGGTAATTACTGCCCTTAGTGGAGAAGAAGCCTTGAAAATTTTAGCAACCAAACCTGTTCAAATTATTATTACCGATCAGCGTATGCCAGAAATGACGGGGGTTGAATTTTTGGAAAAAGTATTAGAGGCATTTCCTGACCCTATGCGTATACTTTTAACAGGATACGCTGACATGGGTGCCGTTGTAGATGCGGTTAATAAAGGCAAAATATTTCACTATTTGGCCAAACCATGGAACGAAGAAGAGCTGGACCTTACAATAAACAGGGCCTATGAAAAATATCTTGAAAAAGTTAAATTGAAGGATATGAATGAAAAACTTGCCGGTTCTAACGACCAATTAGAGTTTCTGTTACGACAAAAGCTACTTTCGTAATGGTTCATTAAGTATCAATTATAAATTACAAGTTAACCAACATAAGCATATCGTAAACCTTTTCTCTTGTTAAAGGTTTATCCAATATACTATTTACGCTGCTGTATGCAAGTACCCGAGAAATATCATTAGCATTCATTGTAGCTGAGAGTATTATAATGATATAGTTGTTTTTAATTGTAGATGGTAATTTTTCAAACTCTTCAACAAATTTAAACCCATCCATTATAGGCATTTGTAAATCGAGTAAAATTATACTCCTCGCTAAATGGTTATCAACAGGGGTTTCCGAAATTGTTGTCAGCGCAATTTTTGCGTTGTGAAAAGTTATTACCTTTAAACTTTTATCGGTATTTTCTATTATTTTACGCGCAATAAAACAATCAAGTTCACTTTCGTCAATAATCATAAAAGATAATTCCATGTCTAATTAGATAGAAGGAATAGTTACCTTAAATGTTGTACCCTGGTGCATAACAGAGTTTACCTCTATTTGCCCGTTCAATTTCATCAAAGCACTTTTTACATTATATAGTCCAAACCCAGATCCTACTTCCTGTGAATTTGCACGATAAAAAAGATTAAATATATCCCCAATATGACTCCCTAAAATCCCAATACCCGTATCTTTAATATTAATTGTCGCTAAATTTTTTTGAACTTCAATACTCATATCAACAGATTTGTTGGGATTGCTTTTATCCTGATATTTAAATGCATTTGATAAAAGATTATTTAAAATAAGCTTCAAAGGCACCTCATCACCCCTGAAAATTTGTTCTTGGTTAACATTAATATTAAACTTTACATTATTTGTTTTTGAATTTACTGAGTATAAAGGTTTAAGTTCATCAATAATTTTATTAAAATCAATTTCTGTTATTTTTAACTCTCCACGTTGTAAACTATAATAATCATGCATACTAATAATATAAGTATCTAGTTTTTTCAATGATTTTTCCATCAAAAACAACATCTTTTTCATCTCATCAACGTCATCAATATCACTTGCTATATTAATAGCACCTAAAATTCCAGATAAAGGTCCTCTAATATCATGACTAACACTATATGCAAATTTATTTAGTTCGTTATAAGCTTTCTGTAATTCATCGTTTTTAATTAAAAGCATTGAATTAGCCATGTAGAATTTATTGGCTTCTTCTATAGCTGAAATAACGTCACCCTCTGTCCAGGGCTTTTTTACATATCTAAATATGTTTCCCTTATTAATACCATCAATTATTGATTCAACATCAGTATAACCGGTCAATAAAATACGTACTGGGAGCGGATGGCTTCTTCTAATTTCTTCAAAAAACTCCACCCCTGTTTTACCAGGCATGCGCTGATCGCAGAAAACCATTTTTATATCGGGATGATTATTAAGAAAGCCCAGGGCTTCTGGTATATTTACTGCGGTAAATATATGATAATCAAGCCTTAAAGATGCCTTAAATCCTACAAGGTTATCAGGTTCATCATCAACATATAATATTTTTATTTTTTCCGACATTTTCAGTTAATAATCTAAAATTAATACTTTTAATAAGAAATATGCGTTAATAAATATCACAAAATCTTTTATACCACTTTTATCTGTGTTAAGTTGCCTTTACATTGAATATTATAGGGATTTGTAAAATAAATTCTGTCCCTTCACCGAGAATGCTTTTGACAGTTATTTGTCCGTCATGTTTTTTAATTGTATTATAAACAATAGACATCCCTAAACCAGTACCCTCACCAACCTCTTTTGTAGTAAAAAAAGGCTCAAACACTTTCTTTTGCGTATGTGCATCCATACCTGTTCCGTTATCTTTTATTGTAATAAAAATATTTTCCTCATCGTGTGACGTTATTATAGTTATTTTGCCTCCTGCAGCTTCTCCAAACTTTTTTTGAACAGCATAGATACCATTTGAAAGAATATTTAAAAATACTTGATTTAGTTTCCCAGCATAACATTCTATCTGGGGCAAATCGCCGTATTCTTTAATTACTTTTATTTTATTGGTTAAAAGATTATTTGCAATAATCAGGGTTGATTCCAGGCCTTCATTAATATCGGTTCGTTTAAGGCCGTCCTCATCAAGGCGCGAAAACACACGCAAGCCTTTTACAATTTCTGCGGTTCTGCTTGCACCTTCATCAATCCCTTTTAAAAGATGGTTAATTTCAATTTTTAAATAATCAAAATCAAGCTCTTCTTTGTACTCGTTTATCTTTATTTGTTTATCAGTGGCCGAATCATCAGATATACCTACATTTTCAATTACAGTAATCGCATTCAGCAACATTTCAATATCACGTTTCAACGGATTAATGTTTGAGGTAACAAAATTAATTGGATTATTTATTTCATGGGCTATACCCGCGGTTAACTGACCTAAGGAAGCCATTTTTTCTGATTCAACAAGTTGTGTTTGAGCTTGCTTTAGTTCTTCTAGGGTAGTATTCAGTTCATGGTTTGATTCACTTAGTTCAAATGTCCGTTCATTTACCTTTAATTCCAATATAACATTTTGTTCGCGAATGATTCTTTCATTTTCTTTTAAAGCATTCATTGTTTCCTCCTGAGATGCTTCCTTCTCTGATTTAAAGATATTTATTTTATCAGCAAGTGCCAGAGATAGTAGCGTAACTTCAAAAGCTGTACCTGCCTGCATTGTGTAATTAGTATACATATTATAAGGTAGTATTCCCAAATTACGTAGTACAAACAATATAAGCCCCGCCAGAAATATGGACCATGCTATTAAAAAAAGTTTAGCCGGCCTATATCCTTGAAATGAAATAATTATAGCAACTGAAAAAATTATTATAGTAATGGAAAGCGCAGAAATATCAATCATTCTATAACTGGCATGATTAAATCCTAATATTCTTAGTATAATAGCTGAAGCATATAAGACAATTATTACCGGGAAAAATTTATGTAATTTTGGCGTCCTCTCTTTAGTATGCAAAAAAGAGCTTACAAATAATACGGCAAAAATACCGGCCAGCCCTGGAAATACAATTAACGCTTTGTTAAATAAAACGGGAGAATTATAGAAAATATAATGATAAGTGTAACCCGATAATGAGGCCTGAGTTAAACCAATAAATGCTGTATACACCACATAATAAAGATAACTATCATCTCTTGTAGAAATATAAACAAACAAATTATAAAGAATCATTACTATTATTAATCCAATTAAAATACCCCATACCAAATCATGGGTAAGCATCGACTCCACAATTTTTTGAGGGGTCCCAATAATAATAGGCAAAACCATTTGTTCGCTACTGTTTACTTTTAGGTAGAAGGTTTCAGTGGCGTTTTTTTCAATATATATATCAAAAACAAAGTTTTGGTGTTTATATTTTCTGTTGTAAAAATTCTGGGCGTCGTTAGACTTTTGGATAAGTAATTTATTATTAAAAAAATAAAAGAACTCACATGCATCAAGGGTTGGATATTCAACTGTTAATAAAAGATGCTTTTCTGAGCTTTCATTTTTCACAAGAAATTTAAGCCAAAAATCAGACTTGCTTAAATTTAAATTAGGTACCTGGCTTTTTGATAGTTTATATCCAGAAGAAACACTTGCTTCTTGAAAACTTAACTTATTATCTGGTGCTTCCAAGATGGAAACATGGTCGCCAATAATAATATTGTCTCCCTTAAAAACTATTGGAGTTTGTGAATATGTTTTTACTAATAAAAAAAAATGCACCACCATGAATAAGAAGTAAATTTTTTTCATTTTTTGATTGAATATTGAAAATAAAAGATATATATAAATAATTGTTAATAGTAATTAAGCTTAATCCATCACTAATACTGTTTCAAGTGGTAGTCTTTGTGTTCTTACTACAGGCTCTGGAGCTATAGCAACTTTTGTTAAAAATATCTCAGCCTGATTATCATCAAGCTTAGTAAGGTTTATAAATTTCTCTCTTAGGCTAGTTAATTCCTTAATACTGTTTAAATCTAAACCATCTCCGTTACTATGAGTTATCCTCGGAAAAAGATAAAAGGGTGAAATTAATGGATGAACAGCAATATTTAGATAAGTTGCTGCCAGCCAAAATCGTTCTATAGATCGCCCACCGTCAAAAAAGTTTTTTAAATTATACTTAGGTAAAGTAATCATACAAATTGCTGAGGCATTCGTAATGGTTCGTTTAGCTAGTGTGTCAAAAGCAAACCCTCCGTTAAGCCCTTTCAAAGTACTTACTACCTTTTCATCCTTTATAACATTAAGCGCGGCCAATTGTGAATTACTTAATCCTAATGTTCTGATATCGATGCCATCTTTTTTATTATCTGCATCCTCTTTTGTCCACCGCATTTCTCGTTGAACAAAATCATAATGCCCTGCCGGATTTAAAAGCCTTGTACGATCGCAGGCACCTATAATTTCTGCAAGAATATTCAGGTCTTCTTTTTTTGTAAACCATTGTACTTTTGCCCCCTTAATTGATTCTGCAAATCCGGATAATTGCTCAAAGGTACTTAAAGGAAGTGTAACTTTAGGTGCCGCGTTTCTGTTGGTATGCCGTTTAAATATTGCTTGATTTAATTGTTTCAAAAAAACTGCATCTTTGTTATTCCCTATATTTTTAAACCTAATAGATGCCACAAGTTTTTCGTTTAATATATTAGGTAAAAAATCAAGAATCGGTTCAATGCCTACTTCTAGTGCATTGATATATAAGTTTTCGTAAGCAGCGCCAAAGCTAATAAATGAAGCCATTTTTTGAAAATCACCAAAAGAGAACGAACGATATTCATCATGAAACAAATGCAAAGTACCTTCTTTATATAGCCACTTCCAAGGTTGATCATTTCCTGTTGATGGCGCGGAGCATGCTGCATTGACAAGGTTCTTAATGGTTTCTTTATCAGGAATTATAATTTCTCCTTCTTTTACATCTGTTGATAAATTTACAAAACTTCTCATCTCAGGATCGGACAAAGGAATAAATGGGTTTTTATAATTGAATGTTTGCTGAGTATTGGATTCCTTTGTAGATACAAGTTCTTCCAGATCAATATAATATCTCCCTGATCCACGAAATTGATCAAGTAGTATGCGACGACAAACGTCTGCACCAACTGCACCTCCTAAAGCTACCGAACTGGCAAGCTGGGGCCAGGTGTTTATGGATTGTTCTACTTCAACCATCGAGGCTTTAGCTCTTAAGGAAATATTTTCAATACCAAGCATTTGTAAAATAATAGGTATTTTTTCCTCATTTGTTAACTCTTTTATGGTTTGTGGATTTACGTTTTCTACCGCCCCATGCAATATTGGCCGCTGAGGTTCGAGGTCGAAGCGCTCCACATCGAGCATTCCCCTATCACTTGTATCCATTATGACGGGTATATTTAGTTCCCGGGCTTTATATCTGGATATTATTTTGATGTCTAAACCATCACATTCATCAACTAACAGATCAAGCTTGCCGTTTCCGGTAAAAAAAGCTTCCATATTAGAAGCAGTTAGGCCTTCAAAAAAACAACTTACTTTTAAAAAAGGATCTATTTCGGCTATTTCCCTGGCTGCTATAACAACTTTGGGAATGCCCATATTATGAAGTCCGGTTCTGATTCTATTGAGATTACTTAATTCGAGTATATCAAAATCTGCCAGCCGTAACTCTCCAAATCCTCTTTCCATAGCAAGCGTTAGGGCTATAGATTGCCCCACCGAAAGTCCGATAATACCAATCCTTTTTTTACTTAATATCTGCTGTTCGGTTTTTGTTATTTTATATTGATTTCTATTTGTACGAACTTCAACAAATTCATCTTTATCAAGCAAATGTACTAACCTTTTATTCCAGGGATAGTAAACCCAAACTCCATACTCATCAATATCTTTTCCTGCCAGGTGTTTATCAATAAGTAGCTGATAATCGTCTTCATTTATTTTTGTAGATGGGTTATGGCATTTAATGAGCTCCTGTAATTGGCTATATATTTCATCAGAAGCGAAAGATACTTTACCATCATTAATTAGGGTATTAAATTCTTTTTTGTCTGAAGGATTACTCAATCTTAAAATCAACGGAACATATATAAGTTGTGTTTGTTTAGAGATTGTTATTAAACATGATATATTTTCCATAGGCTATATTTTATACGTTTATATAAGAAAAATAGTTATTTATAAAATATATAAATCATTTTCGTTTATTTTATTTTTAAAAAGATTTTTGCGTGTGTTAGCGATAGTTTTTTTAAGGCTCCATTTATTTAAAAGAGGAATCTGAATTGCATAATGTATTTTTATTTCCTTTTTTCTTAAAACTTCAACACGGATTACATTTAAGTTTTCCCGGATTTTTATTATAGCGTTTTTATCTTCTTCGTATGCCTTAACTAATGTAGGAACGTCTTTTAATATCATGGTTGTAGCAATAAGATCTAACTTGGGGTAATAAAATGTGCCATCAATCCCTATACTCGTTTCTATTTCCATGCCTACAGCCTCTCCTGGGGGTATGGTATAGGGTGCACACAATGCAAAAAGCGATTGTATGCCAATTTGGTAGGAAATAGCAACAGCTGTACGAATTAAAAATATACAGCCAATTCCATACCCCGCTATTTCTCTTGAATTCCATAAACCGCATAGTTCACCTGTTCCATATTGGGCAAAACCATATACTAGGTCAAATATTGCAGGGTCCATTTCACCTGTAGCCTGCTCGATTGGTAAAGGTTCTGATCCGCCTGCAACGTGTACCCTGGCACCACCATATAATTTCTTTCCATCCATTGATTCTACAATCATTACAAAAGCAGCAGGGTTATACTTCCAATCATTTTTTGAAGACGTAACCTTTGTTACACCAATACTGGTTAACACATGGGTATGGCCTTCAATAAATAAATCACAAGTTTCAGGCTCATCTATTGCTCTAAAAGCTCTAAGCCTTACTTCGGGTGTTTGTTTATTTATATTATCATCCATAATAAACTTTTATCAAACCGCAATTCATTACTTAACAAAGCTTATTACCTAATAAAATTAAGCAATATGAATAAATTAATTATTAGGAAATAAATTTTAATTAATGATAACTATTTTACGCTCAGTGTTTTATCATTGAAAAATATTAATAAGTGATGCTCGTTTTAATATATCACATTACTAATTAGTTACATTATTTAAAATCTGTTTTATTGTTATACGATTTTAAATTTTACTTTGTTATTGTTTTTTTAAATTAATTATAAATAATTTATTTTAATTTTTAATTAATTAAAATAAAGCGATAAGGAGAATGTTTTATATGCTGTACATATATCTATATAGCCTATAGATATCAATAAATATTTAAGAAAATAGATTTTGATGAGCGGTGCTTTAGACTTTTTGTTGAGCCTTTATTTCGAGGTAACGGTTTATTGTATTCACAGTTACATTTTTAGGAGCTGTTAAAATAGATTGTATACCATGCCGTGCAAGTTCTTTTACGATCAACTTCTTTTCATAAACAAACTTTTCGGCAATGGTTTTTATATAAATTTCTTCAACATTCGCAGCATTATCTTCGCTAAGTTTTTTTAGTTCTGTATTTTCAAAAAAAACCAATACTAATAAATGAAACTTAGCTATCCGTTTTAAATAAGGTATTTGCCGTTGCAAACCTGATATACTTTCGTAATTGGTAAAAAACACTACTAAGCTCCTTTGTTTTAGTGTGCTACGGATAGTATTATATAATAGTTCCATGTTTGTTTCCATGTAACGTGTTTTTTCTTTATATAACACTTCCATTATTTTATTTAGTTGTGCTGGCCGTCTCTCGGCAGCAATCGTTGCTCCTTTCTTGTCAGATATTGTAATTAATCCAGCCTTATCTTCTTTTAACAAAGCTACGCTCGACAATACCAGACTGGCATTTATAGCATAATCCAACAAACTAAGGCCTTCAAATGGCATTTTCATAGCGCGCGATTTATCAATAACACAATACACGTGCTGCGATTTTTCTTCGGTATAAGAATTAACCATTAACGCTCCCTGCCGAGCGGTTGCTTTCCAGTTTACAGTACGGTAATCATCGCCTGATACATAATTTTTTATTTGCTCAAACTCCATACTGTTACCAAGCCTGCGTATTTTTTTTATCCCAAATTCGCTTAATCTATTTGAAATAGCCATCAATTCGTACTTACGCATCGGCAAAAAGGATGGGTAAACGGGCAGTGTTTCGTTTTGGTCGAAATTATACCGGCGATTAATTAAACCCAAGGGTGATTGCACATATACTCGTATAGATCCAAAATTATATTCGCCGCGTTTAGTGGGCTTTAATATATAACTAAGTAATTTATGCTGGCGCGAGTTTAAATCAGTTTTAAACCACACGTCGCGCTTTTGAAATTGATGCGGAATTTCATCAATAATTCCCAACTTGATTGGGAAAGAATAAAAACTTTCAATATAAATACCTATCGCATTCTCGTCACCATTGCTTAATCTTTCGGGTGCATGGCGTTTTGAAAAAACACCCTGTGGCATACGATATAACATCCAGATATCAACAAACAATAATATGATAAGAGTAAAGAAAAGCACCAATGGTATATCAGCTAACCACGGTAAAAAGAATGACAACAAAAAAATTATGGCTGAACAACCCAAGCCGATGAACAACCGGTTAGTTAAAAATAAATTTTTATAGTATAAATTAAAAAACGATTTCACTATTTATCTGGGTATTTCAATTTTTTGAATAATCTGAGCCACTACCTCATCAGGTGTAACGCCTTCCATTTCTTTGTCAGGCGTAAGCATTATACGATGCCTTAAAACGGCTGGGGTTACCCATATAATATCTTCTGGAGTAATAAAATCACGGCCATTCATTGCGGCTAATGCTTTGGCACTATTTACTATTGCAAGCGATGCCCGTGGTGACCCGCCAAGAAACAAGGATTTATTATTGCGGGTTTCTTGAATGATTTTAGCTATAAACTCTATTAACTTAGGTTCTACATATAAACTGCGAACCTGATTACGCAATGTAATAACATCATTAGCTGATAGTACAGGGGTTATTTCGGCTAATTGATTAACTGTTTTTTGCTGATGCTGCTGCGTAATAATGGCCACTTCCTCTTCTAAAGATGGGTATTTTACTTCTATCTTAAATAAAAACCGGTCAAGTTGCGCTTCTGGTAACCGATAAGTTCCTTCGTGCTCAACCGGATTTTGGGTAGCCAGAACGATAAAAGGTTCTTCCATTTTATAGCACCGTCCGTCAATAGTAACCTGGCGCTCTTCCATTACCTCAAACAACGCTGATTGTGTTTTAGCAGGTGCCCGGTTTATTTCATCAATTAATATAATATTACCAAATATTGGCCCCTGTTTAAATTCAAACTCTACTGTTTTGGGATTAAATATAGAAGTGCCTAATACGTCGGAAGGCATTAAATCGGGAGTAAATTGAATACGCGAAAATTTAGCATTAATGCTTTTAGCAATTAACTTAGCAGTTAAGGTTTTGGCAATACCTGGCACACCCTCAATTAAGATATGTCCGTCGGCCAAAATACCGGCAATTAACAAATCAATTGTATCCTGTTGACCAACTATAACTTTGCTTAGTGTATCTTTAATTTGATTTACTGCCTGATTAAGCTGACTCAAATCTGTTCGCTGTTCAAAAAATTCTTGTTCCATATTAGCTGGATTGATGATAAAATTGTTCTATATTTTTATTAAGGGATATTAGCTCATGATCATTAATACGCTGCCCACTTCGTACTAACATAATTTGATGGAAAAGCTCTTGTATCAACATCAAATTCACTCCGCTTTTTTGGGAAAGGTTTTTTATAAAATCATCATCCAGCACATTAGTTTTAATATAAAACTTAGTGCGTATATATTCTAAAAAGTAAGAAATCTTTTTTTCTGCGATATTAGCATTGTTACGCTGCTCATAATAAACCTGACCAACTACTCTGGCAAAATCAATGGTAGTATTATTTAATGGCGCAATAACTGGGATGATACGTTGCCTGCGTTTCATTTCAAAAAGCACGAAGGCTAGTAAGCTAAAATATGCTATATAAAAAGCCCAACGTAAAGGAGCATTCCTTAGAAACACACCCATTGTTGATTGATCACCATCTTTTTCCATGGAATAATATTCGTCCCAAATTAAGTTTTTGTTATTCTTTAAATGAGATAAGGCAATAGATGCGTATGCGGCACCCTGATCTTGCAATAAACTGTAATTAGTAAACATTAATGGATTAGAACTCAAATACAGGGTTCCAGCACCCATTTTAAACTTAATATAATTACTATGATGGAATTCATTTTCGGATATAACTACAGCTTTAGATGTATCAAAATTGCTAAAATAGCTATTGGTGGTATTTTTGTTAATGGCATATTTATTTATGTTCAAGCTTTTATTTACAAAACCTATTCTGACTGCATCTCCAGAATGCATTTCGTACCCGGTTTCAATATTTAATTTTTTTTGAAGGTAAGGCCCAAAAGCGTTAGCTGCAATAAATAAATCATTCCCGTTTTTTATATATTCTATTAGTTTATCATAATCATCTTTGTTAATCTTAGCGTAATTACAAATGATAATGTAGGTGCTTTTTTCAATGCCTTGGTTATTTATAACATTGTAAACAGGCTCACGAAATGAGCTTAAAGTTGAATTTGGGAAAATATCATGCAGCCTGTTATATAGTACGTAAGTACCGAATGGTATTTTATCATTATTACGAAACGTTTCTGTCCAGTCAACAGGTTTAGGCTTGTTATATTGAGCTACCAAATAAACAATAAACAATGCCGAAGCTATGAAGATGTATATCTTAAGATCTTTCATGGCAGCATCTTTTTAAAGTCCTGAAACAAGGCATTGATATTTTGAAACGAAGCCCCATCAACATGGAAATCACCATACCATACATATTCAAATTGCCGGGTTAAAACGCTAAAAGACTGTCGTTGGCCACTGTTGGTTAACTCATTAAGATACGCGGAATTGGTTTTTTCCATTTGCCAATTGATGAGTTGAGCATCACTCAATTGTTTTAAACTTCTCAGATATAATAAACGTACAGCAAGTTTATAGTTACGGTTTGCAATTGCTTTTTCTATTTCTTCGTCAAAAGTTATCGCATGTATATTTTCTAAAGATTCATAGTATGGTATCTCTATAAGTTTTGACTCTTTATTAAAAATATTATCAAAACCAATAATTTTTATAACAATGTAAATTAACATCCCTATCGCCAAAGCCAGCAATAAGTATTTTGCAAATAAAGGAAAACTAACATTTGATGGCTTTCCACCACCAAATAGTTTTGTAATTAAATGCCAAAACCAAAGCCAAAATCTGTCCCACCAGGAAATGCCAGCGACTGGTGTTTCTGTTTTATAATTAAAATGCGGATCCTTAAGATACTGATCTAACACAGTTGCATTAAAACTACGGGTATCTACTTTTGAACTATCAGTTTTTAATGATTGATGAATTTGTTTTATAGATGTTGTTTTAATCGAATTATTAGTATTTGATTTAAAAGAACAAAAAAACACGAAGCAGAAAACAAGTAATAGTTTATACATGGTTTAGTACTCTTCTTCCGACGATAGCTGATTTGACCCAGAATTATTTTTACCAAGCATATGAATACGGTTAAATAAATTACCATCATCTTTTTGCTCTGTTAAACTATAATAAACAAATGCAACAGAGATTGTGTAAAGCAGGTATAAAAATTGCATTAAATGCATTGCTGATCCATATACAATAAGATAAATATGACTTGGATTGACTTTGATTATTAATACGACAACCGCTACAATAAGCATTACTGGTATCATAAATGCTATCATGGCGGCAACAATAATTATATAAATAACAACAGATACTCCAAAGGTTTTCCACCAATTATTTTTTATTAACTTAAAACTCCGGTTAAAAGCATAACCTAAAGTGGCGTTTTCAATTATTATGATGGGAAATATTAATGAATGTACCGGGAAAAAATATACACCTGGGAAAAAACAGCACATGGTGGCTACTATTAATCCTAGTATTAATAATATCTGGCTGCTTAACACCCTTAAAAAATAAAATTTAACATAGCTCCATACCTCTTCTACATTTGGCGGTTCGTTACCTTTTTCCACGTACAATGTTATGAACGATAACGCAGTTACCATAAGCATTGTATAGCTAATTACCTGAAAAAATATAGCTAAAAAATAAGTTGGGCCGAATATTGATAATCCGTCCTCCTTACGTTGAAAAGTTTGTATTTGGCTAAAAATGGAAACGATTAAGCCCGAGGCCCAAAAAAAACCGCATATAACAAAATAAGCTTTTAAAAGTGGTTTGAAATTTTGTTTAAAGAAAAGTATACTATCATTAATGATTTCGCCAAAATCACGAATTTGTTTTAATTCAACTCTCGGTTTCATTTATATAAATAGGTTTTAAAACGCGTGTTAAGTATATAGGATAAATTATAACATACCATATTATAAAAAATAATGATCCCAGCAAAATAATCAAACTAAGCCAAATTGGCATTTCGGTGTGCCGGGTAACAAAGCTTTCAAAAATAGCGGCAACTACAACAATTGGTAAAATACCTACAGTTATCTTCATACCGTCTAGGGCACCTCTTTTTAATGATATCATTCTTTTATAAGTTTTAGGGAATATTATGCTATTACCAAAAACAATTCCCGCTCCTCCTGCAATAATAATGCAAGATATTTCTAAAGTGCCATGTATCCAGATTACCAGAATGGATTGTAAGCCTAACCCCTTGCTTATAAACAAATACTCAAATGCCCCAAGCATTAATCCGTTGCTAAACAATATGTATAATGTTCCTATTGAAAGGAAAAAACCTGTAACATAGTTTAAAACAGTTATATATAAATTATTTTTGGCGATCATGTAAAACATGTAATACGAATTTCCATCTTTATAAACCCCAAACGGATCACCTTTGGCTATATTTTCATTAGTCATATCAACGTAACTATCCCCTAATATGAGTCTTACAAACGTATTATCATATTTAGCAGAGATTATTCCGATAACGAAAAAAACAAAAAAGAAAATAAAAGAATACAAAAGTTGATTATGATATTTTTTTAGTAACAATGGAAGTTCATATTGCCAATATTGTATAAAACGATTTGTTTTTTCTTTTTTATTTTTATAGATGGACTGATGAAACCCGGCTGCCAAATTGTTAAGGTATATTGTAGTTTTAGATTTTGGATAAAAAGTTTTTGCATAAGCCAAATCATCTGTAATAGCTATAAAACGCTCTGCAATCTCATCCGGATCATGAGTTTGAACAGCATCGTATTTCTTCCACCGTTCTGAATTTTGCTTTATAAATAATGCTTCGCGCATGCCTTAATTTAAATTGATTTTTTTGTTAAAATAATAACAAATATTCGATCTGGAAGCATAAATAATCCATTCATCAAATATATATTTGTTTATATATGCAAACAGTAACAATTACTACTTCTCAAAACATTGAAATTGATTATGAGGTAGCCGGTTTAGGCGAACGGATAATAGCTAGAATAGTAGATCATGGTGTTTTTATGGGGATGTACATACTGTGTTTAATTTCAGTCTTTGGCTATACGAGTATAACCGATCAACATAGCAACCCATTTGAAAATATTGGTGTTATTATTATTATTATTGTATGGCTTACGTTATGGGTTTTTTATGACCTGCTGACTGAGATATTTTTGAATGGACAAAGTTTAGGTAAGCGAGCTGTTAAGATAAAAGTTATAAGCTTAAATGGTGCCAGGCCAAGTATAAGCCAATATTTATTGCGTTGGATATTCAGAATTGTTGATTTTGGAATAACATTTGGTACAGCTGCAATAGTTTCAGTTGCTGTATCTGACAATAAACAACGTATAGGTGATATAGTTGCAGGAACAACCTTGATCAAAACATCTCCCCGCACTAAATTTGATGATTTGATTTTTCATCCACCTGCAATTGATTATGAACCAACCTATCCAGAGGTTTCTCAATTAACTGATCAAGATATTGTATTGATTCACGAAGTGATTAAAAACTTTAATCGTACGCGTAATAATGATTTGGTATATAAACTTGCACTACAAATTAAAGATAATTTAAAAATCAGCTATCCTGCTACAATAAATGAATATCAATTTTTAGAGATTATATTCAATGATTATAATTGCCTTACAACTAAGAATGAAATTTGAGTAAATTAATTTTAAAAGGATAACAATCCTTTACTTAAAACTTAAATGCTTTTTTAAATGGAGCATAGTTAATAAAAGCGTTATAAATAACTTCGTGGCCTTTATTATTTGGATGTATTCCATCTCCAGAATCATAATAGGTTTTATATAGCCATGTTGTAGTACCTAGCTTATCCAAATAATCAATTACATGGTCTGGAAATGTTTTTAATAATAAGGTAGAAAATAATTTCAACCTTTTTCTTTCGTTTAATGACAAGTTACGGGGCTGGTTAGACGTAATAAAATACTCAACTTTAGCAGCTTTAAGTTTATTGATAATTAATTTATAATTATTTAAAGTTTCAGCGTCGCTGTACCCTTCAGCAATGTCATTTGATGGTAGGCTAATGATAACAAGAAACGGGCGCTTTTTTAAAGCTGCATTTACATTTCTATTAGTATCAGATAATGGCCTTTTAATAAAGGTTGATAAACCACTAGGCGTTGTTGGAATAATAGTACCTGTAGGTATTACATTATAGGTACTGTAACCAGGATACGCTAGATTGATTAAAGAATCTTTAGGGGCAAGTACGTGTAACTTGTCTTGCAATAAACGAGCCCATGAATATTTCAAAGGCGATGCACCTTTTCCTGCGGCTGTTGATGCACCCAAAATAACAATATTTGTGCGGGTAGTATCTATAGATTTATATAAATAAGGATTGTTAGCTATTTCGGCTGGCGCAATAGAATTTACTGTGCCTTTTTTACAAGCCACGAAAAAAAACAGAAAACAAATACTAATTACAAAAATTAAATTATTCCGCATTTTAGGTTTGCTGTTCAAATTTAGGGGTTAAACAAAAGTAAATATACAACTTTTTTATTGAATTTTATATTTTTTTACTTTTATTTTTATACTAAAACGAATGCTGCGGCCCTGAAACGCTATATTTGTTATTTAAATAGATACCAACTACTATTTCGTGGGTACCTGTACTTACGGTATTAAGATTGGACGTTGAATAATCATATGAATAACCTAATGAGAGAAATGAACCAATGCTAAAACCCATCATCCCTGATATAGCGTCATCTTGTCTATAAGACCCTCCTATCCAAAAATGATCCCGAAAACCCATTTTAACATTTATATCCAATGTATTTGGCACCGGATTCACTATCTTATACATAATTGATGGTAAAAAAGTTACATCATCAGACAAGAAAATTTTAACTCCACCAGTTAAATAATAATGGGGCACTGTTTTACCTTGGTTATAAGCAGGGCTATTTGAAAAATTTATATTTTGAGGTAATATTTGTCGTACCGATGCACCAATAAAATAATTTGATGAATACGCCCACAAACCAACATTTACATCAGGTTTATATTGATTATTATTGCCTGCATAAATGGCAGGATCTAATTGATCACCCAATGTAACTTCGTCGTTATTTAAAATAGTATTTGTAAAGCCCGCTGATACGCCAGCCGATAAATTTAAATCAGAGGTAATACCCAAATGATATGCGTATGTAGCATCAATATTAGTTTGCCTAATTGGCCCTGCTTTGTCTGTTGACATAGTAAAACCAATACCATGATGTGGCTCAGCAGCTCTATATGTCCGTGTATATGACCGCCCTGCCGGATCATTTCCATCTGATGGGACTTGTAATATGTCACCCTGCACAAAGGCCTTGCCTATTGGGGCTGTAATGGTAAAATAGGTAGTTACCGGAGCCCCCTGTAAACCAGTCCATTGACTTCTATATCCTGTTTTTACATCAGTATAATTTTCTATACCGCTAACAGCTGGATTTATTAAAAGCTGATTAAATATATATTGGGTATATTGAGGTAATTGTTGTGCATTTACATTTATAAATCCAAATAAAAAAATTATTACTAACCAATTTCGTTTCATTTATCTTATAATTGTTACCGATCCTGAAATTTTATCACGGCCGTTCTTAGGGTCAATAATATAATAATAAGTACCCACAGGCAAATTAATGTAATTAAAACGACCATCCCAAGGAATTCCATATCCAATTGAAGAAAATACTTTTGCGCCATTCCTATCATACACATCCACAGTGCACCCAGGATAGGTATCTAAGTATTTTATTTTCCATGTGTCGTTTATCAGATCGCCGTTAGGAGTAAACGTATTAGGTATAACAGGTGGTTGTAATACTTTTACGGTTACAGTATCACTTACTGGGCAACTCACACTATCAGTAATTAATGTGGCAGTTAGTGTGTACTTTGTATCAACAAGCGGCGAAGCTATAGGGTTTAATACTTTAGCATCACTTAGCCCTGTTGATGGTGACCATAATATGTTACTACCTGTTGATGTTGCTTTAAGCTTTACCTGTGCTCCGGCCAAAATTGTTTGGTTAGGCCCGGCAGATATTTTTGCAATTGGCTCTACTGTTATGTTTTTTATAATAGTATCTGCACACTGGGTAATATCAGCTATATTATAGCAGGTAACTGTATGTGTACCTATACTCTGCGTGGATGGATTAAATACCCCGGTAACTGAAAATTTATTATCTATAAGAAAACTTGGCTTAGCTGCAGGGCCGCCAGTTTGCCCGCTAACAAATGAGGCTAATAGTAATGAATCGGCTTTTTGACAGATTTTTGCCGGCAAGTTAAATGTTGTTTTGGGCACAGGCAAAAGGTTGATATAATGACTAACGGTATCCATACAAGTTGCTCCTGAATATGCTGTCATTAAAACCTTATACGTTTTAGATGATGTGTATTCAATAGGGTATTTATGATTGAACATTTTTCCTGAATCTATTCTAAATGGTGGCGGCGGCGGTGTTCCATCACCGAAATCAATTGTAAAACTGGTGATTTTTCCATTATTAAAGCCTGGAACATCAGCGTTTGTAGTAAAAATAACATTTTTATTACTACATGTATTTTTAGATACGGTAAAAGCTGCTTTTGGCGATGATCCATTAACTGTAAGTTGTTTAATAGTATCTTTAACACATCCATAACTTGTAGTAACAGTGAGTTTTACCTTATAAGTACCCGTATTGCTATAATGATGTTGTGCTACTTTACCGGTTGCGGTATTAGTTTTTGGCGCGTTTGCTGCATCGCCAAAATCCCAGGCATAGGTTAAATCATCACTTACACTATCTTTCACCGAAACTAATGCTGTAAAATGAGCAAATTGATCCTGCTGGCATACATCAGGTATGGAAAAATCAACCTTTGGTGAAAAATTTACAACAATCGTATTTGAAGCAGAGCTGACGCAATTCTTATCGCTGAAAACAGTTAATGTTACTTTATAAGTAGCGGCTGATGCATAGGTATGGACAGGGTTTTGTACCAAAGAGGTAGTTTTGTCGCCAAAGTCCCAAAACCAGGATGTGTTTTTTCCCTTTGATATTTGCGAAGTATCTTTAAAACTTACCGTTAACGGTGATTCACAAATTGGTAGTGCAATTTTATATCCTGCAACAGGAGACGGTTTTACAAAAACATTCTTTGACGTTGTTGTTGTACATCCTGTATTACCGATAACGGTTAATGTAACCGTAAATAACCCTAATGTTTTATAAGTAAAAACAGGGCTCTGGATAGCGGACGTATCGGCTATATTAGAGGTTCCAAAATTCCAATGCCATGATTTTATATGGTTTACAGTTGTATCTGTCAAATCTTTAAAGCCAATAGTATCTGTTAAACATATACTGTCGCGGGCTGAAAATTTAGCTTTTGGCGGATCTGAAATAGTATAATTAAGATAAATATCTTCATCAGAACCACATACTGTAGTTATTGGATCGGTTGCTGTTACCTTAACTACATATATTGAAGGTGTAAAATAGGTTATAGGTTTATTATATTTGTATTGATATAGGATAGTTCCATCAGCTTTTGGAGGCAGAGGCGTATTTATAGGTGCTAATAGCGTATCTTTCTTATTATTCCCAAAATCCCATATCAGCCTGGTGGTTATGTACGGTAAAGTAACTTGTGGAATAAAACCTAAACCTGTACAACCTGTATTTACAACTTTATTTGTTGCAGTATCAACAAACTGAACAAATTCATTTAAGTTTTTAATATTGGTACCGGCTGCATAACCATAAGATTCAAATTGACCAAAGCCATATGCAATGGCATTGAAGCCTTGGCTGGCAGAAATGAAATGGGTTACACCCGTATCCACTTTTAATTGGGCATAAGAATATGAGGGTTTGTTGTTAACTGCAGAAAAAGCCCCTGTTTGACTCACACCATCAAGCTTAAATGATGCAACAGCCGCGGTGGGTATAATTACATTAATAAAATCTGTTATTATCCTATATTTACCAGTTGAATATAATGTTACATGATCAATATTTTGTTCTATAGGGTTAAGATATATCATTTCAGGATCACCAACATCAGTATTAGTCAAATCACTTGTACCATCAAATAGTTCGTGTTCAGTAACAGAATATTGTATTACCTGAATAGGTTTATCTGCTGATATAATATTGGTTGACTGGCTCTTAAATTCATAATAAAAATTATTTACAAATTGAGTTAAGCTTATAGTTGTTCCATTAAGGGTTACTTTGGTGGTTGGATCACTTATCACAATTCTAAATATATCATAATCACGGCTTTTAAGGGGAGCCGTAATGAAGTTTTTCCCCCAGGAGGCTGTAGGATATGCTTGCTGAATCAAATTATCTGCAGAGCCTCTACCTCCATTTGTAATTCTGCTACTTGAACCAATACTTATTTTGCTACTACCAGAAAAAACAGCGATTCTCTTACAAGCTGAGGTAGTTGTACTTATCGACCTGATTTTGGTACCGGTCAAGTCTGTCAATGAAAGGCCTTGGTAAATTTGCCCTTTTTGTAAATTAATATTAAAAGCTACATTGGCTACTTCGCCGTTAATTAAATCTGCTGATGGATTTATTTCAACAGTTGTGTTATCTTCTGTAGCTATAACCATAAAGGTTGAATAGGCGGGAGTTTGATTGGAAACTTGTTTGTAATTAATGGAATAATAATCAGTAGCTAACGTATTTACAGGTAGCAATAAAGTAGCTCCAGAAACACTATTTTCATAAATATGAGCGTATACAGCTACCGGATCCTTACTGACAATATGAATGCCTTTAGTTGTAATACCTTGATTATCACCTAAAAATGCACTTGCCGGAACAATTACATTAACTATTTTATTAGGAACTATATTAATGGGGCCACTATTATAACTACCATCTGCTATACTTATAGTAACAGTAGTAGCTACGTCTGAGGCTATATATAGAATCATTCGGGATCCATTAACACCAGCACCGTCTATATGATCCATATATCCTGTCCAAAACTCAGTACCAATATTAGAGTTTTGGGCGGATGCTTTATTGCTAAATAGTAAAATAGCGGCAAATATGAATATTACCTTTAGTGCTTCTTTCACGAAAAAATCATAATCAAGTTTAATACTGTTATAACGGATTATACTTTTAATAGTTATAATTGGCTAAATTTATAATTATTGACAAACCAGCTAACAAACGTATGTGAAAGTGATGAAGAACAAATGAAAAAATTTACGAAGTACCCTTACTTATAATATTTAATTGTTTATTGGCATTATCTAATTTTTGTGCCAGATCTTTATTTTCTTTACGCAGATGATATATCTCCATTGCGTTTTGGATATACATTTTCAACTCTTCATCTGCCCAGGGTTTTACCAGGTATTTATACACCTGCCCGCGGTTAATGGCATCCATTACAGCATTGATATCTGAAAACCCGGTAAGTAATATGCGGATAGTATCGGGGTATATGGGTATAATCGATTCTAAAAACTCAATCCCAGTCATCCCGGGCATACGTTGGTCTGTTACAATTACGGCAATTTCGTTAGCATCAAGTATCTTACGCCCCTCCCTTGCCGACTGGGCCGTATAAATATTAAAATCGCGCCTAAATGCTGCTTTAAAACTGTTTAAATTATGTATTTCATCATCAACATATAGCACGCCGAACTGTATCATCTAAATAATTTTAAATTAAGTAATTGTTTTCCTTTTTAACTATAATAGCACAATATTGCGAAAAATGTTTTAACAAAGAAATGAGTTTAATGTTTATTTTTCTACGCACATTTATACTAAACAATTATAACGCTAAATTTAGGCTCTAAACGATGAAAAAAGTCGCTTTTTTTATTTTTTTAATAATAATAATAAAATGCAACCTCTGTTTAGCTACGGATACACTTGTTGTGCATGAAAATAAGATTAAGTTAATTAGTAAGCAATATTTCCAACAACTTGCAGATGAAACCGGAAAATTAACTATTGACGATATTTTGAAAAACAATAATTTTCAAAATTGCAAGTCTGTTTTACCAAGTATAAAAAAATCAAATTCTGCATTATGGCTTAAAATTATTTTACAAAATAAAACATCACAGCCTTATATACCAATTAGTATAGGCACCAGTATTATTGATCATTTTGATTTGTACTATATCAAAGCTACACGTCATACTATTATTCATATTGGCGCCCGCGACTCTAATTTGGACGCGGGTTATCTCACGCCAAAAACAACAGTAATTAATTGCACCATTTTACCCGATTCTGTAAAAACAATATATCTCCGTATTCAAAGTAACTCTCCTGATATAGTACCCATAGAGTTTAACAGTGCCGATAAATATTGGGAAAACAGCAACTCCAATAAAACAGCTTTCGGGATTTTTACCGGCATTGTATTAATTATGGTATTTTACAATTTGTTATTGTTTTTTATTGTTAAAGATAAAAGCTATTTGTATTACGTAAGTTACGTTATTTTTTTTAGCTTATCACAAGCATTTATACGTGGATATGGTGTTAATATAATTGATCTTAAAGCTTTAAACAATGCCCTAATCCCAACAATGCACATCCTATTCTGGATATCGGTACTTATTTTTATAAATGAATTTTTACAGCTTAAAAAACAGTACAAAAACATTTATAAATATTATTCGGCTTTATACGTCAGTTCTGTTTTACCCATTTTATTTATTATAACAAATAGCTCAAATACTGCCTCCATTTTACTTACCGTAAATGATGCAATTAACAGTTTAGTACTCTTATTTATTGGTGTATTACTCTACAGGCAGGGCGTTAAACATGCTAAATTTTTCATGATAGCATGGGGTTTATTTTTAATATCAATTCTAATTTCGGTTGCCAGGAATATAGCTTTGCTGCCTTATAATGATTTTACATCTAATGTTTTATTATTTAGTGCTGTTTTAGATCTATTATTGTTTTCAATAGCTTTGGCCGATAAGATTAACTTTTACCGCGCACAAACTAATCAATCACAACTGTTTGCGCTACATATTGCCAGAGAAAATGAGAAGCTTATCACTGAACAAAATATTTTGCTCGAAAACAAAGTATTGGAACGTACAAAAGAGCTTATTGAAAACAATAAAAACTTAACTGGGCTTGTTAATAATTTAAAAGCAGCACAATCTCAATTAATTGAAACTGAAAAAATGGCTTCGCTGGGCCAACTTACGGCAGGGATCGCCCATGAAATTAATAACCCTATTAATTTTGTGCGATCAAATATCAATCCTTTAAAACTTGATTTTAACGACGTATTTGCATTATTAGATAAATATGCTGCGGTAGAAAAAAAAGAAGACCATCAGGAATTGTTACAGCAAGCTATTGAGTTTAAGAAAAAAATTGATCTTAATTTTATAAAAAAAGAAATAACCGATCTTCTAAATGGTATTGAGGAAGGAGCATCACGTACCACAGAAATTGTACAAAGTTTACGTGCTTTTAGCCGCACTGATGAGGTAGAACTTAAATTAGCGGATATTAATAAAAGCATATTAAGTACACTGGTATTATTGCGCAACACCATACCATACTATATCGAAATTACGCCGGTTTTTGATAAGCTTAAACCGTTAAATTGCTATCCCGGTAAACTTAATCAGGTATTTATGAATATTCTTCAAAATAGTATACAGGCCATCAAAGAGAAGAAAAAACACAGTAATGAAAGTATACTCATAGCCACAAAAGATTATCCTGAAAATATTACTATTGAAATTACAGATACTGGTACAGGGATGACCAATGAGGTTAAACAAAGAATGTTTGACCCTTTTTTTACAACAAAAGATGTTGGCGAAGGTACGGGCCTGGGCCTTTCAATCGTGTTCGGAATAATTGAAAAACATCATGGCGCAATTGAGGTAAAATCTCAAAAAAACAAGGGCACTACATTTATTATTATGCTACCCAAAACCTTAAATTGATTATTAAGAGCTCCTTAGTTTGTTTTTATGACTATTATACCTCTTCCAAAGCCGAGGCCGCAGCCTCATCTAAAAACCAATATGCTTTATTGTCTTTAACGATCAACTGAGCCGGGTATTCATCAATATTAGTCGTATCTTCCAGTACATGATGAACAGCTTCTGCCTTGCCTTGGCCGTAAACCAAAAAGGCAATTTGATGTGCATTATTAATCAGGTTGGCTGTAAAACTAATACGGTAAACTTGCTGATCTTCCAGAAACACTTCTTTTACTGACGCGGTGGTATCATGCAATATGGATGTGTGCGGAAATAAGGAGGCAGTATGTGAATTGTCTCCCAAACCTAGCAATATAAGGTCGAACCTTACGGTATCGTTTTTAAAAAACAGGTTAATATCATCAGTATAACTTTTTGCCGCTTCGGCGGGAGTTAGTGCTGTATTAACTTTAAATATCTGTTCGTTAGCAATATGCAAAGGTTTAAATAAAGCTTTTTCTGCCATAAGGGCGTTACTATCGGGATGGGTATCCGGTACATTCCGCTCGTCGCCAAAAAAGAAATACACTTTACTCCAGTCAACCAGATCTTTGTAATCTGCAGAAGCGAGTAATTCATATAATTTTTTAGGCGAACTTCCTCCTGATAAAGAAACTGAAAATTTACCATAACTGGCTATAGCCGATTTAGCTGACTCAACAAAAAAATCAGCTAAGCCGGTTAATACGTCATCTGTGTTTTTATATGTTTTTAATACAGGCATCTTGTTATTTCTTTTTATTGCTCAACGGTAGTGTGAACCAATGGAAACCATCGCGGGCTATTAAAGCCTCTGCAACTTCTGGCCCCCATGAATCGGCCGCATAGTTAGGGAAACTTAAGCTTTTTTTAGATTCCCAAGCGTTTAATATAGGCATGATCAGATCCCATGCTGCCTCAACCTGATCGCCGCGCATAAACAAGGTTTGATCGCCAAGCATGGTATCCAACAATAAGGTCTCGTAAGCTTCGGGAGCTTCGCTGGTGTAAGTACCATCGTAATCAAATACCATATCTACAGCGTTTAAAACCATATCCAGCCCTGGCCTTTTAGCCTGTACCTGTAAACGAATACTCATTTCTGGCTGAATACTGATAATAAGCCTGTTTTGTTGCCAGCTCTCGGTAGCTTCCGGCGGGAACACAAAATGCGGAACATCTTTAAACTGGATGGTTATTAAAGAAGATGACTGATGCAAACGTTTACCCGTACGCACATAGAATGGAACACCTTGCCAGCGCCAATTATCTACAAAAAATTTAACCGCCGCAAATGTTTCGGTATTTGATTGTGGGTTAACCTTGGCTTCTTCACGGTAACCGGGCACTTGTTTACCTTCTATCCAACCAGTGCTGTATTGACCGCGAACAGCCGAGCTTCTGATATCTTCTGAAGTAAATTTACGCATAGCACGCAGTACTTCCACCTTGCGGTTACGTAGTTCATCGGCGCTGAAGTTAATTGGGGTTTCCATTGCAACCAGGCATAATAGCTGTAAAATATGATTCTGAACCATATCACGCATCGCTCCGGCACCGTCATAATAATCGCCACGCTCGCCCATGCCTAATTGCTCTGTAACAGATATCTGTACATTTTCAATATAGTTACGGTTCCATATCGGCTCTAATATAGAGTTAGCAAAACGGAATGCCATTATATTTTGGACAGTTTCTTTACCTAAATAATGGTCAATACGGTAAATCTGCTTTTCATCAAAAATACCGCTTAATAATTTGTTCAGTTCTTTAGCTGTTTCCAGGTCATGCCCAAAAGGTTTTTCGATCACTATCCTTGCTTTATCGGGATTAGTTGCCAGTTTAGCTTTTGCAATGTTGCTGGCTATGATGGGGAAAAAGTTTGGCGATACTGCCAGATAAAAAATAATATTTGCCTCTTGTTTCCATTCAGCTTCATGCTGTTGAATTCTCTTTCCAAACTCTTTATAAGTACTGGCATCTTTTGCATCAGATACCTGATAGGTTACATTTTTAGAAAACTCTGCCCATTTGGATTCTGTGGTTTTACCAGTACGAGAGAATTGGTTTATCCCTTCGTGTATTTTAGTTCTGAAATCATCATCACTAAGATTGGTACGCCCGGTGCCTATTATTGAAAACTCGTTGGGCATCCAACCATCTAAAAACAGGTTATAGAGTGCCGGCGCCAGCTTACGGGAGTTTAGATCGCCAGTACCTCCAAAGATTATAAATATGGTTGGTTGTGATTTTATTGCAGATGATTTCATCTTATAATTTACTTTTAATCATTTAATTATAAACACTTACCTAATGTTTAACTTTATTATTTAGGCATCCATTGCGTATGGAAGGTACCTGTTTTACCGATCAACTCGTAAGTATGTGCGCCAAAATAATCGCGTTGTGCTTGAGTTAAGTTTGATGGCATACTTGCTGTACGGAAGTTATCAAAATAGCCCAAACAAGCAGAATAAGCAGGAACAGCTATCCCGGCTTTTAAAGCTTCGGCGAGTACTGTACGGATCCCTTGTATCGACCCTAAAACCAGGTCTTTTACATCGGCATCTAACAGCAAGTGTTCCAGATCTTTATTGTTACCGTAAGCGTTATAGATGTTCTCCAAAAATGTTGATCGGATTATACAACCACCTCGCCATATTTTGGCTATCTCGTTTAAATGTAGATCATAACCATAATCTTTTGATGCCTTTGAGAGCATATGCATCCCTTGGGCATAGGTAATTATGGTAGTGAAATAAAATGCTTCTTCTAGCGATACTAAGAAAGCTTCTTTATCAACCGTAAGGTCTGAACCAGCATTTTTATATAACTCGGAAGCTTGTACACGTAATGCTTTATATTTCGAGAGATCACGCATGGCTACAGAGCTATCAATTACCGGGATAGGTATCTCCAGATCCATTGAACTTTGAGATGTCCATTTACCTGTGCCTTTGGCCCTTGCTTCGTCTTTAATATCATTAACCAATAAATGGTCTGTGCCTTCGGCTTTATAAGTAAATATATCGCGGGTAATCTCGATCAGGAATGACTTTAACCGGCCTTCATTCCATTTTTGGAACACATCATGAATTTCCTCATCATTTAATTTCAAGCCATTGCGCAATAACTCATAGGTTTCGGCAATTAGTTGCATTAACCCGTATTCAATACCGTTATGAACCATTTTTACAAAATGGCCAGATGCTCCTGGGCCGATATAAGTTACACATGGCTCGCCATTAACCTTAGCGGCTATTGATTCCAGTATAGGTTTCATTACATTATAGGCTTCTTTATCGCCGCCCGGCATCATGCTGGGGCCCTTACGGGCGCCTTCTTCACCGCCGGATACGCCCATGCCAAAAAAGTGAAAGCCTTTTGCCTCCAAATATTCAACCCGGCGATTGGTATCTGTAAAATGCGAGTTGCCGCCGTCAATTAGTATATCGCCCTTATCTAAAAAAGGTAATAATTCTTCAATAACATCATCAACAATTTTGCCGGCTGGTACCAGCATCATAATGGCTTTGGGGTTATTTAAGCTTGCGGTAAAATCTTTTACATCGCTAAAGCCTTTAACCCTCCCAGCTTTACCCTCTTGCTCTAATAATGCGCCTTTGGAAGCATCTTTATCAAAGCCTGCACCGGCAACACCATGGTCGGCCATGTTTAACAATAGGTTACGCCCCATAGTTCCAAGGCCAATCATGCCGAAATCGTATTTATCTTGTGACATTTTTTTAATTATTGAATGGTAGATGTATTTATAAAATGATCAAAGTTCTGCTATTACCAGAAACTATCAACCAAATGTTTCTTTTTTTAAAGTTTCGAGTATGCTTTTTGTTTCTTCAAAGCTTTTATGATGAATACCATTGATACCTGCTTTTTTAGCAGCATTTACAAGCATTAAACGGTCGTCAAAATGGTAACAGTTTTCGGGGCTTGCCTGCGCTATACCTGCAGCTAACTTAAATATAAGTGGATCTGGTTTACGCAAACCAACCTCGCACGATGATACAAAAGCGTCAAAGCACTCATGAAGTTTGAATTTTTCTATCCGGTAGTTGTTAAGTTCCCTGCCTTCATTGTTTACTGATATGATACGGAAACCACAGTCTTTTTTCCACTCCTTAAGCCATTGCAGCATATCGGGTAGTTCTACAGATTCGGCAAACATGAATTTTTTGAAATCGTGTTTGGTAAAATCACGCGGATGATTGAATACAACCGTATCCAGGTATTCATCCAGCGTGATATTGCCTATTTCGTAGATGTTGAAAATAAAATCGTGCAAAACATCCATCTCAGCATAATTAAGGCCGAAATGTTTTGCCGCTCTCTCTCGCGAATCGTGTCCCCAGCCGTTAGTGAGCAGCACGCCACCAACATCAAAAAACAGAATTTTTACAGGCGAATTTTTCAAGTCAATTAAACTTTACTTTTTTGATCTTCAATTGACTGTAATAATTTTTCGAAAGGTTTATTGAATTTTTCGATACCCTCGTCTTCTAACTGCTGAGTAATAGCATCGATATCAATACCAACTGTTTTAAGTTTATTTAGCGTTTCAGTCGCTTTATCTAAACCTTCTTCTAACACATTTGCAGCAATACCGTGATCACGGAAGGCGTCAATCGTTTCTAAAGGAACAGTATCAACAGTATTTGGCCCTATAAGCGCTTCAACGTATTTAGTATCCTTAAAAGCAGGGTTTTTGCTACCTGTACTTGCCCATAGCAAGCGTTGTGGTTTGGCACCTTTAGCTGCTAATTTATTCCACCTTTCGGTAGAAAACACTTTTTTATAAATTTCGTAAGCTTTTTTAGCTGATGCGATAGCTACTTCACCTTGTAATTCTGGCATACCTTTCGCTTCCAGTAAAGGATCAACAACCACATCAATACGGCTTAAAAAGAAACTTGCTACAGAAGCAATGTTTTCTATAGACTTGCCTGCAGCTAACCTATCTTCCAAACCAGCAATATATGCCTCGGCAACTGCTTCGTAACGTTCTAAACCAAATAATAGCGTTACATTGATGTTAACACCTTCGCTTATAGCTGTGCGAATGGCAGGTAAACCTGGCTTAGTACCTGGAATTTTGATCATCACGTTCTCGCGTTCAACCAGTTTCCATAATTCTAAAGCTTGTTTGGTTGTACCTTCAGTATCCAAAGCCAAAAATGGGGATACCTCTAAACTCACATAACCATCAACCCCTTTATCCTCATTATAAACACCTTTAAACAGATCGGCAGCATTTTTTATATCTGTTATAGCTAAACCGAAAAATATATCTTCATTACTTTTATCACCATCGGCTAATGTTCTGATGTCGTTATCATAATCAGAACTGCTTGTTATCGCTTTTTCAAATATTGCCGGGTTTGAAGTTACACCTCTTATACCATCCTCATCAATCAGTTTTTGCAGTTTACCAGAGGTCATGATCTCACGATCAATAAAATCAAGCCAAATGCTTTGTCCAAAACTGTGTATCTGTTTTACGTTATTACTTGCCATTGTATTTTTTTATTAATGTTGTGTTTAATTTTATTGTTCCAGGTTTTGTACCTTTTGCAACCTGCGTACATGTCTTTCGGCCGCTGTAAATTTAGCATTTAAAAACGCAATGATCAATTCTTCGGCAGCCATAAAACCTGTTACTCGCCCACCTAGGCAAAGCAGATTCATATCATCATCTTCAACTCCCTGATGTGCAGAAAAATGATCGTTAATTAATGCCGCCCGCACTCCCTTTACTTTGTTGGCCGCAATTGACGCGCCTACCCCGCTACCGCATATGGCTATACCTCTGTCTAACTCACCTGCGGCTAAAGCCTGTGCCAACGGAATAACATAGTCGGGATAATCATCCGCGTTATCTAAACTATAGGCTCCATAATCAATAACCTCATGCCCTATCGAAGTTAAAAAAGGATGAATGACCTCTTTCAACTCAAAACCACCATGATCAGAAGCGATGCCTATCTTCATCTTTGTATTGTTTATAATTATTAAGCTAAAAGAGCCTTAGCCTTAGCAACTACATTGTCAACAGTAAAGCCAAACACTTTATTAAGCTCCTCGGCCGGAGCTGATTCTCCAAAGCCAGGCATAGCTACTATATCGCCTTCGTCGGTAACATATTTATGCCAGCCTAACGGCGAGCCTGCTTCTATAGCCAAACGTTTTTTGATAGCCTTAGGTAATACACTTTCTTTATAAGCCGCATCTTGTTTTTCAAATAATTCCCACGATGGCATGCTTACAACGCGACTGGAGATACCTTCTTCTTTTAATTTGGCCTGAGCTTTCATTGCCAGATCAACTTCTGATCCCGTACCTATCAATATCAATTGAGGTGTTGTTTCTGAATCGGATAAGACATATGCCCCTTTAACAAGGTTAGTAGCACTACCATATTTTTCCTGATCAAGAATTGGCAATCCCTGACGGGTGAATACCAACACTACCGGGCCAGTTGTATGCTCTAGGGCAACCTTCCATGACTGAGCTGTTTCGTTAGCATCAGCGGGGCGGATAACCGTTATATTAGGTATTGAGCGTAATGAAATTAATTGTTCAACAGGTTGATGCGTTGTGCCATCCTCGCCTAAACCGATGCTATCGTGTGTATAAACAAATATCGGGCGGATCTTCATAATGGCAGCCAAACGGATCGGCGGACGCATATATTCAGAAAATATGAGGAAAGTTGCCCCAAATGGAATAATTCCGGGCGTTAATGCCATACCATTTAAAGCTGACCCCATAGCGTGTTCGCGAATACCGAAATGGAAGTTGCGCCCACTCCTATTCTCTGGGGTAAAAGACTCAAATTCTTTTAAATTAGTTTCTGTTGACGGAGCCAAATCAGCCGCGCCACCTATCAATCCGGGGATTTTTGCGGCTATGGCATTCAATACCTTACCCGAAGCCTGGCGGGTTGCCATTTTAGGATCAGATCCTTTAAATACCGGCAATGCATCTAACCAGCCCTCGGGCAACTTACCACTGCTTGCTGTTTCATATTCGGCGGCAAGCTCTGGAAATTTTACTTTATAATCTGCAAATAGCTTATTCCATTTGTCTTCAGTCGCTATGCCTTTTTCTCCGGCTTTATGGTAATACTCCAATACCTCTTCAGCTACAACGAATGATTCTTCAGGATCAAATCCAAAAAATTCCTTAACCAGTTTCATTTCATCTGCACCAAGCGGAGCACCATGTGAACCTGCTGTACCCGATTTATTTGGGCTGCCGTACGCGATAAGCGACCGTACACGAATCAATGATGGCTTTTGCTTCTCTGCTTTGGCATTGGTTAAGGCTAATTGCAACGCGTGAACATCGTTTACATCATCAACTGTTTGTACATGCCAGCCGTAAGCCTCAAAGCGTTTGTTTACATCTTCGTTAAAGGCAATATCAGTACTGCCCTCAATTGATATCTTGTTATCATCGTACAAATAAATAATATTACCCAACTCTAAATGGCCCGCTAACGAAGCCGCTTCTGAAGTAACACCTTCCATCATGTCACCATCACTACATATAGCATAAACATGGTAATTAAAAAGATCAAAACCAGGTTTGTTATATTGAGCGGCTAAATATTTCTGACCAATGGCAAAACCAACTCCATTTGCAAAACCTGCCCCCAATGGGCCCGTTGTTACATCGATACCGGGCGTTAAACCATATTCAGGATGGCCGGCAGTTTTGCTGTTTAACTGGCGGAAGTTTTTAATATCGTCTAAACTAATATCATATCCGGTAAGGTATAGAATACTGTACTGCAACATACATGCATGCCCGGCAGATAAGATAAACCTATCGCGGTTTGCCCAATGTGTGTTTTTAGGATTATAATTCAAAAACTCTTTCCACAGTATGTGAGCCATTGGTGCAAGTGCCATTGCTGTACCGGGATGACCGGAGTTAGCTTTTTGAACGGCATCCGCCGATAATACCCTAATAGTATCAATGCCTTGTTGCTCTATGCTCTTTGTTGTAGTATCCATATGTTTTTTATGATCGTAATGTATTTTATTCTTTATGACTTACTGCGGTGATCAGATCGTGGCGATCATCATATTGCCATAATCTTGAACCACCTTTTATACCGTCGCGATTAGAAACCACACGGATATTATCATCCAATTTAAAATTAATTTTACTTGAATTTCCGCCTCCTATATACAATTTATCGTAGTTAAATACGGTTTTCAAAATACCTAGCACATGTTTAAGCCGCTCGTTCCATTCCTTTTCACCCTCTTTTTCTAATGCCTTTTCGCCAATAAAAATATCATAAGTTTTGCTTTTTGTTACAGGATGATGTGCCATTTCCAGATGTGGCAACAAAGCTCCATCCATAAGTAATGCTGTTCCAAAACCTGTTCCAAGCGTTAAAACCAATTCGAAGCCTTTACCATCTACCACCCCAAGGCCCTGCATATCGGCATCATTAACTACTTTTGTTGGTTTGCCTAGTGTGGCTTCTAAGTTTTTTGCCAAATCAAAACCTTTCCATGCATCTGTACCTAAATTCGGCGCAGTAAAAATAACACCGTTTTTTACATAACCCGGAAATCCGACAGATACTTTATCGTACGACGGAAAATCTTTAATGAGTGTTTGGATAGCGGTAATAAGTTGCTTTGGTGCAGGAACTTCTGGGGTTACAATTTTTTGATAATCCATTATCAAAGCACCTTGCTCATCTAGTATAGTTGCTTTAATATGTGAGCCCCCAATATCAATAGAGAGTATTTTATTACCTTGTGATGTTTGTTTCATAATATTTAAGTCCTGCTTATATTAAATCGCGTTACATTTTTCAATTAATAATGCATTCGGTTTTGCAGGATAAAGGTTTGACAATTTAATAAGATAACCAAACCTAATAGACATTTTATTGTAAATAGTTGTTCGTTACCAAACCACTTAAATAACCATCTATTTAATGCAAATATGACATAAATCATATATTTTACCAAATTAAGATGCATATATTGAGAAATAATCCTCATTAAGTAAATATTTAGGCGATTAAATTAATAATGAGATATGTTTTTTTTAACAATTGCTAATAATTTAATGAATAAAATTAACTAGCGGCTTTTTTTGGGTCAGTATATATAAATACAAATATAAAAGGATACAAAATGGCGAAAAAATAATTTTAAGGATAAACTAACTTGATCAAAAAATCATAAATAGACAATGATGATAACAATTTTTAACACGGAATATATTTTCGTATACTGATTCCTGCGTTCAGTTGATTTAGATTCAATTGCTTCAGGTACAGAAAAAGCCAGATGCAATAAAACTCAACCGCCATTCGAGCCAAACATTATCTAGTTCTATCTTGTCGAAGTTAAAGCGTTGGATAAGATCATGCTTGGCTTCTTCAACAGATTTGCCTTGTTGCATACTTGCCAAAAAATAGTATTGGGCTTTTTTAATATTAAACAACCCCAGCCTATATTTTAAACGTGTAACCACGCAAAAACTTTCTTCAGGAAAGGGTAGTTCGGGCTTGTTCTGCTGGCTAAAGTTCAAATAATAATCACAAATAGGGAAACGATGATGAAACAAATGAAATACACTAGTTAGTTTCAGCATTTCATCGGGGATGCCTTCTGATAGATGATTATCATCATTTTCATTTTGATCAAAAATAACTGAGAGTGAGTATTCAAAACGCGCGAGCTCTATCATAAAATCTGGCCAAGTTTCTTTTTGTTCGTCACTAGCATCAGGCCGCGTCTCCTCCAAAAAGGAAGGGAATTTTTCTCCAAGTGTATTTAATGTATAGCTATCAGAAGGATGGGCAGCCAGATATTGATCAGCAAACAACTCAAACAAATCATTACCCAATGCATAGGCCAAGGCACTAAATTGATTTTGCATACAGGCTCTGAGCCTGGCAATATAACTATGTCGGTAAATATCAAGATGCCCAATTGCATTTAACCGTTTCGAACAATGAACTATATCGTCCACGGTAGTATTTGCTGCAATACTATCTACTGCTGCTACATCCTTTAATAATATGGATTGCATCCAATTTTGTATTTGACCTAACGAAAAACCGTCTCTTTCCATTTCTTATTGGCCGTACAATTATTTGTCTGTTTACAATTTACCATTTAATATCATTTACTAAAAAATTTACTGGGTTTGATACAGCCGCGTGCTTATAATCCTGTTTTTCAGGTATTATATGCTGATCGAAAATAGCGCTCATATAATTCCTGGCTTTTAAAAGTTCGCTATGATAATCCTCAAAATCCGGAATATTGCTGTCCCACTCCAGTAAAGTGGCAACCCCACCTGTTAATTGCCAGGCCAGCGTAAATAACTTCCAAACTTCCTGTACTACATTCCTATCGTGTGTATCAATAATATAATTCCCGCAGTGTTGATGCCCGGCTATATGCATTTGCACAATTGATTTATGCGGTAACTGCTCTATATAATGTATTGGATCAAAATCGTTATTAAAACCAGATACATACACGTTATTCACATCAAGCAATAAACCACAACCGGTCTCTTCAGTCATGTATCGTAAAAAATCCCATTCGTTAATAGTAGATTGGCGGAATGTAAGATAAGTGCTTGGATTTTCAAAAACAACCGGGCGTTCTAAAAAATCCTGCACTTCGTTAATACGGATACAGATATGTTTTAATGATTCTTCATTAAGCACTACTGGCAGCAGATCGTGTGTATTAAGGCTATTCACCCCTGTCCAGCATAAATGATCACTGATCCAAAGTGGATTTACTTCTTTCGCCAACATTTTTAACTTGGTAAGATATGTAATATTTAGCAGATCGGTACTGCCGATAGAAAGCGATACACCATGCATTACTAAAGCATACTGTTCGGCCAACTGGTTTAATACATGGCGCGGCCTGCCGCCCGAGTCCATAAAGTTCTCTGATATCACTTCAAACCAATCCACACTAGGTTTATGTTCAAGGATATAATTAAAGTGCTTGCTCCGCAGGCCCAACCCAAGCCCTGGGTTGGGCAAATTTTCAATTATATCCTGGTATACACCCCTCTTTTCACTCATTGTTTTATTTAAGCTTATGCTACTAGTCCCCTTTTCCGTCGCAAAGATCTTTAGCATTTACATCCGGATTGTTAAAACCAAATGAACAACGCTTGTCGCCGCTATTTCCACATGAATCATATGAGCCTAGCACTGTAGTCAGCCAGTTTTCAGGTGGGCCACATGGAAAAGGCGAAGAACCTACATTTCTATTCGCTTTTGCCATTCTTTCTTCAAATAATTTACGCGCCAGCAACCATGTACTTTTGCCTTTATTTTCGCCTAATGTACTAAAACGTTCTGCTTGTATGGGTACGGCGCAGCTACCCTGCCATGCACAGTCGTTTGCACCCGGAACCATTTGCTCTTGCGCATCCCCATAGAGCCCGCATCCACCCTGCCCCCGGCAATTATTTAATGTTTTGCAGTTATGTTGCTCTGCTGTAGCACAATAACCAGTGCCGGCGCAATTATTGGTTCCGGTACGATCATGCCCCTTACAGGCATTTAGGCCCATGCAAACATGAAGTTCTATAGCGGGTTTAACGCTGGCAGCGGCGCCAGGAACTGCTGGTGCGGGTCCACTTCCACCACAAAGTGATGCGTTGGGCGTATAATTTATCTTAGCCATAATATTGCAGTTTAATATTTTTAATTAAAATTTATTTTAAAATTTACCCTCAATTTGCAATGGAACATCCGGAAGGTCCAATATTCTTTGTTGAAGGTATTGTATGGTTGGATATGCTGTTACGGCTAAAGTAAAAAGGTCTGTTAATTGTGATTTAGGGCTGGACACTAAACCAAAGGGATAATCTTCAAATGTTGGAGCTGCAAAATATTCTACATTGTCTGAGCCCTTATATTTGAGTTTCATTATATCGCCACAAAGTGAATTGAGAATAAATATCATGGATTTGTGAATACCAAACATAAAAATCTCATACTGTGTGCTTCCCGATTTTAAATAGCAATTTTCTACCATAACAAATATATATGTATATACAGCGTTCAGTAAGTTGGATACGGGTTTTATATGATTTGGATATTGAGCAGTAGAGGGGTTTGTTGGCACATCCATAACAAAGTATGTACTAATGTCAATGTCTCCGATACCTAGCTGATTAAATTTATCCGATAAGGTTTTATAAGTGCAATATATCTGCGCAAACTTTTCAAAATGCGATAACTCTTTCTTTTCAGGATCGTCATAATCTGGTGGAACAACGGCTCCGCAATCAACTGTACCGTCCTTATTGAGCCCCGGAGCGCCTTTACTGCCTTCGCCCTGATCTACAATAAACGTGATGGCCTGTATTGCCGATGCGCTATCGAACACACATACCAGGTCTCCGCTGTCGGCTGCGTTAGTGTATACAGGTTTATGGTGTTTATCATAGTAAATAGTATCTATATTATTCTGGGCGTAATAACCTTTTCCAGGTATTAACTGTGGCGAGTGCGTGTTATATTGCAAATCATTTGTTTCAATGCAATTAATTATCATTCCATAAAATTCACCAATTGTTTTATACGGTATTGGCGCCTTAAGTAGTTTAGGGTCAGGCAGCGGATCTGGACTTTCTATTTTTAAAAAAGTCATTAACTGGTCGAGCGAAAACTTTGCTCTGTTAATCCAAAACACAGGCTCGTGCCCCGGTAGGCAGGCTGGCCACACGCTAGGTGATTTACCAACCAGTTGCGGCAACCCTGCAAGCGCTTGCTTTAAGTTAGAAGACAATGCCATATGCAACATCTCTTCTATCGCGACACTCATAATCAAGGCACCTGCCTTGTTGGCGTAAACCATAATCTCGGCAGATAATTCTAAAGCAATCGCGCTTGCCTCCGTAAGCGACTTTCCATGCTTCAGTAATTGTTGTACCAAAAAACCGCTAATTGAATCCTGATCGGGTGAACGATTAATGGAATAATAGGTATAGAGATAAATAGGGATGGTTGAAATTTCAATTTCAATAGCCTGCTGAATGGCCGCGCCCAGATTATCAGGCGTTACCTCGCTGTTCTTACTAAAAAACGCTGTTTGTGACATAGGTATATGGTTTATTATCTAAATATGTTATTTCTTGCTTTTTACTAAAATATTAATTTATGAAATTAAATTAACTTCTGTATAATACTAGGTAATTAGGATAGTCTTGGTTTTAATAAAGCTTAAATGTATATAATACTTTTGATAAAAAGTAAATTTTAAGAATGATAACAATTATATGATGCTTTAAACTCTCACTATTACCTGCTAGTTATAAAATCATGTTTTTTATAAAATTAAAATAATTGCCTTATATTAAGGCTTTTAATTGCTATCTCTAAAAAACAGCTTTATTGTATTTCGAATTGTTATTTACCGGCAATGAAAATTCAACGTTACTTCCGAATCAATCAATGGATAATAATTACGATTCATATCATTTGTGTTGACGTACGATTTGTATTATGGTGTATCACGCAAGTTCCAATTCATTTCTTTTAATATTCCTATATCCCGAAAGAAATATTGGAATGCCTTTCATAATCCATATTTATTAAACTTTTATACAAAAGTTACGTAAAACTAAACACCATACTTAATTAATAAGAACAAGTATATCTCACATTTTCAAGGTGTTTTAAATACTAATGTTGTGCTTTTATCTGATAACAAAAGATTTTACATGCTACAAAAACATTCAATTGTTATATTCCTCATAGGTGTATTTTCACCATTTATCAATAATTTATATTCACAAGACGCAACTAAGTTCAGTAGAAAAACTTCAAGAGATGGCCTTTCGCAAAGTTATATCAGAAATATAGTCAAGGATAATAATGGTTTTGTGTGGATTGGAACTTCTGATGGTTTAAATAAATACGATGGCTATACTTTTAAAGTATACAGAAGCAACTCTAAAGTAAAGGGAGCACTTAGTAATAGCAATATTATAACTACATACATTGATAAAAACGGCACATTGTATGTAGGGACAGATAATGGAGGCGTAAATATATACGATTCTAAACAAGATACGTTTACGGTTTATAAACATAACCCAAAAGATAATCAAAGCTTAAGTTCTAATAGGGTTACCTGTTTTTTTGAAGATAGTAAAGCGGTTTTTTATGTGGGCACTGAAGATGGCGGACTCAATATATTTGATCGCAAAACAAAAAAGTTCAAATCGGTATACAAGGGCTATAACCAACTTATATGTAATGTAATTAGAGCTATAAAAGAAGATAAGGAAGGTAATTTATGGATCGGTGCAGATTGTGGCATCACAGTAATTAATAAATACCGGAATGCATTTACTCATTATGCCCATACAAATAATCCTAATAGTTTAAGCACAGATGTTATAAGAACTATTTTTGTTGATTCTGAAGGAAGTATTTGGGTAGGTACTGCATTTGGTGGGCTAAACTTGTTCAATAAAAAAAATAAATCCTTTATCCACTTTTACCACAATAAAAACGATCCGAACAGTTTGTTAGGAGATTATGTTCCTAAAATATGCGAAACAAAGGATGGTATGATTTGGGTAGCCACAAACTATGGTATAAGTGTATTTAATAAAAAAAACAACACCTTCACAAATTATCAAAATGCCCCGTTTGATTACGATTCGTTAATAGATAATGGCCTTAATACTATTTACGCAGACAATGAAGACAATATATGGGTGGGTAGTATAGCCGGACTTTCAATTAAAGAATCTATTACCTCAAAATTCCCTTGTATATCTTATAACCCTGGCATACCTGCCGGTTTAGGAAGCAGGGAAGTATTCAGCATTTATCAAGACTCTAAAAACCGTGTTTGGGTGGGTTTAAGAGCCGGATTTGATTTATTCAATCAGCAAGCAAAAACGTTTGAACATTATAGAGTACAGCCTAATGGAACATCCATAGGTACTGTTACTTCTATGTTTGAAGATAAGTACAAAAAACTTTGGATTGGCACTTTTGAACAAGGTGTGATTGCTGTTGACATAGATAAAAATAAATATGAGGTTTACGAAGGAATAGATTCAGCCACAAATTACAAAGCCCCCATTCGGGATATTTGGTTTATAAATGAAGATAAAAAGGGAGAGCTTTACATTTCTTCTTTCAGTAGTGGTGTATATAAGTTTAACAGAAAGCAAAATAAGTTCTATCACCTACGCTGGGAAGGAAAAAATATTCCTGATTTTGGCATTACCAGTTTTTATATTGATAGTAAAAACAACTTATGGCTGGGATCTAACCTCTACGGCTTAATAAAAATCAACAAAGATAAGGGGATATATAAAACTTTTGAAAACGATCCTAAAGATTCGAAAAGCATAAGCGATAATTTTATATCAAATATTTACGAAGATAAAATAGGCAACCTATGGGTAGGTACTCAAACAGGTTTAAATTTGTTAAATAGCGATAATACGTTTACACATTACTCTGAAAAGAATGGATTGGCTAATAATTTCATTAACAGCATACTGGAAGACAAAAAAGGTTATTTATGGCTAAGTACGAATAGTGGGATTTCAAAATTCAATATCTCAACTAAATTGTTTAAAAACTTCAATATTAATAACGGGTTTGATGATAATGAATTTTTATCCAGATCAGCATTTAGATTAAAAAATGGAGAAATGATTTTTGGCGGGTTGAATGGATTTAACATGTTTAACCCGCAGAAACTAGCTACTAATAAACAAGTACCAACTATTTTTATTACAGATTTTAAGTTATTTAACAAATCAATAATTCCTGCCGATAAAGAATCGCCGTTAAATCAGGTAATAAATGAAGCTACTCAGATTGAACTCTCTTATAAGCAGTCAGAATTTTCGTTCGACTTTGTGGCTCTGAACTTTTCCCGAACTAAAGACAATCAATATGCTTATAAACTAGATGGTTTTGATAAAGATTGGATTTATGTTGGAACAAAAAGGAATGCATCATATACAAATATCCCTCCTGGTGAATACGATTTTAAAGTTAAAGCAACTAATAACGATGGGATATGGAATAAAAACGGCACAAGCATAAAAATCATTATCGTACCCCCATACTGGATGACATGGTGGTTCAGAATATTTGTTGTTTTGATGGTAATTTTTGGCATCTTGTGGTTTTATAATTATCGTGTCAATACAATCAGTACTCAAAAAGCCGAACTGGAGAAACAGGTATTTGAACGTACCGAAGAAGTTGTAAAACAGGCTAAAGAGTTACAAATTCAAACTGAACAATTAAAAGATATAAACATTGCTTTGCAGGAGGAAAGAGAAAAAGCCGAAAAAGCAAACCAGGCTAAAAGTATTTTTTTAGCAACAATGAGCCATGAAATCAGAACGCCTATGAACGGGGTTATCGGAATGACTTCTTTACTTGAAGAAACATCATTAAATGATGAACAACAAGAATATGTTGATGTTATTAGAACAAGTGGAGATGCGTTACTTACTGTTATAAATGATATTTTGGATTTCTCTAAAATTGAATCGGGTAACATGGAGCTTGAGCACCATGATTTTGATCTTCGTCAATGTATAGAGCAGATAATGGATTTATTTGCCGGCAAAGCCGCAGCTCAGGGTTTAGATCTGGTTTACCAGATTGACCACTTGGTTCCGGCTCAAATCATTAATGATAGTATGCGCTTAAGGCAAATACTGATCAATTTAGTAAGTAATGCCTTAAAGTTTACACATAAAGGTGAGGTATTTGTTAAAGTAAGTGTTGCAAAAGCTGATAAAGAAAACATTGAATTACGTTTTGATGTTAATGATACGGGCATGGGTATACCAAAAGAAAAACTCCCACGGTTGTTTCAAGCTTTTTCGCAGGTAGATTCTTCTACAACACGTAAATACGGGGGCACAGGCTTGGGTTTAGTAATTAGCCAACGACTTATTAAGCTTATGGGAGGTAACATTATTGTAAATAGTATTGTGGGTAAAGGGTCTACATTTAGCTTTACAATTACAAGCAAATTTGGCAAGGATTCCAAAAGGCAATATGCGAATTTTAATATCAATGGAAACGAGGGAAAAAAAGTATTGGTAATTGATGACAATGTAACTAACCTGTCTATTCTCAAATCACAGTTAGAATTGTGGAAATTAACTCCCGTTTTGGCATCGTCAGGCAAACAAGCTTTAGAAATTATTTCAACCGGTACGCAATTCCAGTTGATAATTACAGATATGCAAATGCCCGAAATGGATGGGATTGAGTTAGCGAAGGCTATAAAAGAAAAGATTCCATATATCCCAATTATTCTATTAAGCTCTATTGGCGATGAAACCCGGTCTAAATATCCACACTTATTTAATTCGGTATTAACAAAACCTGTTAAACAACAATTATTATTCAATCTGGTACAAACGGAGCTTAAACATCAGTTGCAAAATGATAAGCAACTAGAAAAAAAACAACCTTTGCTTTCGGAAACCTTTGCGCTGCAATACCCATTAGACATTCTTTTAGTTGAAGATAACCTAATCAATCAAAAACTTGCAATGAGAATATTAACTAAACTTGGTTATAAACCAGCCTTAGCTAATAACGGAAGAGAGGCGGTAGATATGCTAGAACAAAAAGCCTATCATGTGGTATTGATGGATATACAAATGCCCGAAATGGACGGACTTGAAGCCACGCGTTATATCAGAAAAAATCATGTATATCAACCAGCAATAATTGCCATGACAGCAAATGCATTAACGGAAGATAGGGACGCTTGCATGAAAGCCGGAATGAACGATTACATTACAAAACCAATAAATCTTGAACTTTTTATTGATGTTTTACGGTTAATTGTGAAAAAATAAAAGACGCTTTAATTAAAAGTGTCTTGTCTTGAAATAAGTTTACACAACAGTAAACAAAATGGAGAGATAGTAAAGTACCTGTTGTTAGAGATACTCCCTGTCAACTCTGCATTTGATGACTCCAATTTAAAAGAACCGCCTAAAACCTTGATAATGGAAAAAGACTTTTTATTGTACGTATTTATAGTGCATTTATAGAAATAAGAACTCATACTTAGGAAAATACTAATGAGGCATCTATTAAGTTGTGCAATTTGCTACACACTATTCCTTTGATTCTTATAGCAGAAAAAGATGGTAGCAAGCTTATAAAAAGTTTTTGGAAAAAGTGGAAATGAATTCTTGGCTCGATAATAAGAAAACCGAGTTATATGATAGATACCCCAAGTATAAAGAAGCGTTTTGACTCAGGTTGCCTGTAGTTTGTGTACAAAAATGGTAAAGTACTATTAAATGGGTTTTATTTGTTCGCATCTTTGTGCGTAAAGGCCATGTGCGGCCAAGAAGCCTCTCTGCCTACTTGCCTTTTGGTTCTTTTGTGGCCAAGACAAAAAGAACTAGGCCCCCGCGGCCATGAGCGACTAATCAAGTTGCGGGTTCCGAGTTGGGCGTTAAAAAGTTTCTGGAAAAAAAAATGCTTATAACAAAAAAAGTCAAACACCTTTAGGGGATGTTCGACTTTTTAATAATAATTGCCTCCAAATAGGTCAATCTTTTCAGAAGACAACGTTTAATATAAAATTATTTAACTTGTTTAAAGAAAGACACCTCTGAATCATTTGTTACTTTTAATAAAAGCTCTTCTTTGTCATTTTTTAAGTCAACAAAATCAACTTTACTACCGTCAGAATAGGTTGCAGTAGAAAAATAACCCGAACTCTGTTCAGATTGATTGGGTTGCAATTCTATTACATCTCCAACTTTATAATCTTTATATTCAACAGTAATTTGTTTTTGAGCTGCTATAGGCAATTTTTCAAAAGCAATAATATGTGTAACACCAATGTATTCGCCGGATAAAGAATAAAAAGCTGTCATTTTTTGACCATTTAATGTAAAGTCAGCTTTCTGGCAATTTTTATTAACTGTCCATATTACATATTTGGCGTCTTTAAAATCATAGGCAAACTGATTTAATACTGTATATGAAACTGAAGTTGTAGTGTTTGTTTTGCTTTTTTTGCCGCCACCTGCTGCAAATACTACACTAACTGATAAACCTGAAACTAATATGGCTGCGATTAATGTCTTTTTCATGTTGATAAAATTAAATTATGCAACAAATTTAGATATATATTAATATACTGGCAACAAAATTTGAATTTTTATGAAATATTCATAACAAAAGCATAATAATTTTAAAATTTTTAATTTAAAAGAATTCACATAGTGTATTTTTGACAATATGTCAATTTTAAAAATTTTCATATCAACATTTATCCATTATCAGCGAAACCAGGATACAATGTCATCCCACCATCAATGAAAGTTGTTGTTCCTGTAATGTAATCAGCTTCATCAGAAACAAGCCAGGTTGCTAATTTGCCTATATCTTCGGGTAAACCTATTCGGTTATAGGGTACAAGTTTTAAAAGCTTCTGTAATGCCTCAGGAGTTTCCCAAGCTGCTTTATTGATAGGCGTTTGTATCGCACCTGGCCCAATACCCATTACGCGTATTTTATGAGGTGCAAGTTCTTGCGCCATGCTTTTCATTAACATCATTACCCCTCCTTTACTGGTAGCATAATTAACATGCCCGCCCCATGGTATAACCTCGTGTACGCTACTCATACAGATTATTTTACCTGCAGCTCTGCTTTTGGTATCAACTACTCCCCTGCGTATAAACTCTTTGGCGGCCTCGCGCGAGCATAAAAACTGCCCGGTTAAATTAATATCAATAACCATTTGCCAATCAGCAAGGCTCATGTCTACAAATTTGGAATCCTTTTGCAAACCCGAGTTATTAATCAAAATATCAATTGTACCATATTGTTTAATGGTTTCGGTAAACATGGCTAAAACTTCAGGTTCTTTACTTACATCAGCCTGAAAAGCTATCGCTTCGCCTCCCAAAGCTTTAATCTCTGTTACAACCTCATCTGCGGCAACCTTATTATGGTGATAATTTACCACAACCCGGGCTCCTTCTTTTGCCAGTTCAAGTGCTACACCTTTCCCTATGCCACTATCGGCACCTGTTACCAATGCTATTTGATCTTTTAGTTTTTGGTTCATTTTAAAATTCTTTAAGGTTAAAGTATCAATATATAACGATTTACTATATTAAAATCAATTACATAAAAATGTTTTAGCATTAATTTAACTTTTGACAAAGGATAATACATTTTACAACAAAATGTTTAAAAAATTTTAACAAGTAATTAACTATGGCATAAGTATTGAATTATTAGCATTAATAAACCTAATTATATTAAAGTTTATGTTATCGCTGTACATTTATAATAAGGAGTATAAATAAATAGGCGTATTTAAAAACATGTTTAAACAATATTTATTTGCATTATATCCATACTAATGTTAAAAAAAGTCCTTGCTGTTGATGATGACCCTTATATTTTAGATGCGTTAGTTGAGCTGTTAAAATATTCGGGGTATGATGTAGATACTACACCAAAAGGTGAAGAAGTGTTTAATAAAATATACGAATATGTCCCAGATATTATACTTTTAGACATTATGCTCTCTGGTATGGATGGCCGGGAAATTTGCAGAGAAATTAAAGCTAATGTAGAAACCAATAAAATACCGGTGATTATGATTTCGGCTACTCCTTATTTATCACAATCGGTAAAAGAAGCCGGAGCCAATGATTTTGTATCCAAACCTTTTGATATTTTTCAGCTATTAGAAAAAATAGAACATCAGTTACTTAAAGCAGGTTAATGTAATCTAAAAAAAGACGCATCGCTTTTTTCTTGTCTTCGGTAATCTCAAAGTCTATTTTGCGCAAAAGGTAATCTTCCAAATCAAAATTGGGATGTTTTGGCATTTCTTCTATTAGTTGATTTCTGTTGTCTAATCCGTACTTTAAAGCTTTATTAAATTCAATAATAAAATTGTTATCTATTGGTTTATTCGCTACCCATGCAGCAAATATAAAAGGTAAACCTGTTAATTTCTGCCAAATTTCTGCCAAGTCATATGCAAATTTATAATCGTTTTTTTTACCAAACGTACGGTCTCCTATTTGTACAAAAGCTGTAAATGCGCTTTCTGATCGGCTATAATCAACAGCATTAACAATTAATTCTGGGTTTAGCTTCCAATAGTTTTTTAATAATACTTGCGCCAAGTTGTTTGATGTAAGAGATTGCGGATCAAGTTGCAATACTTTAATGTGTTCGATTTCGCAATTGCTAAAAATAAATACGGAGTTCACAGCGCCACTTGCACCAATACAATAATCGGCCACAATATGCCAATTTGGGATATCTAATACACCAGTAACGGGAATTAATCCAATATCCGCCTCATGATTAATCAGTTTTTGGGCACAGTCCGCTGGGGTATCTAAACTCAGATCTATCTTATCAATTATCTCACAATGCTGTAATCCGTAAATAAAGGGTTTAGTATTGGTATAGCTAACAGCAGAAATTCTTATCTTTTTCACAGATCGGTAACAATATTTTTCAAATGATCGGAGTTATTAAACACTACAATTTCAAAATGATCCCCATCAAATACTACCTTATAAAGTATAACATTTTGATGCGGAAAATTTTCCATTTTAGTGAGCTCGACTCCTGTTAATAGACATAAAAACAACCGCATGGCCCTGCCATGCATACATATCAATATGTTTTTTTCTTCGGGATGGCTCATAATAATCTCCAATGCCTCCTTTTGTCGTTGTAAAACTTCGTTAGGGCTTTCGCCGCCTTCAAATTTTTTATCAAGCCTCCCGTCTAGCCAGTCGCGCATTATTTTTAAAAATACCGCTCGATTTTCCGACGTGCTGGGCTGTCCTTCGTGTATGCCCCATGCTAACTCATCCAAACCAGATAGCTTTACGAAAGGTATACCTAGATCAATAAATTTTTGAATTGTTTGCTGGGTGCGTTTTAAACTTGATACATATATTTTATCAAACGGAACGGCATTGTAAGCATCAAAAAAAGCAGCACCTTGTTTACGTCCTGTATTGTTTAAATCGGCATCTATACCCCGGCCTTGTATTATACCTTGTTTGTTTAAATCTGTTTGCCCGTGGCGGATGATGTAGAGTGTTTTTTTTATCATTAGTATATATAAGGCAATCGTAATTAATTGATTACCGGCAGTTTATAAAATTGTGGCTTAGGTGCGTCAGCAAATTCAAAATCATTATAGTCGGTAATAATATGATATAATGTATCCCGCTCAATTGGATGCCTGCCTACTTGCTTAATTAATTCAACCAACTCTCTGGTAGACATGCGTGGATTTTGTTCTTCGGCTCCAGCCATCGAATAAATTTTGGTGGTATCATCCAGTGTTCCGTCAATATCATCTACACCGAAGTTTAACGAAAGTTGAGCCGTAGTGCGGCTTATCATGGCCCAATAAGCTTTTATATGATTAAAATTATCAAGATATATGCGCGAGATGGCATAATTGCGAAGATCTTCAACTACTGTTGACTCCGCAATGTGCGACATTTGATTGTCATGGTTACGGAACTTTAGCGGTATAAAAGTTTGAAAGCCGCCTGTTTTATCCTGTAACTGGCGGAGCCTTTCCATATGATCAACCCGGTGCCAAAATTTTTCAATATGCCCGTATAACATCGTCGCGTTTGATCGCATACCCAACTTATGCCATTCGTGGTGTATCTCTAACCATTGGTCGGCAGTGCACTTGTCTTTAGCAATTTGTTCCCTTATTTCGGGGTGAAATATTTCCGCCCCACCACCCGGCATTGATTCTAAGCCTGCATCTTTCATTAATTTCATCCCGGTGGCATAATCTATTTTTTCTTTTTTAAAGATGTAATGATATTCAACAGGCGTAAGTGCCTTAACGTGGAGTTCTGGCCTGTGCTGCTTAATTTTCCGAAATAACTCCGTATAGAATGCAACATCATACTGCGGCAATACACCACCCACTATATGTACTTCCGTTACGGGTTCGGCATCATATTTTTTTACAATGCTTAGCATCTCATCCATAGTATACTCCCACCCTTGTGCCCGCTCCTTAATTAACCGCGAATAGGAACAGAATTTACAATCATACACGCAAAGGTTTGTTGGCTCAATATGAAAATTACGGTTAAAATAAGTGGTATCTCCATGCCGCTTTTCGCGGATATAATTTGCCAGGGTTCCCAAATATGCTAATTCGCCTTTTTCAAAGAGTAAAACACCCTCATCAAAGTTTATACGCTGGTTATTATAAACCTTTTCGGCAATATTTCTTAGTTCGGGCAATAAATGCGGATTATTTAACAGCACCTTGAATTTTGCAGAAGTATCCATTATTTTAATTTATGCAAAGGTAATAAAAAGCTTAAATTAGCTAACCGTACTGTATTGAAGAATACAGATCCTTTGGTGTAATTGACAGTAATTTTACAGATGCCTGTTATTAGGTTCTAAAACTCGCTGGCAAAAACTAATATTATCAGATGTTTTAGGCGAAGTGGCTTAAACCTCTTAATTTAGTAACATATAAGGTTTAAGCCGCTATGAAAATTGAAACCATTGCAATTCACGCCGGAAACATGGCTAATGAACTATCCGGTTCCGTAATTCAACCCATCACCTTGTCAACTACCTTTAAACGTGGCCTAGATGGTGGGTATCCCGGAGGATATATTTATAGCAGGGCAGGCAATCCAAATCGTACCTCGCTCGAAAATGTATTGGCCAAACTGGAAGGCGGTGTTGACGCTGCTGCTTTTTCATCAGGTAACGCAGCGGGAATGGCTGTTTTTCAATCATTACCCCCGGGCAGCCATATCATAGCACCCGACGATATGTACCATGGCCTGCGTAACCAGTTGAAAATTTTATTCGCGGGTATTTTGGAATTCGATTTTGTTGATGTTAATAATACCGATGTGTTGCAGTCTTATATTAAAGCAAACACCAGGTTAATATGGCTCGAAACGCCCTCAAATCCGCTATTAAAAGTAACAGATATTAAGCAAGTTGTCACTATAGCTAAACAACACCAGCTTTTGGTGGTTTGCGATAATACATTTGCTACACCTATATGCCAGCAACCTTTAAGCATGGGGGCCGATTTGGTAATGCATTCTACCACCAAATATTTTGGAGGCCATAGCGACTTAATGGGTGGTGCCTTAATAACTGCCGAAAAAAATGAATGGTGGCAAAAAATAAAACAGGTGCAGGAAATGGGTGGTGCCATACCCTCTCCACAGGATTGCTATATGCTGGTTCGGAGTATTAAAACCTTGCCCTACCGCATGAAAGGGCATGTAAATAATGCAAAATTACTAGCGCAATTTTTAGAAAAACACCCTAAAGTGGACAGTGTAATGTACCCCGGATTGGAATCACATCCGCAGCATCAAATTGCCAAACAACAAATGCTAAGCTTTGGCGGAATGTTATCTTTTTGTGTTAAAGGTGGTGCCGAAGAAGCTCTCCGAGTTGTGAATGCTGTTAAAGTTTTTACCCAAGCTACTAGTTTAGGCGGGGTTGAAAGCTTAATTGAACACAGGGCATCAATTGAAGGGCAGGATACCAAAACCCCGCAAAACTTACTTCGCGTATCTGTTGGATTAGAAAATATAGACGATTTAATTGAAGATATATCACTGGCTATCAACAATATATAAAAACAATCCAATATTATGTTGTAAAAATGGTGTTTGTATTATATCTTTGAAACAATTACAATAATCAATACCCTTCAAAAAGGTTTGATTTATAAAGAAGTGGCGAGAGATCAGGCTCATTAACCCACTGGCAACCCTCCGGGTGGAGAAGGTGCCAAATCCTGGCCCGGTGAATGGATCATCGGGGAATATAAATAAAGAACCATGAAAATGCTATTTTTTCTTTTAGATCTTGTTAACTGCCGGACAAAGTTCCGTGCCGAATATGCATTAGCCCCTATCTCAAAAGGTTATATGTGTAACTGCTGTTGCTAAACGCGGTATTCCCTTATTTTCATAAGCATAGAAAATATTTGTGTACAAATCCCTAAGGGATCATTATCCTGAATGTGTTTCATCCGTTAACATCAATAATTAAATCTAAATCATAAACCTATGGCAACTTCAAATTTAAAATTCGAAACATTACAACTACATGCCGGTCAGCAGGTTGACCCAACAACAGGTTCACGCGCGGTGCCTCTGTATCAAACAACTTCGTACGCTTTTAAAAGTGCCGAACATGGTGCCAATTTATTCGCGTTGAAGGAGTTTGGTAATATCTATACCCGCATAATGAACCCCACTACCGATGTTTTTGAACAACGCATAGCTGCTTTAGAAGGCGGTGTAGCCGCATTGGCAACAGCATCCGGACAGGCGGCACAATTTATTGCACTAAATAACATATTGCAGGTTGGAGATAACTTTGTAACGTCTCCATTTTTATATGGTGGTACTTATAATCAATTTAAAGTAGCTTTTAAACGCTTGGGCATTGAGGCTCGTTTTGCTAAAGACGATAGTGCAGAAAGTTTTGAGGCTTTGATTGATAACAATACCAAAGCACTTTACCTGGAAACAATTGGTAACCCGGGCTTTAACATTCCTGATTTTGATGAAATAGCAAAGGTGGGCAAAAAATACGACCTGCCTATAATTGTGGATAATACATTTGGTGCCGGTGGTTACTTGTTCCGCCCGTTGGAACATGGTGCAAATGTAGTGGTTGAATCGGCAACAAAATGGATAGGCGGCCACGGTACAAGTATAGGTGGTGTTATTGTTGACGGCGGTAATTATAACTGGGGCAATGGTAAATACCCGCAATTTACTCAACCATCAGAAGGGTATCATGGTTTGATATTTTCGGATGTGTTTGGTATCGGCGGGCCGTTTGGTAATATACAATACATTATACGTGCACGGGTTGAAGGCTTGCGCGATTTTGGGCCTTCGCAATCTCCATTTAATTCGTTTTTGTTAATACAGGGGCTAGAAACCTTATCGTTACGGGTACAACGCCATGTTGAGAACACTTTAGCATTAGCCGAATGGCTGGAAAATCACCCTCAGGTAGCAAAAGTGAATTATCCAGGATTAGAATCATCCCCATATCATAAACTTGCCAAAAAGTATTTAAAAAATGGATTTGGTGCTGTTTTATCATTTGAAATTAAAGGTGACAAAAAAAGCGCGGGCCAATTTATAGACAGCCTAAAATTGGTTAGCCATTTAGCTAATGTAGGCGATGCTAAAACCTTGATCATTCAACCGGCGGCAACTACACATCAGCAACTATCAGAAACCGAACAGGCTGCTGCTGGGGTTACACCTTCGTTATTAAGGATTGCCGTTGGTATTGAACACATAGATGATATTAAAGCCGACCTGGAACAGGCATTTGCCAATATAAGGCAGTTAGAAGAAGATTTAGTATAAATTAATATAAAAAAAGCCCTCTCTTTTATAAGAGGGGGCTTAATAAAGCAAATGAGTATAGAGACATTTAAATATCCAAAAACGTTTACACTGGAGTGCGGTAAAAAATTACCAGGGCTCGAAGTTGGATATCATACATATGGCAAATTAAATAAGAGCTGTAATAATGTAATATGGGTTTGCCATGCATTAACAGCCAACTCAGATGTAATGGATTGGTGGCATGGCCTTTTTGGGAAAGATGACCTTTTTAATCCCGACGAACATTATATTGTATGTGCAAATATTTTAGGCTCTCCTTACGGAACAGTTAATCCTTTAAGCGTTAACCCGCTTACAGGGCAACCTTATTACCTTTCGTTTCCCCAATTTACTATCAGAGATATTGTACATGCGCATCAATTACTGGCTCAATATTTAGGTGTCGATCAAATAAACGTAATTATTGGCGGCTCGTTAGGCGGCCAACAAGCTTTAGAATGGTCAATAATTGAGCCTGAAAGAATAAATAACCTCGTGTTGTTAGCAACAAATGCTAAACACTCGCCATGGGGAATTGCATTTAATGAATCGCAACGACTTGCTATCAGTACAGACCGTACGTTTTACGCCAACACGCCTGATGGCGGTAGCAAAGGTTTAAAGGCAGCCAGGAGTTTTGCACTATTATCTTACAGAGGGTATGAAACCTATGACCTTACACAACAGGATAATGAAAGCGGGAAGCTGGAAAATTACAGAGCTTCATCATATCAAAATTATCAGGGCGAAAAATTAGTTAAACGCTTTAACGCATACAGTTATTGGTACTTAACCAAAACTATGGATTCGCATAACGTGGGCCGTGGGCGCGAGAGTTTAGAAAAAGCTTTAAGCCTGGTTAAGGCTAAAACATTGGTGGTAGGTGTAAAATCAGATATTTTATTCCCGGTTGCAGAGCAGCAATATTTAGCTAAACATATACCAAATGCATTATATGTTGAGTTTGAATCGGTATATGGGCATGATAGTTTCTTAATTGAAACCAAAACAATCAGTAAAATTATCGACTCTTTTTTAGGTAGTAATTTTAATGGTAAGGTTATAAAAATGCAAACTGCATAAAAATAAAACCAAGGGTAAAATTATATCGTATATCAATTATAAACAACTTCATTACTGTGGTTAGGTTAATGAAGGTTTTGAATTGGTAATGTTAAATGAAGTGATGACCGGAGTTTTTGTAGTGGATTTCTTCGGTTAAATTAAGGCTCCTTAAGGGAGCCTTAATTATTTAAACATGTTTTAATAAGAATGCGTTAGATTGCATAACTCAAGTACTATTGATTATTCCTGCTTAATAATTACCTCTGTTTAAATTGTTATTTATTTATATTTTTGGGGCTTATAACTTATATCTCCGCTTTGGTAGCATCAATTAAAAAACTTTTCACTAACAAATATTTTATAATAAGTTTATGGTTTGGCCTAAGCTTAATTGCTGTTACAAAAATGTTGTTATTGCACCAGATTAATAATTATTACATTTATAAGTACACTTTTTATAATCTGATTCATCAACATAACCTATACCTTCAATACCCACAATTTTATTCAGATAGTAATCATTACGGACCAATATTCGGTTTAATTATTGCGCCATTTGCATGGTTGCCAGATACCTTTGCCGTTTTGCTATGGAGCGCGTTTAATTCGTTCGCGTTATATAAAGCTATCACTTTATTGCCTATTGATCCGCAAAAACAGTTGATTGTATTATTGATATGCGCGCATGAATTAATGACTTCCTCTTTCAGTGTTCAGGTTAATCCGTTAATAACCGCATTAATTATATTGAGTTTTATCCTCATAAAAAATCAAAAAGACTTTTGGGCGGCGGCACTTATAATTTTAGGCACTTACATTAAACTATACGGTATTGTAGGCCTGGCTTTTTTCTTTTTCTCAGATAATAAAATTAAGTTTAGTTTGAGTATGGTATTTTGGGCCATTATACTTTTTATATTGCCTATGGCCCTATCCGCTCCTAATTTTGTTGTACAATCATATCACGATTGGTATACTAGTCTATCAGCAAAAGATGTGCAAAATTCCACGTCGGATATGCAGGATATCTGTGTAAAAGGAATGATCCGAAGAATATTTGATGTACAGCTATCAAATATATGGGTAATAATCCCGGCAGTTTTAGTATTCTTATCTTCGTATTTACGCTTTAAAAATTTCAAGATTACACAATTTCAAATACTGATACTGGCCTCTACCCTAATTTTTCCTATAATATATAGCAGTAGTTCGGAGTCGCCTACTTATATCATAGCATTTGTTGGTGTTGCCATATGGTACATAAATTTAGACAGGCCAGTTACTTCTTTCGAAATATTTTTATTGGTATTTGCGATAATTATCACCAGCTTTTCACCATCAGATCTGTTTCCAAAAGTTATCAGTAAACTTATTGTTAAAAAGTACGGATTAAAAGCCTTGCCTTGTTTTATAATATGGCTCAAAATAGTGTACGAAACATGGACAAGGAATTTTGAATTAAGGCCAACTAATACGATAGTCACACAATGAAAGGAAAGATTTCAGTAGTTGTACCCTCTTTTAACGAAGAAGGAAATATTGAGCATTTGGCTTCGAGGTTATTAGCCGTTTTAAAAACGTTTCCTTACAGTTATGAGGTTATTTTTATCGATGACGGAAGCTCGGACAACACGCTTGTTAAACTAAAAACACTGGGCCAACTTGACGACAATTTATATTACCTGGAACTTTCCAGAAATTTTGGCCATCAAAATGCATTAAAAGCCGGATATGATTTCGCAACGGGAGATTGTATCATCAGCATGGATGGTGATATGCAACACCCGCCCGAGCTGATCACTCAATTTATTGAAAAATGGGAAGAAGGGTATGATGTAGTCTATTCCTGCAGAGAGTACAAGGATGATACCACGATATTTAAAACCAAAACATCGGATCTCTTTTATAAAATGATCAATTCGCTCTCGGATACCAAACTCGAAAAGGGAACTGCTGATTTTAGGTTGATTGACCGTAAAGTTGCCAATGTATTAACCCAATTGAACGAGAATGGGCTGTTTATGCGTGGCTTGATAAAATGGTTGGGTTTTAAGCAATATGCAATTCATTATCAGGCTGATGCACGTTTTTCGGGCAAAAGTAAATATACTATTAAAAGAATGCTAAAATTTGCCATTGAAGGCATTACAGCTTTTAGTGTACGGCCTCTGTACATTGCAACAGGTATAGGTGTATTTTTTTCATTCCTGTCAGTCTTATACATACCTTATGTATTGATAAGTTATTTTTATGGACATGTAGTTTCGGGTTGGGCGTCATTGCTAGCAACTATTGTTTTTTTTGGAGGTATACAGTTAATGGTACTGGGCATAATTGGCATGTATCTTGGTAAACTGTTTATGCAGGCTAAACAACGCCCTAATTACATCATTCGGTCAACAAATCTTATAAATTTAAAGGATGATATTGCTAAGTTTTGATATTGAGGAGTTTGATATGCCTTTTGAATATGGCAAAGATATATCATTTGAAGATCAGCTTTCCATATCAACTGAAGGAACGCTTAAAATATTGGCTCTATTGAGTAAGTATAATATCAAGGCCACGTTTTATTGTACAGCTACATACGCTTTAAACCGGCGTGATATAATAACTACAATTATTGATCAGGGACACGAGCTAGCATCACATGGTTATTACCATTCCGATTTTAAACCAGCGCATTTAAAACAATCAAAAGACGTACTAGAGGAAATATCCGGGCAAACTATAAAAGGTTACCGCATGGCCAGAATGATGCCCGTGGACGAAAACGAGATACGGAAAGCAGGTTACCAATACAACTCGTCAATCAATCCCACTTTTATACCGGGCAGATACAACAACTTTAACAAACCCCGTACCTGGTACTATCAGGATGGTGTTGTACAATTGCCTTCATCGGTTTCGCCTTTAATACGTTTTCCATTGTTTTGGTTATCATTTCACAATTTACCAATGGGGATTTTGAAATGGCTCAGTAAAATTACCTATCGAAAAGATGGTTATTTAAACTTATATTTTCATCCCTGGGAGTTTACAGATCTGCATCAACCCGAAAAATTTGGCTTCCCTGGTTATGTAATGAAAAACACTGGAATAGTTTTTGAAAAAAGAATTGATAACTTTATTACATGGGCAAAGCAACAGGGTTACCATTTTTCAACAAGCGGTGCTTTTGTTAAGCATATTATAAAATAAGTGTACCCGCATAATAGCTATTCCCGCGCGTTTAAATTTCCCTGTTAATATCCCAAGCCTCCAAATAGTCTGCTATTTTTCGCAAAAATAATCCACCTAATGCGCCGTCAACAACACGATGATCATATGATAGCGAAAGAAACATCATATGCCTGATAGCTATCATATCACCTGTTTCTGTTTCAATAACGGCAGGCTTTTTCTTAATTGCACCAACAGCCAATATGGCAACCTGAGGTTGGTTTATAATTGGAGTGCCCATTAAGTTACCAAACGAGCCTATATTGGTTATTGTAAATGTTCCATCTTTCACTTCATCGGGTTGGAGTTTATTATTACGCGCGCGGCTAGCTAAATCATTAACTGCTTTTGTTAAACCAATTAAATTTAATTCGTCGGCTCTGCGTATAACCGGAACAATAAGATTACCACTTGGCAGGGCTGCTGCCATTCCTATATTAATATCTTTCTTTTTGATGATCTGCGTGCCATTAACCGAGATATTTATCATCGGAAAATCCTTAATCGCCCGTGCAACGGTTTCAATAAAAATTGGTGTGAACGTTATTTTATTTCCCTCGCGTTTTTCAAAGCTGGTTTTTATTTTTTCGCGCCATAGCACAAGGTTGGTTACATCAGCTTCGATAAAAGATGTTACATGAGGTGATGTTTGAACACTGGCTAACATATGATCGGCAATCAGTCGCCGCATTCTATCCATCTCTATAATTTCATCGCCACCGCCAACAATATTTACCGGTTTATTTTGTGTACCACGATTTGGATTAGACCTATCGGTATTTGACGTGATAGTTTCTTTTCCGGTTGATTCGGCACTTACTTTCCACCCTGATTCTGATATAACCTGTTCTTTTATATCAGATCTACTACTAAAATTAGCACCGGTATCTTCTTTAAAGTCGTCATTTTCAGTCAATATATTAAAAGATTTTTTACGTTCTTTAACATATAAAAGCAGATCATCTTTTGTTAAACGGCCTTCAATACCTGTTCCGGCTATAGTTTCTAACTCTTGCAAGCTTACGTTTTCCTGACTGGCAATATTTTTTACCAGCGGGGAATAAAACCTTGTATTACCTGGCGATGATTGATTCTTAAGTTGCTCAACACCGGGTATCTCGTCAATCATTTTATTAATTGGCGGAGTATCACCCTTATTTGGGCTCTCTTCCACTACAGGCTGTGCGGATATTACCGGGGCACTTTCGGAGTTTTCGCCTGTTTCAATGATGGCGATTACAGCTCCCACTTGTACAACATCGTTCTCCTTATAAAGCTGGCGGATCAATTTACCTGCAACAGGTGATGGTACTTCTGAATCTACTTTATCTGTAGCTATCTCAATTACAGTATCGTCAATCTCCACGCGATCGCCAACAGCTTTGTTCCATTTTATAATGGTAGCTTCGGCAACACTCTCACCCATTTTTGGTAAAAGAAGATTATATTGGGACATAAATATTGTAATATCTTAATGTGGAAAAATACGTTAAATTATGCAAAATTACGGGTTTTCTCTTATTGAATTTATCAACATGGACAAAGCTGTAATACTCGTACGTTCAATGTTTTGTGTTCGCTTGTTTCCAAACTTAAACATTTGTGCATAAGTTTTTTGATTATTTGCAACTGCAATCCATACCGTGCCAACAGGTTTATCGGCAGTTCCTCCGTGAGGCCCTGCAATACCGGTTATAGCCACAGCATAGTCTGATTTAAATTTATGTAGGGCTCCTACTGCCATTTCTATAACTGTTTCTTTACTTACCGCGCCATATTGCTGCAAGGTTACAGGGTTAACCCCTAAAATGGTTTCCTTCGCGTTGTTAGAATAAGATACAACACTCCCTAAAAACACCTGCGACGAACCCGAGTGCTGGGTAAATAAATGAGACAAATAACCGCCCGTACAGCTTTCGGCTATTGAGAGGGTGAGCCTACTTGCATCCATTTCGTCTAGTATTGCTTTTTCAATGGGTATATCTTTATCAGTAATCACGCTTTTACCCACACGCTCAATAAGCTTACTGGCGTATTGTTCCACTTCTTTATTTAATTCAATTACATTTTCTCCATATGCGCTAAGCCGCAGCCTTACCATACCTAATTTGGGTAAATAGGCCAGTTTTATATGCGATGGTAACGAATTTTCAATATCAGCTATTTTTTCGGCTAAAAATGATTCGCCTTCGCCAGCTGTTACTATTGTTTTATGTACTATGGTAGGTAGTTTAAATATCGATTTTAGTTTAGGAAGCACTGTTTCTTCCATCATATACATCATTTCGTGTGGTACGCCGGGCATCGAAACAAAAATCTTTCCCCCATGATTGAACCACATACCTGGTGCAGTACCATTGTTGTTTAGTATTATTTCGCAATTTTCCGGAACATCGGCCTGCTTTATATTTACCTCTAGTAAAGGCCGGTTATACTTTGCAAATATCCGGCTAACGTTCTCTAAAGCGTCTTTATTTTGAACTAAAGAAACTCCAAAATACTCAGCAAGGGTTGTTTTTGTAATATCATCTTTAGTTGGGCCTAAACCGCCTGTAATTAATATCACATCTGCACGGTTCTGGGCCTCGTTTAACGACGCCATAATATGGTCCTTATTGTCAGAAACGGAACTGATTTGTTTAACACGAATACCAATCGAATTTAATTGCTGCGCTATCCAGGCCGAATTACTATCAATAATCTGACCGATTAAAATTTCATCGCCAATGGTAATAATTTCTGCAAGCATATTAATTATTGTTGTAGTAATCTTTTCTCTTACTTAATTTCAAATCTTGTAATATGGAGGCTTTAACTTTTAGGTCGACACTGTAAAATTTATAATAGCCAAAAGGGATCCATTGAAATGATAAATCCCAACAATGCAAATCACGGTAAATGTTTAAACTGGTTGTATTAATCCTCCCCGCCTTAATATCATAGCCAGAATTGTATTGTATTTTCCACTTGGGTGTGATATTTACATCGCCGCTAAAATTTAAGGTATTGCTTATATTTGACCGTACACCGTCATTATTATAAGAAAAACTATAGCTCACGTTAATATTCCACGCTACATTAAAATCAACAAAAGCATTGGGGTCGCTGTTGACCATGGCAAGCCTGTCTGCCTGTGCCTTATTTATTGTATTTAATGTATTAGCGTTTGGCGATTGATTGTTTTGATTTGCCGGATGAAATAAGGTTGCCGAGTTTAGGTTGAAATCTGTAGAAAGGTTGAAACTTCTTAACATAGGGAAACGCCCGTCTTGCCAGGTAAATCGGTTTAAATCGTGCGTGTACCTAACTATTTGATTGTTGGAAACAGAGTCGCGTACTTGGGTAACATATGGGTGAAATACGCCTCCAAAATTAATACCTAGTTTTTGATTGAACAATGCAGTACGGCCATTAAAGCTTATATCAGATAATTTCATAGAATCTGCGAGAAAGTTGTAAAAACTTGAAAATGATAATCCTTGAAGAATAGATATCTTTTTATCCATTTGAGAAGTATCGCTGGCTCCGGGACGTATTTTGGCTTCTAAACTATTATCCAGACTGAATGATAACCCTGCGGATTTTCCGGCTCCGGGGCCACCGTAAACATTATTGTCAAAAATTGAATATTTGGTTTTTTGATAAGGGTATGGGATAGTAGCGTTACTTACTATGGTGTTATAATAACCATAACTGGGATCAGAAAAATCTGGACGGTATTGAAAACTTACGGAAGGGCTCATTACATGCCTTATAGCATGCAACTTACCTTTAAAATTCATTATTCCATATATTTTGGTGGAAAACCCCGTAGAAATCCCATAATCGCTGCCTCGTTTAAAGCCTTTTACGGTATCAACTATCATGGTATCCTGACCAGAAATACTACCTCTGCCAAAGTGTTTACGTACTGTTTGGAAATAATCAACCTCGTGATAAGTTATGCTGGAGTTGAATTGAAAATATTTCAATATATTTAAGCTTAAACTTACGGGAATAGATTGCTGAAACCCATTTTGTAGCTTTTTTGAAAAAGTATTCGCGGTAAATAGTTGCGATTCTGGAATATCATTTAATTTATTAGTTCCCTGCAAGCTATAGCCAACTGTTATGCGTTGATACCATTTTTGTTCCCCAATGCGGTCTTTACTATCAAAAGGGCTTAAGGTATTCATATTCAAACTAAATGTGGGTAGTTCAAGTGTTATGGTTTTGCGGGTGATATCCTGCGAATGGCCCAAGCTTACACTTAAATTAAATGGTGAACCCGGCCATGTTTTAGCATAAGAAATACTGGAACGTAAATTATTCTGTGTTAAAGCCTGCAAATTGTACCCTGTTTGCGAAGGCGAACTGGAATAAAAACTAGATGTACCTGCATTTACAGAAGCACTAAATGTAGTACCGGGGTTAGCAGCGGGATCCTGACTATGTGACCAGGTAATATTAAAATCCTTCCTCGGCGGATCGCTTTCTAAACCGTATTTATGTGATCCATATCTGAATGAGGCTGTGCCCTGAAACTTGTATTTTTTTAAATAATGCGCTGTTGAACCTATATCAAATGAGCCCTTGGTGTAATAGGTTCCCATTGTAGTTAAATCAACATAATCGCTTATGCCTAGGTAATAACCAAAGTCACGCAAAAAGAATCCCAAATGCTGGTCTTCGCCAAATGAGGGTAATATTACACCAGATGAACGGTGATCTGGTTTTGGAAAAAAACCAAATGGAATAAACAAAGGTAACGGAACACCTTCAATCTCGAGGTAAGCGGGGCCTGAAATAATCTGGTGTTTTTCGGCAATGCCTTTAGTTATTACAATTCCAAAATGAGTATCCGGATACGGGAGATCACAGGTACTAAAAAGAACATTCTTATAGGCTACTTCGGTTTCATTTAGCCGCTTTGCAGTTCCACCCGAAACAAAATTACCATCCTGCTCAGAAGCTGCATTATATATTTTACCCTTTTTAGTGATATAATTAAACACCAATGAATCTGCAATGAGCGGTTTATCATCCTTTTGTTTAAAAATAGGCCGGCCAATATATCGTTTTGTTTTAGGGTCTCTTAATCCACTGGCAAATAAAAGGTGGTTTATTTCATCAACGCGGATAAAATCAGCGTCAAGTTCAACATCCTGATAAGTTACACGGGCATTTCCATAGTAATAACCAATCTTTTTTACAGGGTCAATATGGCTGGAATCATCTGATTTAGACTTTATTTGTGATTGAAGTTCATCGGGTTTAGGTTTCTTACTTGTATCTGTTAAGCTCTTTACACCGTTAATTTCTACAGTATCAGATGATCGGAATATAGGTTTCTTGATTGGCTTTTTTCTTAATAGTTTTCTATCTTTAACAGTATCGAGCTTAATTATAGTATCAGCTACAGTATAATACCTTACTTTTGCATAACGATACGATGCAGAATAGACTTGAAATGAAGAGGCAAATAAAAAAAGAAAAAAAAGATATATAAATTTCAAAATTGATTATGAATAGTATTTTTGCAGATATAGTTAACGCGGCTCAAAAATAATGAAAAATAAGGCATTGAAAAGATTCATTTACTGTTTGTCACTACTACTTTTTTTATTGGTACAAAGTTCATTTAAAATTGATGAGCATCCTAAAAAAGATACCACTGTAAATAACGGATTTAAGCTGCGCACCATTATTGTTGATGCCGGCCATGGAGGCCATACAGGTGCTTTCGGTTCGTACTCCACAGAAGAAAGTGTAACGCTTGCATTGGCACTTAAATTGCAAAAAGCCATTGAAAAAAATGTACCAAGTGTTAAAGTAGTTATGACGCGTACCAGCACGGCTAATGTACCTTTAAAAACACGATCAGAGATAGCAAACAACAATAAAGGGGATTTGTTCATATCAATACATTGCAATTCACTGTCTGATAGGACATCCCGGGTACATGGCAGAACCATTAGAGTTCCTGATCGGTCGGGTAAGGGGGTTTTAATATTAGTTTACGGATTCCACCGTGATAAAGAAGAAACCGCGGCACTTAGAGAAAACTTATTTGAAGAGAAAGATGGCAAGGGTATAAGTGAAGGGTTTGACCCCAATGACCCCACTGCCATGATTTTATTAAATGCGTTTAAAGCCAAATACAGAAAAAACAGCATCCGCTTTGCAAATATTGTTAACAATGAGTTTACTGAAACTGATGGCAGGCGTAGCGACGGGGTTAAAGAACAGGGTGTTTTGGTGTTATGCCATAGTGCCATGCCCGCTGTATTAATTGAAACCGGGTTTATTAATAACCCAGCCGAAGAAGATTATTTAAACTCTGAAGATGGACAAAATGAAATTGTAGCTTCTATAGTTAGGGCTATTGTGGAATATAAAAAAGAAATAGAACAATAATTATACATCATTACCTTACCAAACTACTTTGAAAATATCAAACGAAACTAAAATAGGGGCACTAACCATAATATCATTAACCATATTAATACTAGGTTATAGTTTTTTACGAGGGAATGATGTTTTTTCGAGTGAAAATAGATTTTTCGCTGTATATAATAACGTTAACGGGTTAGCGGTATCAAAGCCAGTACTGGTAAATGGCTTTCCTATTGGCCGTGTTTCAAACATGACTTTAAGGCCGGACGGAAAAACGCTTACAGAGTTTAAAGTTCAACAGAAATACGACATCCCAAAAAACACATTGGCTAAATTGGAGGGTACGGACCTGCTTGGCAGTAAAGCTATTGTATTTGAATTAGGCAATGACACTAAATTCGCTAAAAACAACGATACCTTAAGATCTGATATTAAAGGCGGAATAGCTGAAACCTTACAACCGGTGCAAAAAAAGGCCGAAATTATTATAGGTAAAATGGATTCAATTATGACTTCCATCAATAATATTATGAACCCCAAATTCCAAAAAAATGTTGACCGCAGCTTTAACAGTATAGCAAATACTTTACAGGCACTTGAGGGTACATCAAAAACGGTAGATAAACTGGTAGACAGGCAAAGCACAAGGATAAACAATATTTTGGCAAATGTAGAGGCAATATCAGCTAATTTGCGAAGCAGCAATGTTTATTTAACAGGCACGTTAGCCAATTTTAATAAAATAAGCGATGACGTTGCTAAAGCCAACATTAAACAAACATTAGATAACGCTAATAAAGCGGTATCGGATTTGCAAGTTGCCATTGCTAAAATAAATAACGGACAAGGCTCCCTGGGTTTATTAATGAATGATGATAAGATGTATAATAATTTGAACGATGCATCATCAAACCTGAATAAGCTTCTGATAGATATTAAAGCTAATCCAAAACATTACGTAAGTTTCTCAGTGTTTGGGGGTAAAAAATAATAACGAACCTGATAAGATGAAGGCCTTTAAACTTGATCTGACCGTTGATGAAAAAGAACATCTAAAAAAGAACAAAATCAGCAAAAATAAACTAGCTGATCTGGCTGTTGATGAGCTTTGTGAGGTATTGCACATATCTAACCATAGAGCCAAACAGTTACAGGCTTTAATTCATTTTCAAAGCTTTGCTTCTATTGGGCCTAAATTTGCTCAAGATCTTATTGATATGGGATATTATTCGATAGATAAGTTTAAGCATAAGCAAGGCGCAGAGCTTTTGGACGAACATGAACTGTTTATTAATGCCTGTACAGACCCCTGTGTTGAGGATCAGTTTAGGTTAATAGTGCATTACGCCAACCATCCTGGCATAAAAAAACAATGGTGGGACATGACTGCCGAACGGAAAGCCTATAGAGCTAAATATGGGTATCCGGTTACAAGACCCATAAAATAAGACTTGATGATGTCGTCATAATAGCGGTTTTAGCGATATATTTACATCTGATCTTAAAGATATGAAAACCTACTTTAAACAATTGTTTATCTACGATAAATGGGCCACCCAACATATATTAGATAAATTTGATAAACAGTTCCCTCAAAACCCTCGCATATACGAGCTTTTATCACACATGCTATCGGCACAACGTATTTGGTTAGACAGGTGTATGGACCTGCCTCAAAGTGTTGAGATATTTAAAGAACGCTTCCCAGAAGAATTAAAGAACGACCTGGAGAATTACCATTTGGAGTGGACAGAATTTATTGATCAGTTACAAGATGACGACCTTGATACTGTAGTTAAATATAAAAACTTAAAGGGGCAAAATTACGAAGATAAATTATCGGATATCATTACCCAGGTTATCAATCATGGAACTCATCACAGGGGGGCCATACTTGTGCTAATGAAAGAAGAAGGCTTAATGTTACCCACTCTGGATTATATTTATTTTATACGCTCTTAAGATGCTTTAATGTGTGCTTATATAGCCTTATGTTCGAAAACCTTATCAAGCGGCAAATGATCGATCACGCTATCTCCGTAATGGGCAATTTCGATCACTCCATTTTTACTGATCAAAAAATCTGCCGGAATCTGATTTAATGTTCCTTCAACTTTTCCTCCTATCTTGAACCCCAGCTTTAAGGCATCCACCACGTGGCTGAACCCTTTTACGGACATTGTTCGGGCTGTTTTTATCCATGATGGGTGTACCTTGTATAGTGAATAAAGTTCGCGCTCGGTATCTGCAATGATGGTGAAATCAAATTGATGCCGATCAGCTATACTGAGCTTGAGGCTGTCTGCTGGGGATTCGAAAACAGCGATCAACTTAATATCATGCGCTGCAAACAAACTTTTCGCTTTGACAATTTTTGAGATTTGGAGATTGCACATAGCGCACTCAGCATATCTAAAAAAACTCAGCAGAATCCGCTCACCATGCAAATCATTTAAATCAATGCTTTTTCCATAAATATCCTTTTTAATAAACGTTGGTGCTTTTTGCCCTGTTGTCAATTTCATGATCTTTTTTCAGATTGGTTGTTGGGCAAATCTGACGAAAAAAGAACAGCTTAAAATTGATTGAAATCAAGAAATTTTCGACCTGATCCTACTAAGCGTTTCGGGCTTCATCATGAGATAAGATGCTATCTGTTTTAGCGGTATTCTATTGACTAAATGCCCGCTTCGTTTAATAAATATTGCATATCTAGCCTGTGGACTAAGGGTAAGCAGCTCAACCTGCCGCTGTATATGACCGATAAGGGTGGTTTCAAGCATATGTTGATACCAGCGCCCAATCTCTACATTGCCCAAAATCAATTGGTTTAGGCTGATCTTAGGTATATAAAGCAACGCTGTGTCTAAAACTGCCTCAATACTAAGTTGGGAAGGTTTTTCTTCAATAAATGATTGAAAACAGGTTATTAATGTGTTTTCATATCCAAAACCCAGGTTTATTTCATCGCCCTTTGAGTTAATTACAAAAAGGCGCACGCAACCGCTAGCTACAAAATACAAATTGGTATCTTTCTCCCTGAATTTAAGTAACGATTCTTTTGCATTAAGGTGCCTGCTTTTATCCCACGCACCAGCTAAAATAGCCGCCGAAGAAACACTAAGCAAATTGCTCTGTTTCAATGCATTTTCTATAGTTGTCATTATCTGTTATTAGCCCATGCAATACCGCTGTTTTATTTATCTTCGAACCGATAAGCCCTTAGTATATAATAGGCTATACATAACCTAAAATGCAGTTTTTGTAAATAGTTAGCTAAGATAATAAAATAACTACATGCCGAAATTATCGGACGAGTTTCTACATATTATCAATCACGGAAATGACCACAACAGGGCAACATGTTTTTATAATATAATTGCTACCTCTAAAACTTACTTAATTCAATAATATGGGACACTCTTATATATACGCGAAAATTAGTTCAAGTACAGAAAGAAACGTAGGCGTCCCAGATGGTGATCTTGATCTTTTTATGTATTTTTTTAATGAAGTTGCTGAACCAAAGGTTAAGCCGAACAGTGATGAAAGTAAAATTTGTCAACATTACAAGATTGAACTACTTGAAAAGCATTCTTCGTATAAAGAGGCATTGCTGCAAGATGTATCGGAGGACAAATCATTGAGGGATTGGTATTTATTGATGCTCTCCCAATTAAAATCAAGAATTGATGAATTTGGAGAATACATAGACAATCAGTATTTGAATCAAATTCCGGAACTTTTTATTGGATATCTCCCATGGGAATTTCGCAAACCATTTCCGGTATCGATATTAAATGATCTCATTAACGATATTTACTGGGTTTTAAATGAAGGAGAACGCACCCCTTCAGGGCAGTATAGATGGTTTGAAGAAAATATCCCTAACTAGCGCAACTATAAAATAAAAATCCCTGGCATAAAAGCATATCACATTAAGTATTACATTTGCGCCATAATGTTCAAAAGGCCGGTCATTTTTTTATTGCTGATCTGTATGCTCATAGCTAATTTTTCGAAGCTGTTTGTGTATGCCGGTTACGAGATGAACCAAAAATATATTGCTACCACTTTATGCCAAAACCGTGCTAAACCCTGGCTGCATTGCAACGGGAAATGCTTTTTGATAAAGAGAATACAACAGGCCGAACAAAAAGAGAGAGCCGAGGAAAGATCAGCTGCAAAAAACTTGTTTCAAGATGCTATACCCCATCAAACAGCAGGTATAAAGTTTTCAAATATGTTGTTAGGGGTAATATATACTCCCTACTCCTCCCATGCAAGTATTAATAACCCGGCCTCAATATTCCGCCCTCCGCAAGTTTAATTTTTGTTTTTATTTACTTTAATGCTTGGCCATCCTTTTTAATATGCCGAACGTAATGGATTAGTATAAGTTCAAACTTATTGCTGATTCCTGTAATTATTTAGCAGCCATTTATATGGCAAAAATGCATTATTCAAATCTTATGAAATTAACAATCAAAAACATAGTTCTTAGTAAAAGCCTTGTTACTGTTGCAATAATTCTTTCTTTTTTCGCCCCCACAAAAGCTTCCGCATGTGATATTTGCGGTTGTTTTATGGGGATAACACCTTATGATAATCAAAGCAGCTTTGCTTTACAGTACAGGTACAGGTCGTTCAACGGTTACTATGGGCAGCCGCAAAGTTTTTTTCCATCGGGCTCACGGTTTTTGCTTGCGCGTAATAATCATACCGGCATGATAACCGATCATAACGGAAACCCAAATGACTATGAAATATTCAAGGCATTGGAATTTAGAACCCGGTTATTTATCAGCCGCCGTATTGAGGTGAATGCAATACTCCCCTATAATTCAAATTCAGAATATTATAATGGCAATTTAAGCACGTTGGCAGGCATTGGCGATGTAAATGTGTATGCAGGCTACCATTTATTAAACACCGTTGAGCAAATACTAAAGCAACGCCTTATTGTTGGCGCAGGCATTAAGCTACCTATCGGCAAAAATGATTTTACAAACAATGTTGGAGAGCGTTATGGTACTTTAACCCAAACAGGTACCGGGAGCACCGATGGCTTTGTGTATTTTAACTACCTGGCTGGTTATAAAAACGCAGGACTAAGCATAAGCGGTACCTATAAAGCAAATGGCCAGAACAAAAACCACGAGGGCATAGCGAATAGTACTACGGGGTATTTAAATTTATTTTACAATGTATCTCTAAGCAAGGATATTAAAATGATACCCTCGGCGCAACTGGCTTATGAATATTCTGGCGGCGAAAAGTTTATGGGTGTAAAAACAGGCGAACATGTGATGAATAATTTAATGTCGGGTTTTGGGGTCGACCTGTTTATTAAAAATATATCTTTGAACCTGGCAGTTCAAACAAAAGCATGGAGCGCGACAGACGATCATCCTCAGCCTTCGGGTAGAGTTGTTTTAGGCGTTACCTATAGTTTTAAACAGTTGTATTACCTAGTAAACTAATTATGAAAAAATTATCTTACTGTTTATTTACCTTACTGATACTTTCGGCCTGCACAGATCAGAAAAAAGAAGAAAATGCTTTGAAAAATGAAGTATTAGATCTGCATGAAAAAGTTATGGCAGAAGATGAAAAGGCAATGGTAAACAAAATGAAACTTGATACATTGCTTATTAAAGCAGATAGCCTCAGTATAAACAAACAAACAGCTCGAACTTTAGATGCCAACCTGAACGATGTAGCTAATAAAATGGGCGATTGGATGAGAAAACTTAACCTAGATAATGCTGGGAAAAGCCATGATGATATAATGAATTACTGGAAACAACAAAAAGTGCAGGTGAAACATATAGATTCCTTATATGTAAATGCTATAACAGAATCTGACAATTACATAAAAAAAAGCATTAAAAAATGAGACCAATACTATTAGTTATAATTATTTTCATTTGTTTAAACTCTTGTCATCGTTCGGGCAACAAGCGCATATTGCCAATTTTAGGTAATCGGGATACCGTAACTAAAATGGTTGATGGCAAACAGGTAGTTGATACCATTTATAATACTATACCCGCATTTAAATTTATAAATCAATATGGCAACACAATTACCGATAAAAATTTGGATGGTAAAATTTATGTGGCAGATTTCTTTTTTACAAGTTGCCCCTCCATATGCCCAGGCATGCAACGCAACATGCTAACTGTTTATAAGGAGTTTAAGGCAGACACAAACTTTAAAATATTATCGTATACGATAGACCCCAAACATGATACTGTACCTGTTTTGAAAAACTATGCTGATAAACTTGGTATAGCCGGTAATTCGTGGTGGTTATTATTAGGGCAAAAAGAAGTGGTTTACAATTTGGCTCATGATCATTATTTAGTTAAAGTAAACGAAGGCAAAGATGGTTTAATTCACGAAGGTTGGTTTGTATTGATAGATAAACAGAAACGGATGAGGGGCGCTTACGATGGCACAGATGTAAAACAGGTTAACCAGTTAATAGCCGATATTAAAACCCTCAAACAAGAATAATATAATGAGGGCCCTTTTGATCTCGTTTCTTTTTTTGGGGATTTTGACCATTACCATTGTGTCCTGCCAAAGTGAGCAGGAACTGGAGTTTAAAAGATATTATACATCGGGTGCAGTACTTTATCAAACGTATTGCCAAAATTGCCATGCCCCTAATGGTGGTGGTTTGGGCGCATTGATACCCCCACTTACTGATTCGGCCTATTTAAAGCGTAATAAAACCGCGTTAGCTTGTTTTATTAAATACGGATTAAAAGGCCCGGTTACTGTAAAAGGTAAAATATACATGGAGCAAATGCCACAGCAAGCCAATTTAGCGCCCATTGAAATTGCGCAAATATTAACCTATATAACCAACTCGTTTAACAACAAGCTGGGAGTAACCAATGTACAACAGGCTGATGCCGATTTGAAAACATGTGCTGATTAGTCAGTATGCTAAAAATCCCAAAATATAAATCCTGTTACCAGATTACCTTTGCGACTAATTTTTGGGGAAACACGCTAACCAAGATAGTCTGGAATTTCGTTTATAAACTAAATAGCTATCTTTGCATAAAGCAGAACGCTCTATCGCTCTCCGTTTACGGGGGGAGGAAAGTCCGGGCAACGCAGAGCATCCTGCTTCCTAACGGGAAGGCGCCTCCAGTGGGCGACAGCAAGTGCCACAGAAAATAAACCGCCCGCGTTTACGTGGGTAAGGGTGAAAATGTGAGGTAAGAGCTCACAGCTTTGCATGGTAACATGTATTGCGGTAAACCTCAGGAGTTGAAAAACCAAATAGGTCCCGAAAGTGAGGCTGCTCGCTTCCGTTTGATGCATTGCATTAACGTTGGGATGGGTAGGTTGTTAGAGCCTGGCAGCAATGTTAGGAATAGATTAATGATAGGGATCCGGGATAACCGGACACAGAACCCGGCTTACAGATCTGCTACTGGAATTTAAACCTCTTTCCGTAAATGGGAAGAGGTTTTTTTTTGACAAATAGTTTATTTGAATAACTATGTGTTTAATTTTCTATACAATTATTATCTTAGCCGAATAAAACAAAACCTATTGATTTAACATTATATATAATCTATGGCAAAAATTCTGATAATAGATGATGAACGGGCTATCCGTAACACATTGCGCGAAATTTTAGAATATGAAGACTATCAGGTTGATGATATTGATAATGGCATCGATGGTTTAGAATTGATTCAAAGGAATGATTATGATCTGATCCTTTGTGATATTAAAATGAACCGCATGGATGGCATGGAAGTACTGTCAGAAGGGTTAGCATTTAAACCCGATCTGCCTTTCATCATGATATCCGGCCACGGAACAGTTGAAACTGCCGTCGAAGCCAGTAAAAAAGGAGCCTTCGATTTTATATCTAAACCGCCCGATCTTAACCGTTTATTGATTACTGTACGTAACGCCCTGGACCGCGGATCGTTAGTAACCGAAACCAAGGTATTAAAACGCAAGGCTTCAAAAACCCGCGAAATATTAGGCGAATCACAAGCGATTGGTAAAATAAAGGAAACTATTGACCGTGTTGCTCCCACCGATGCCCGTGTACTAATTACAGGTGCAAATGGTAGCGGTAAGGAACTGGTAGCCAGATGGTTACACGAAAAATCGCATCGTAATAACGCGCCTTTAATTGAGGTTAACTGCGCGGCCATTCCATCAGAACTTATTGAAAGTGAATTGTTTGGACACGAAAAAGGTTCGTTTACTTCGGCTATTAAACAACGCATTGGCAAGTTTGAATCAGCTAATGGCGGAACTCTATTTTTAGACGAAATTGGCGATATGAGCCAATCTGCACAGGCTAAAGTACTACGCGCTTTGCAGGAAAACAAAATAACCCGTGTAGGCGGCGAAAAGGAAATTGATGTGGATGTACGTGTAATTGCGGCCACCAATAAGGACCTGTTGAAAGAAATAGAAGCCGGCAATTTCAGGATGGACTTATACCATCGGCTAAGTGTTATCCTTATTCATGTGCCGCCTTTAGTTGAACGCAAAGATGATATAAGCCTTTTAGCACAAAGCTTTTTGCATGAAATATGCAATGATTATGGAATGCCTGCAAAGCGAATTTCTGAACCTGCATTAGAGGCTTTAAGATCATTACCGTGGACGGGCAACATACGCGAACTGCGTAATATGATAGAACGTTTGATTATTTTAAGTGATAAAACCATTACCGACGCTGATGTGAAAGCTTTTGCTAATCCTTCGGCACCAGTTATTGTGGCAGCTTCTACATCGTCTCAACCAGATTTTGAACAGTTTAAAAACTTCCAGGAGTATAAGGATTTTGCCGAAAGAGAGTACATTAAATTTAAGCTGGAGAAAAATAACTGGAACGTATCAAAAACAGCTGATGACATTGATATCCAGCGAAGCCATCTATACAGTAAGATTGAAAAATACGGGCTTAAACGCGGAGAGTAAATACTAAATTAAAGTTTAAATAGGAGAGCGAGAAATCGCTCTTTTTTGTTTTACGGAATACAAATAGATCTTCAAAGAACATACAATACAAACCTCGCGGTATGGATGGCATTATAAAAGTAATGAAGATAGTGAATAGATTAGTCTCAATATATTGAGACTAATTCAAAAACGGGATAATACTTTTATCAGAATTACCTGTAACAGCCCTGGTAGACTTGAGAGTGCTCTCTCCCCTTTGGAAATAGAAAAGCTTAGGCTGCGTAATCTAATTTATAAGATAGTTTCATGTTTTCAACACCGTTATACTTAGTAAAGCAAACCGAATACATTATGCCATCTATCGTTATTCGTACTGTTGAGCCTGGAGCAACTCCCGCCATAGTCAGCAAATCCCTCAATGTGTTTTCCAAAATGGTTACCTCTTTATCAAGCATTTCATAGTCTAACAAGGCTGTATCTAATTTAATTGCATAATCAAGTGCTGCATCAAGTACTTCGGCATCAATTATAGTTTGATTTTTTACACTTAGCGGATTTGCTTTTAAATATCCAATACATATCCCCTGCTGGTTCCTTTTACTAATAGTAGTTAAATAATCTTTAAAGGTTTGTTGGAATGACATATGTTGTAACAGGTTTAATCAATATTTATGGATACTTTTTCAATTTCATGCGAAAGGCGGGTTAAAGCACTTTCTATTTTCCTGACCTGTTTTAAGGCCGGCCTTTTAACACCCGATGCATATTGACGCATTAATCCAGGGTGTATATTTGCATAATTAGCAAACTTGCTAATATTAATACAATCAAATACTTCAAAAAAAGAATGCATATCATAATAATAGTCAAAATCTACTTGTTCAGGGTCAACATTAGTAAACTGCTGTAAATATAGTTTTATTTTTTTTTCTATTTCAGAAACTTTTGGCGCAAAATCAATTATTAATTTATTGTTATAGTTAACCTTACCTTTTAAATCAATTTCACCCCATTCAATTATTAAATCAAGTTTAATCCTTTCCATAAATACATCATCATTTATTAATATTGATAGCCTTGTTTAATATTTATTTAATATTATAAAGGTAGCAATAATGCTACTTTTATGCAAATTTATTTTTATTGCCTTTTTTATTCACAATACTCCCTCCTCTTTTAATAATTATAAATTATTAAAATTTTACTAATTTTTTTAGTAATTTTAAATCGTGAATCAGAACTCAATTGCCGTACGTACCGAAGCCAGAGTATTGTTTGTGGATATGAACAGTTTTTTTGCCCGCTGTGAGCAACAAGTTAACTACTGGCTGCGGGGCCGGCCTGTTGGTGTGTGTGTTTATACGGGTAAATATGGTTGCGTAATCTCGCTCTCAACCGAGGCTAAGGCATGTGGGGTAAAAATGGGCATGCGCCTTAATGATGCCATGTTGGTTTGCCCGGATCTTGTCCCGATAGAAAGCACCCCTTCCCGGTATCGAGAATACCATGTAAAGATCATCCACGTTTTAAAAGAATATTGCCAGGATGTAGTACCGAAAAGCATTGATGAGGCCATTATAAACCTTACTGATTATAAACTTATACACCCCGACCCAATGGTGGTTGCACGAAATATTAAAAAAGATATTCTGCAAAAGGTTGGTGATTGGCTGGAATGCTCCGTAGGTGTGGCCCCTAATGCGTTTTTAGCTAAGCTGGCCTCCAACCTGGGTAAAAAAACAGGCGGGCTTTTATTAATCGACCATCAGAATATTGATAAGATACTAACGCCATTAAAATTGGGCGACCTTCCGGGGATTGGTGCTAATATGGCCTATAGATTAGAGCGCTGTGGCATTACAACCCCGCTCCAGATGCGCCATACCCCACCCGACCGTTTAAAAGCCGTTTTTAAAAGCATAGAAGGAACATACTGGCATTACCGCCTCAACTTTATTGAAACCAATATCGCATCGCACGATTATAAGGGCATGCAGGCTATGCGGCAAATATCAGGCGAGAAACGGCAAAGCCCCGAATATATCGACCAGCTTTTTATGACACTTTGCTTAACCCTCGAAAAGCGCATGGTACGACATAAATTTTATTGCAAAGCCATAGCCTTTACCGCCCGTTATACGGATGGCACCCGCTGGGATGATGGCTTTTCTATTAGTATACCAGTGCAAGATGCCATGAGCCTGATGCGGATGATACGCAACCGAATAGCAAAGTTTGAAGCCCTGGCAGCATCGGGCCCGGTAATGAATACTAATATTAACAGTATGCGTGTTGCGGTAACCAATTTTGTAAATAACGGCAACATGCTGTACAGTTTGTTTGAAGATGTTGACCGCCAGGAAACCGCCCGCAAAACCATGCATGAGATTAAAGATAAATTTGGCCAAAGCAAGCTGGTACGTGCTATTGAAATGACCGATACCAAAGTGATTAAAGATGTGATTGGCTTTGGATCTGTTAAAGACTTGACGGATCTGGATTATGCGGCGGAGCCGAGGTATTGAGTTGAATAATTTTAAAAATTCAGTTTTAATACTTATTATTACAAGTAATAACCTTATCTCAAATTCATGGAAGAAATATCTTCAACTCCAATTCAATCAGAACTACAATGTATGTCATGCTCGGTGCATGTACCCGATACAGATCCTTTTTGCAATAGCTGTGGTTACCCGTTAAAAGGCACAGAAATGGAACAACAAACATTTATTACTACGCGAACCAATAAAGCGATTGACCTTGAAGAATTTAATAAAAAAATAAAACAAGCAAGCTTCGCACTTTATTATATTGCAGGAAGTACGGTAATAATGGGCTTTATATTCTCTTCTACGACCCATGATCCTTCGGAAAAAAAAGCCTTGCTTATTATTAATTTTATTTTGGCCATTATATATGTTTGTTTAGGCGTGTGGAGTAAAAAGAAACCATTGGCTGCAATTATATCGGGATTTTCATTGTATATTATCATTTTATTGATAAAGGCCTTTACCCATCCGATGAGTATTTTTAGTGGGATCTTTATAAAAATACTATTCATCGGTTATTTTATCAAGGGAATAAAATCGGCACTCGAAATTGAAAAGCTAAAAAAAGAATTGAATATTGAATGATATAATTGTAGAACAAGAAATTACCGATCAACAAAATTGCGTTCAATGCAGCGAGGCAATTGCTGCTAACAGCAGGTATTGCAAGTATTGCGGATGTGTTCAAAGTGCTGATGCAGCAGTAAGCGGAAAAAAATGGGATAAGATCAAACAGGTAGCACTTTTCTATAGTGTTGATATTGCTATTTGCTGTCTGGCACAATTTATTCACACTTTTAGAACCCTGGTCTGGTCGTTGTTTTTTGATGTATTGATGGCAATTATCGCAGTTGCTTTTTTTTGTTCCAACTGGTCAGAAAATAAATCAATTTTAGTATGGCGTAATTTCTCCATACTTAAACTGATAGCTTATGGCACTATAGCTGTTTTAGGCTCACTTATTGTAAATTATAGTGTAACTTGGTTAAATCAGAGTCTTTTTTCAAGAGAAATGTATTATTATGGTTTATATTCGAAACATAGATACGGCAAGGAGTTAATGGTATTTTCAATAGCTGTGATGCCTGCCTTGTTCGAAGAATTGGGATACAGAGGTTATTTATTACAAAATTTATTGCATATAGTTGATAAAAAGCAGGCTATGTTTATCACCGCATTCTTGTTCGCTATTATACACATGTCCTTTATTTCTCTGTTTTGGCTAATTCCATTTGCTTTATTACTTGGTTATGTTCGTGTTAAAGAAAACACGTTATGGTATGGCGTTTTTATGCATTTTTGTTTTAACCTAACTGTATGCGTGCTAGAGTTATGGAAATTGGGCGTAATTTAAATAACTCAATAACAACCTGCTTCAAATACCACAATCAGAATAAATTAAAATACAATAACTGGTAAAGCTCCCTTTTTGCTCCCATCGTTTAGTTAATCGAAAAACTTTCATAAACTCATATACCAATTTATCAGCTTAAAAAACTATTTTTGCGGTTCAAATGAAGCATATCCGTAATTTTTGTATTATCGCCCACATCGACCACGGTAAAAGCACCCTTGCCGATAGGTTGTTAGAATATACCAATACCATAACCAAGCGCGAAGCTCAGGCCCAGCTGCTTGACGATATGGACCTTGAGCGTGAACGTGGTATCACCATTAAAAGCCATGCCATACAAATGGATTATGAGCTTAATGGGCAGAAATACGTATTGAACCTGATTGATACCCCGGGTCACGTAGATTTTTCGTACGAGGTATCGCGCTCCATTGCCGCTTGCGAAGGTGCGCTGCTCATCGTTGACGCGTCACAAGGCATACAAGCGCAAACCATATCAAACCTGTACCTGGCTTTAGAGAACGACCTGGAAATTATTCCGGTTCTAAATAAAATGGATCTCCCGGGTGCTATGCCCGAGGAAGTTAAAGATCAGATTGTTGACCTGATCGGTTGCAAACGGGAAGATATTTTGGCAGCATCCGGTAAAACCGGGATGGGGGTTCATGAAATTCTGGAAGCCATAGTTGCCCGTGTTCCGCCACCTGTTGGCGATCCCGACGCTCCTTTACAGGCGTTGATATTTGATTCAGTATTTAACTCGTTCCGTGGTATAATAGCCTATTTTAAGGTAGTGAACGGCGAGATCCGTAAGGGAGATAAAGTAAAGTTTTTCGCTACGGAAAAGCAATATATAGCCGATGAGGTAGGTACGCTAAAATTGAACCAACTCCCAAAAGATGTGATCAAAACCGGTGACGTAGGTTATATCATATCGGGTATTAAGGAAGCACGCGAAGTTAAGGTTGGCGATACTATAACTACCATTGCCCGCCCCTGCGAGTCTGGTATTCAAGGTTTTGAAGAAGTGAAACCTATGGTGTTCGCCGGTATTTACCCGGTTGATACGGATGAGTTTGAAGAACTGCGCGAAGCAATGGCCAAGTTACAGCTTAATGATGCCTCGCTGGTTTTTGAACCGGAATCATCGGCAGCGTTAGGTTTTGGTTTCCGTTGCGGTTTCCTGGGGATGCTGCACATGGAGATCATCCAGGAGCGTTTAGAGCGCGAATTTGATATGACGGTAATAACTACCGTACCCAACGTATCGTACATTGCATATACCACCAAAGGCGACGAGCTATTGGTAAATAACCCGTCCGACCTTCCAGACCCAAGTAAACTTGAATTTGTAGAAGAGCCTTATATAAAAGCTAACATCATCACCAAGTCGGAGTTTGTGGGCCCGGTAATGTCGCTTTGTATACAAAAACGTGGTTCAATAGTCAATCAATCCTACCTAACGTCAGATCGTGTAGAACTGGTGTTTGAGATGCCAATGGGTGAGATCGTTTTTGATTTTTACGATAAGCTTAAAACCATTTCAAAGGGATATGCCTCGTTTGATTATACGCAGATTGGTTACCGCCAATCGGATCTGGTAAGGCTTGATATCCGCCTGAATGCTGAACCGGTTGACGCGCTATCTTCCTTAATTCACCGTAGTAATTCATACGATTTTGGTAAAAAGATTTGCGAGAAGCTGAAAGAATTGATACCGCGTCAACAATTCGAGATTATTATACAGGCATCCATAGGTGCCAAAATTATAGCCCGCGAAACAGTTAAAGCTTTACGTAAAGATGTTACCGCCAAATGTTATGGTGGCGATATATCGCGTAAGCGTAAACTGCTGGAGAAACAGAAAAAAGGAAAAAAACGTATGCGCCAGGTAGGTAATGTGGAGATCCCACAATCTGCTTTTATGGCGGTGCTGAAACTGGATTAGGTTTATGTTTAGATAAAAGATGTGAGATATTAGATCTGAGATGATACACTAGATCCTATATTGTTCATTAGCTCACATTTAGCACTTAATATTAGTAAACAAAAACAACCGCGACTGTTAGATTTATATAGAAAATCTCAATACTCATATCTCTCAATACTCATATCTAAATGCAATTACTCGACGGAAAATACGTATCAGAAAAATTAAAACTGGAGATAGCCGAAGAGGCTGCTCAAATTTTAGCTAAAACGGGCCGTAAGCCACATTTGGTAGCTGTATTGGTTGGGCACGATGGCGGCAGCGAAACTTATGTGGCCAGTAAAATGAAAAACTGCGAAAAGGTAGGCTTTAAGTCATCACTGGTGCGATATGAAGATACGGTAACCGAAGACGAACTGTTGGCAAAAGTTGCCGAACTGAATGCGGATGCTGATATTGATGGCATCATAGTACAGTTGCCACTCCCTAAACATATTGACCCTGAAAAAGTAACGGAGCGCATTGATCACCGTAAGGATGTTGATGGCTTCCACCCTATTAACTTGGGGCGTATGCAGCGCAATTTACCTTCCTTCATTCCGGCAACACCTTATGGCATTACTTTAATGCTTAAGGAATATGGTATTGATACCGCTGGTAAACATTGTGTGGTTATCGGTCGCAGCAATATTGTAGGGTCGCCAATGAGTATATTAATGGCACGCAATACCCAACCAGGAAACTGTACAGTAACTATTTGCCATAGCCGCACGCCTGATATTAAAAGCTATACGCTGCAAGCCGATATTTTGATTGTGGCCATAGGTAAAAAGAATTTTGTTACAGCAGACATGGTAAAAGATGGTGTTGTAGTTATTGACGTAGGCATGAACCGCGAAACATCAACCCTTACCAAATCGGGTTATAAATTATATGGCGATGTTGATTTTGAGAGCGTTGCACCTAAAGCATCGTGGATAACACCGGTACCCGGCGGCGTGGGTTTAATGACGATTATTGGGTTATTGAAAAACACCCTTGCCTCGGCAAATAAGGAAGTGTATGGTTAACCTATTTCGGTCAGCTATTTGATCTGTAGTTGAAACCTATTGGCCAAATAACCAGGCCCATTTAGATGTAATGCCTACATAAATACCATCATCTCGTTTTTCTACAGGATAGGTTTGTAAATAATCTCCCTGGCCAGGGCTGCCTCTTCCTGTCTTAATATCATAAGAATAACGGTGGAAAGGGCATATCAACTTGCCGTTTTTGCACCAGCCCTGACTAATATCGGCCCCGGCATGAGGGCATTGAGCTGATAAAGCATAAACTTCTTCGTCTACACCAATTAAACAAACTGACCGGTGGCCTATGATGGCTTTTTTTATGAAGGGATATGTTAAATTACTATTATCCAAAGCTTTATGCCACTTCATCTAACGTTAATAATCAATTTTAAAGTTCATTACCTGAGGGTTTTTAAAGGTATCCTCAATATTAGTTTCGAGGATAACGGACCTTTTATCTGCCGAAAGAATAGCTTTTTTATTATCAAGCTTAAGAACCGGATGAGGGAAATTTAACGTTATTTTATAAGGCATTTCTATCAGCATGGCTTTTGACATGTTGAACATGGATTGATTGGTTTTTATATACCTGTTAAATTTAACGGTATCAATTGTACGATAAAATTTATGGGGCGTAATTTCATAGTTATAATAATTTTGGCTTACCAAAAGTTGTTTCTCATCAACATTTTTTATCGTTTTCCTATCCTGAATTATCGAGCTTAGATGCTGCTGGGAGGTCATCTTTGAGAAATTCGTCAGATAATAACTTAAATCATTGGCGTTATCAGCAGAATGCCGTATGCTGGCAGTCATTATATTGTGTTGAAGATTCATCATTACTACAAGGTCGCTGCCTTTAGCCATCTCAACCTGGCTCGAATCCATTTTCTGGTGTATGCTATCTGGCAAAATACTGTAAAAGTTAACTGTAGTATCCTTAATCATACTAAACTGAGAGGTATGTTTAACCGAGTCGGGCAGTAAATTTACCAGTACTGATATGGCCTTACTCATATCAAAATTATAGGTTACGTTGCACGAGCCATCATTATGAAAATCATAGGTTTCTTCCACATCTACGCATGAGGAGAGGCAAGCTACCAGTAAACACAATAAAAACAAGTAAACTTTTTTCATACGCGTATAATTAAAACAAAGCTAAATGATTTTTAACGTATTTAACAGTGATAATATATCCTTACCTACGTTTACGTATATTTGCATTTTTATATGATCAATCAAATTCCGGACGACGGTACTTTACTTCCTTTAATGGAAGAGTTTTACACGATACAAGGTGAAGGATATAATACCGGCAAGGCGGCCTATTTTATCAGGCTGGGTGGTTGCGATGTAGGTTGCCATTGGTGCGATGTAAAAGAAAGCTGGGATGCCTCTATACATCCGCTAACTACTGCAGATACCATTGTTGAAAATGCTTCGAAATACCCTGCCAAAGCTGTTGTTATTACTGGTGGTGAGCCACTTATATATAATTTGGATTATTTAACAGACCAACTTCAACAAAAGGGTATTAAAACTTTTATCGAAACCTCAGGTGCTTATCCACTTTCCGGGAAATGGGATTGGATATGTCTTTCCCCTAAAAAATTCAAATCTCCTCGGCTCGAAGTTGCTCCATTTGCCCATGAGCTTAAGGTTATTGTTTTTAATAAATCTGATTTTGAATGGGCAGAACAATATTCGGCATTGGTATCGGCCGATTGTAAGTTATATTTACAGCCCGAATGGTCAAAAGCAAAAGATACAACTCCATTAATTGTAGAATATGTTATGAATAACCCAAAATGGGAAATTTCGTTACAAACACATAAATACCTTAATATTCCATAGAAGTTCGTAACTTGTAACTTATTACTCCCAAGCCTGAACTGATGAGAATGCTGTTAGCTCTATTGTTAATTTGTTATCCCATATTTTTACAGGGACAGAGCAGGCAATATACCAGCAGTAATAAAGAAGCATTAAATTATTATGCACAGGCCAGGCAAAGCCTTGATTATCAACTTTATGAACAAGCAATAAAGCAATTAAAACTTTCCGTTGAAGCCGACCCTAGCTTTTTAGAAGCCCATAATCAATTAGCCGATTTGCTAAAACAAAGTAAACAATATAAAGCCGCGACGGAACATTATATAAAAATAATTACCGTGAACCCCGAGTTCAACCGGTCGGTTTATTTTAACCTTGGCGAATCTGAAATAAACTTAGCTGATTACAATAACGCGAAAAAATATTTACAGAAATATTTAACTTATCCCAACATTGTTCCTTCAAAAAAACAATATACAAATTTATTGATCAATGACTGCCTATTTAGTTTAAATGCTCTTCAACACCCTATTCCTTTTAACCCGGTTAATATGGGTGCCGAAATTAATACAGCGGACGACGAGTATATGCCAGTTATAACGGCCGACGAAAGTGAGCTTATATTTACTAGAAAGGTAAACAATAATGAGGATTTTTATAAAAGCAATAAAAAGAATGAAAAATGGACTACCGCTGTTTATTTAAGTGAACAAATTAATACACCAAACTTTAACGAAGGTGCGCAATCTGTTACACAAGATGGCCAATATCTATTTTTTACAGGATGTGACCGCCCTACTAGCCTGGGTAAATGCGATATATATGTTTCTAAAAGAAATGGCGACGACTGGGACGAGCCCCATAATTTAAACGCGCCGGTAAATACACGAGCCTGGGAATCACAACCGTCTATCAGCTCTGATGGGCGAACACTTTATTTTGTGAGCAACCGCAAAGGCGGGTACGGAGGTTACGACATATGGAAATCAACCTTAACAGATAAGGGATGGTCTGAACCCGAAAATCTGGGGCCTGAGATAAATACCCCTTATGATGAGCAATCTCCCTTTATACACCCTGATGATAACACCCTCTATTTTTCGTCGAACGGGTGGCCGGGCATGGGTAATATGGATATTTTTGTAAGCAGGCGTGATCAGGCTGGGCAATGGCAAAAACCCGAAAACCTGGGCTATCCTATTAATACCAGTGCTGATGAAAGCGGTTTAACTTTAAACGCTACGGGTAACCTGGCTTATTTTTCATCAAATATATTGAAAGGTTATGGCGGTTATGATATCTATTCTTTTGAGATGCCGGTAACTTTAAGGCCTCAAATAGTTACCTATGTTAAAGGCATAGTTAAAGATGCCAAAAACAACCAACCCTTAAAAGCTAATGTGGAAATTATTGATTTGGAAAGCAGTAAACCTGTTTTGCAAAATACTTTAAATGCGGATGGTCGTTTTTTAGCCACATTAACCGCCGGTAAAAATTATGGGGTAAACATATCAAAACAAGGTTATATGTTTTATTCCGAAAATTTTTCTTTATCTGGCAATAGCTTAAAAAAGCCATTTATAGTAGAGGTTGCCCTACAAGCAATTGAAGCGGGTAATAAAGTAATTCTAAAAAATATTTTTTTTGATACTGATAAATTTGAAATTAAGCGCCAGTCAAAAACTGAACTCGAAAAGCTTATCGTATTTTTAAACGATAATCCTAAAGTTAATATTGAAATTTCGGGCCATACCGATAATGTGGGTAATGAAATAATCAATAAAATATTATCAGAAAACCGTGCAAAAGCGGTTTTTCAATATCTAGTAGCTCAACGTATACAACCAGGCCGGCTTAAATATAAAAGCTATGGAAAATCGCAACCAATTGCACCTAATACAACCGAGGAGGGCCGACAGCTCAATCGCAGAACCGAGTTTAAAATTATCTCTAACTAAATTGCTCTTAATTAAGCAACTATATCAATTTTGGGTACGGTTGCATTCAACTCTTCAACCTCATAATCGTTTATTAATTCGCCCTCGGTAATCAATATACCAAAATCCGTAAAATTTACGCCATCATCAAAAGGATAAATCATATACCCTTTCTTTTCGGCATCATAATTTTTTAAGATAAACAACTCTTCAGGGTTTTGCTTTGCGCGTATTTTAGCCCCATCTAACAATTGATAGGCATCAAAAATGGTTTCAAATTTATTCTCTTTTATCATACTTGAGGCATATCAATTACTTTGCCATCATGTAAACCATTCAAATAAATCTGCCTGTTTCAGTAAAAGTTTATCATCCCCATAAACATCATGAATAATTTTCCCTTCGGCCATCTGCACAATACGATTGCCGTATGTAAAAGCGTCTTTGAGGTTATGTGTTATCAAAATAGCGGTCAAATTAAAATCCGCTATTAATTTATTTGCCGTTTGCATTACGATCTGCGCCGAACGGGGGTCGAGCGCCGCGGTAGGCTCGTCAAGAAGCAGTATCTGGCAAGTATCCATCACACTCATTAATAATGTTAAAGCCTGGCGCTGGCCGCCTGATAAGGTACCCATGGGCTGGTTTATTTTATTCTCCAAACCTAAACCCAAAATCGAAATCCTATCTTTAACTAGCTGACTAAAAGATGAGTTAATTCCAATAGTTAAACCTTTTTTTTGCGTACGTAACGCGGCTAATCTAAAATTATCTAAAATACTTAGATCTGGGGCGGTACCACTTAACGGATTTTGAAAAACACGTGCTATCCACTGGCTGCGACTATAATCAGGTAATTTACTAACATCTTTGCCATTCAAACTAACAGTACCCTGTGTAGGTAATATAGTGCCTGCAATGATGTTCAGTAATGTAGATTTTCCTGAACCATTTGAACCCACAACCACCAAAAAATCACCTTTTTTTATATCCAGATCAATTCCGTTAAGCGCGATAACCTGGTTGGCCCTACTCTTGTTGAATACTTTTTGCAGACCTGTAAGATTAATCATGCTCCTTTTGCTGATAATAAACGCGGTAAACTCACAATTAACAACACAAAAACAGATGTTACTACCTTAAGCAAATTAGGATCGACTCCTATGCTTAAAGTTAATGCCAACACCAATTGAAATACTATGGCTCCAAATAGCACCGCCATTAAACTTTGCCAAACCGAAGTAACAGACAGCCAGTTTATAATAGTTTCTCCTATAATTACCGATCCCAATCCCATTATCACAATGCCAATGCCCATGCTGATATCTGCAAATCCCTGAAACTGGGTTATCAGGTACCCGCTGATAGCCGTGAGCGCGTTTGCTATCGCGAGTCCAGTAATCTTCATACGATCTGTATTAACACCCATCGCTTTAATCATTGATTCGCTATTACCCGTGGCACGCATGGCAATGCCAAAATCTGTTTTAAGTAAATAGCCAATTAACAAGGTAATGATGGTTACAAATAATAAAAGCACCATAAAAGTATTTTGATTGAGACCTGAAACTATATTGACCAGGTTAAATAAGGTAAGCGTATTAATTAACGGCAGGTTTGACCGACCCATTAAGGTTAAGTTAATGGAGTATAAGGCAGTCATTACCAATATACCAGCTAATAAAGTATTAACTTTTAGTTTGGTATGTATTATTCCGGTTAATGCTCCTGCCAGAGCTCCTGTAATTACAACCGCTGGTAAAATTATATAATAGGGTAAATGGTGGGTAATTAGTATTGCAGTAACAACTCCCCCTAAGGTATAACTGCCATCGGTGGTAATATCGGGAATGTTGAATATTTTCATGGATATATATATTCCCAGCGCGATAGCCGAGAAACATAACCCTTGTATAATTGCTGTAAGCCAGAAATCCATTTATTTTACAGCTTCAAAATTTACCGGAATAGTAATATTATATTTTTTTGCCGATGCCGCGTTATATACCCGCTTCCTTACTTTCACCATTTCGGGCTGTAGCCCGGCTGTTTTATGTGTCTTTAAATAAATTGCGGCTTGCTCACCCGCCTGGTATCCCCATTGGTAAATATCAGCCCCAAAGGCCGCTACTGCGCCGCGTTTAACCAAGCCGGCTTCGCTTGTAAAAATGGGTACGTGTTTCTGGTCGCAACTTTTTACTATTGTTTCAAACGACGCGAATACGGTATTATCCGGATTTGCAAAAAAGGCATCCAGGTTTTTGTTTAACAAGGCTTCTGTAACTAACTTGGCGTCGGCCGAGGTATTTACAGGGCTTGCTATTACAATTACATTAAGTTTATCTGCCAGTGTTTTAATGCGGTTCATGGCATCAACAGATTGGGGTTCTGATTGATTATATATCATGCCGATAACCATTTTACCAGTTTTGGGTTTTACCAGTTTGGGGATGATAGAGAATGATGTATCAATGTAATTCAGGTCTTCGTCGGCACCAAATAAATTTGCAGGTGCTTTGCCCGAGGCATCTTCTATCTTCATTAGTTTAGGAGTAGGTGCCACCATCATAAAAACAGGTATGGTTTTGGTTTTTTGGATGGCTGTTATGGTTGATAGTGTGGTGCAGGTAGCTAAAAGGTCAACCTTTTCGCCAATAAAATAATTAACTATTTGCGTAAGCGTTGGAATACTGCCTTGAGCGTTCCGATAAATAATTTTTACATTTTTCTGATCTTCGCTAAAACCATTTTTCTTCAACGCGTCGGCAAAACCTATTCTGGCCCTGGCAATGGTTTCATCTTCAAATGCATCTACAAAACCAATGGCAGGTATGTTTTGTTTTTTTGACTGTTGGCAAGCCCCTATCATTAAGGCCATTGTAAAAACCAATAGCAAACTCGTATGCGTTATCCTACTATTCATCCTACTAATTTATACAAAATAACATACAACCAAATCCCGCTACATCATTTTTAATGTCAACCGATTAATTGTTTTTGCTTATTTTCGCAATAGATGATACATATAAGTTCAAAACTACCGCAAACTGGAACAACCATATTTACGACCATGTCTGCCCTGGCTAACGAAGTTGGTGCTATCAACCTATCGCAGGGTTTCCCTGATTATGATTGTGCGCCAGAGTTGATAGACCTTGTTAGTAAAGCTATGAAAGATGGCCATAACCAATATGCGCCCATGCCTGGCTTAATGAGCTTACGCGAACAGATCAGCATAAAAACAAAAAAACTTTATGATGCGACATACAATCCGGACATCGAAATTACTGTTACAGCCGGCGGTACACAAGGCATATTTACTGCCATTTGCTGCGTTATACAGCCAAATGACGAAGTAATTGTTTTTGAGCCTGCTTATGATTGTTATGCCCCTGCTATTAAATTAATGGGAGGCATTGTTAAATCATTAGAACTTGCACCGCCCGACTACCGCATTCCATGGGATATGGTGAGAAGATTGGTCACCAATAAGACAAGAATGATCATCTTAAACTCGCCTCACAACCCTACGGCTACTATTCTGCAGCAAAATGATATTGACGAACTGATCGCTATTGTTAAAAATCAGGATATAATGATTTTGAGTGACGAGGTTTATGAACATTTGATTTTTGACGGGCAAACGCACCATAGCATGGCCCGTTACGAAGAATTACGTAAACGTAGTTTTATTGTTGCTTCGTTTGGTAAACTTTTTCACACCACCGGATGGAAAATGGGCTACTGCATTGCTCCAGCTCCTTTAATGCAGGAATTTAGAAAAGTACATCAGTATTTAGTTTTTAGTGTAAACGCGCCAATGCAATACGCCATTGCCGAATATTTAAAGGACGAAAATAATTATTTAAGCATATCATCGTTTTTTCAGCAAAAACGCGATCATTTCAGATCATTATTATCACAAACCAGGTTTGAATTATTGCCCTGTTCCGGTTCGTATTTTCAATCTGTTCGATATGGGCATATAAGCGATGAAAAGGATGTAGATATTGCTATACGTATAACTAAAGAGTTTGGAGTAGCCTCAATACCCACTTCAGCTTTTTATTCGAGGAATACAGATCATCATGTTTTAAGGTTTTGTTTTGCCAAAAGGCAAGAAACTTTAGATAAAGCCGTTGATAAGCTTATGAAGATTTGATGGTATTTATTTGATTTGCTATCAGCCTTAATAAAAACATTTATGGACAATTTAAAAATTACTGTTTTTCAAGGTTATTTGTTTTGGGAGAATATTGATAAAAATCTGCAAAACATCTCTTTACGTTTATCTGGCATCCGCGAAAAAACAGATCTGATTATTTTGCCCGAAATGTTTAACACCGGTTTCACCATGAATGTTGGCCCATTGGCCGAGTCAATGAATGGCAAAACAATGCAATGGATGGAAGCTGTTGCTAAAAAATACGATTGTGTAGTTACCGGCAGTTTGATAATTACTGAAAATAATAAATTTTATAACCGCTTAATATGGATGCGGAATAATGGCACATTTGAGTATTACGATAAACGACACCTTTTTGCATTAGGGAAAGAACACCAAACTTATACTGCAGGAAAAAAACGGTTGATTGTTGAATTAAAAGGATGGAAAATTTGCCCTGTTATTTGCTACGATTTACGCTTCCCAGTTTTTTTACGTAATAAAGATGCTGTTTATGATCTTTTATTGGTTGTAGCTAACTGGCCCGAAAAACGGTCGCTGCATTGGCGCACGCTTATACCTGCCAGAGCAGTTGAAAACCAATCATATATTGTGGCCGTAAACCGGGTAGGGCACGATGGAAACGAGGTTTATCATTCTGGTGATTCTAATTGCATTGACCCTAATGGTAACGTTGTTTATTATAAACGCGACGAAGAGGACGTTTATACATTTACTATCAATGCAGAAGAATTGATAAAAGTACGTAATGCAATGCCTTTTTTAGCTGATGCCGACAATTTTAAAATTCTAATGTAACCATTATAATAAAACCTATATTACCTATATAAATAGAATTATCGTTAGCTATCTATGAAATACAACTATCGTTTTTGCTTACTAATATTATCCCTGGTTGTTACCACACTATCAGCATCGGCACAAAAAAAAAAGAAAGACTTTACCCCTCTGGTTGACCCTTTTATAGGCACTGGTGGGCATGGGCACACTTTCCCGGGTGCGCTGGTTCCTTTCGGGATGGTACAGTTAAGCCCCGATACACGATTAGAAGGTTGGGATGGCTGCTCCGGCTACCATTTTACAGATAGTTTAGTTTATGGTTTTTCGCACACACATTTAAGCGGAACAGGCGTTGCCGATTACTGCGATGTTTTATTTATGCCTACAACAGGCGAGCCTCAACTAAAAAATACAGATTACCGTTCTACATTCAAAAAAAAGAATGAATCGGCCTCGCCCGGCTATTATAAAACAAAGCTTGATAAATATAACATAGAAGTTGAGCTAACTGCTACAAAGCGTGTTGGGGTTCATCGCTACAACTTTCCGGGTGGCAAGCAAGCTAATATTATTATTGACCTGCTCCACCGCGATCAGGTATTAGATTCATGGATAGAAGTAGTTAACAACCATGAAGTCAGGGGCCTGCGCCGGTCAAAATCATGGGCCGATGATCAATACGTTTATTTTTACGCTAAATTTTCTAAACCATTTAAAACATATGGTATCGCTTTAAACGATGTATTGCAACCAGGTATGGCTAAAGTGCAGGGTACTAATGTAAAAATGTACATTCAGTTTGATAATCCCGGCGAAGTGGTTTCAAAAGTGGGTATCTCCTCTGTTAGTGCCGAAGGGGCACTAAATAACCTGGACGCCGAAGTTCCTGATTTTGATTTTAAAAAAATTCAAAAAGCCGCTAAGAATGACTGGATAAACGAGCTTTCTAAAATTGAAGTGGAGGGCGGCGCACCTGTTATTCAACCGGTTCCTGTGCCTAACAACCAAAGTTCGGGTGGTTACGGAAACCCGTATGCACAACAATCCAAGCCAAAAGCTCCTGTTGTTGATTATGCAAAAATCAAACAAACCATATTTTATACCGCGCTGTATCATACCATGTGCGCCCCCAATATTTACAGTGATGTTGATGGGCAATACCGTGGTTTAGACAAAAAAATACATAAAGCCGAAGGCTTTGAATATTATACCGTGTTTTCATTATGGGATACTTACCGCGCCCAAAACCCGCTGCAAACCATTATAAATAAAAAGCGAACCTTAGATTTTGTTAAAAGCTTTTTAGCGATGTACGATCAGGGCGGCCTGTTACCTATCTGGCCGTTGGCATCCAGCGAAACCTACTGTATGGTAGGCAACCACTCTATCCCAGTAATTGTTGATGCTTACGCTAAAGGGATCAGAGATTTTGATGCCGAAAAAGCTTTAACAGCCATGAAAGCAGCCGTTAACCGCAATCAATTTGGTTTAAACTCTTACCGTGATAACGGTGCTGTACTTGCAGATGATGAAAAAGAATCTGTTTCAAAAACGCTGGAATATGCAATTGATGATTGGTGCATAGCCCAAATGGCTAAAATGATGAACAAGCCCGCAGATTATGCAGAATTTATTAAACGTGCCCAATACTGGAAAAACGTGTTTGACAATCAAACTGGGTTTATGCGAGCAAGGGTAAATGGTGGCTGGTTTGTACCGTTTTTACCAACTGATGTTAATGACAACTATACGGAAGGCAATGCATGGCAATATGCTTTTTTGGTGCCACAGGATGTGCAAAGTGTAATTGACTACATGGGCGGTAAAGATAAGTTTGAAGCCAAACTAGAAGAACTATTTACAACTAATGCCAAGCTTACAGGCCGTAAACTTGATGATATAAGCGGCTTAATGGGCCAGTATGCGCATGGTAATGAACCAAGTCATCATATGGCTTATCTATTTAACTTTACTGATAATTCCTATAAAACACAATTATATCTTAACAGAATTATGCGGGAGCAGTATAAGAACGCTCCCGACGGCCTGGCTGGCAACGAGGATTGCGGACAAATGTCTGCCTGGTATGTAATGAGTGCTTTAGGCTTTTACACCATTGCTCCCGGACAACCTGATTATCAAATTGGCCTACCCGCGTTTGACAAAGCTGTTATAAACCTGGAAAACGGTAAAAAATTCACCATAACTGGTTCGGGTTCGTCACCGTCAAGTTTTTATTTACAGGGAATGAATTTAAATAAAAATCCGTACAATAAGCTATTTTTAACTTATAGCGACATTGCCAATGGAGGTGATTGGGAGGTATTTACCGGTAAACTGCCTAATAAATTATTTATGCAGGATCTGGAAAAGCCATCCTCTAAAATCACCGATGAACAGATAGTTCCTAACCCGTATATTATTTACCCATCATCACCGGCAAAGAAGGCTACGGTAAACATTTCATTGGGGTGTGCCGACGAGGGCGTTAAAATGTATTATACGCTTGATGGTACTACGCCTACCATAAATTCAAACTTATATACAAAACCAATAACCGCTTCTGTAAATGCCACAGTAAAATGCATTGCTATAAAAAATGGCAAATCAAGTTTTGTAGTGCAAGGCGGTCACAAGATAACTGAATTTTGACGGCATACAGTGTTCGTCTATTCATGTTTAAGTAAGTTGGCAGCATCGTCTAAAAGTAATTTTTCTTCCTTTGGTAAAACCGGGTATTTTAATTTCATATCCTGCATTACCTTCAGCATAATTGTGGAAATTGCTATCCGCGTAAACCACTTTTTATCTGCTGGTATAACATACCAGGGCGCCGGGTCGGTTGCCGTTTCAATAATTGCTTGTTGATAGGCCTGCATATAATCGGTCCAATATTTGCGCTCTTCAATGTCAGAAGAAGCGAATTTCCAATTCTTTTTCGTATCTTTAATTCGTTTAATAAACCGTTCTTTTTGCTCTTCTTTTGAAACATTCAGGAAAAATTTAACAATCACGGTGCCATTGTTAATTAAATGTTTTTCAAACGAGCAGATGCTTTCATATCTGCTTTTCCAGAATTTATCATTTAATTGCTTCACAGCATTTATTCCCGGAATTCGTTGCTTTAGTATTATTTCGGGATACACCTTGCAAATCAATACATTTTCGTAATGCGATCTGTTATGAATACCGATCCGGCCCTTTTCGGGTAATGCGATATAATGCCGCCATAAAAAATCATGATCAAGCTCTTCGGTACTTGGTTGTTTAAAACTATAAACCTGGCATCCCTGAGGGTTTAAGCCCGACATGGTATGAGCTATCGCGCTATCCTTTCCGGCGGCATCCATAGCTTGAAAGATGATCAGTAAAGCTTGTTTATTTTCAGCGTACAATGCAGTTTGTAATGTAGAGATCTTAGTTTTTAAGTCTTCCAATATTACTTCTGCATCCTCCTTATTATAATCACCCGAATAATTTGTGTCGTGATCTTTCAACTCAAATTTATCGCCGGAAGAAATTTTAAACTTTTTAACCATAATTTCCATTGTAAGAAATACTTTTGTTTCTAAAATTAACCTAAAATTTATATAACAAACCAGCGTTGTTAATATTTGTTATTTGGCTATGAATTACTACCATATATTTACATCTTTACCCAATGTTTAAGCGTATAAAAAACAGATTCCTACGTTATTTCATAATCTCCATCTACTTCATAATTATTTTTTTCTGCGCAATAGAACTAAATTTTTTGTGGCTATTTGGGTACTCTCCTGATCTTCAGGATATTCGAAACCCTATAATGTCGCTTTCTTCCGAAGTATACGCATCAGACGGTAAACTAATTGGACGTTATTATAAAGAAAATCGGTCGCCGGTTGAATTTAAAGAGATCTCCCCAAGCTTAATAAATGCCCTTGTAGCTACCGAAGATGCCCGTTTTTACAAACATGGAGGAGTTGATTTTTATTCTTTTTTTAGCAGCTTATTATCAACCGCCAAAGGTGACAGGCGTGGGGGAAGTACCATAACTCAGCAGCTTGCGAAAAACTTATTCGAAACACGAAAGAAAAAATCTCAGGGGTTTATCAAACGTGTACCTGTATTCAGAACCATTGTTTTCAAGTGTAAAGAGTGGATAACTGCCTATAAAATTGAACATGTATATACCAAGCAGCAAATATTAACCTTGTATTTAAATACTGTTCCGTTTGGCAACAACTCTTATGGCATAAAAACCGCATCAAAAAAGTACTTCAATAAAAACCCAAATGCTGTAAACCCGGCAGAAGCTGCAACATTAATAGGAATGCTCAAGGCTACATCCACATATAACCCAATTAAATATCCCGAAAAATCTGTAGAAAGACGAAATACAGTGCTTAAACAAATGGCCAAATATGGTTATTTGACTAGTACGGATTTGCCAAAGTATATAAATAAACCGTTGGCCCTGAATTTGAGTTATGTAGAAGAGGAGTCGCAGGGTGATTCTTATATCCGTAGGGCTGTAGAAAAATGGTTGGCAAAATGGTGTCAGGATAATGAAATGGATCTGTATGAAGATGGCCTGAAAATATACACAACCATAGACTCCCGTTTGCAGCAATACGCCGAAGAAGCTGTTGCCGAAAAAATGAAAATGCTCCAAAAACGTTTTGATAACCTATGGGGTGATAAAAACCCTTGGCAAGACCCTGACGGTAATGAAATACCCGATTACGCGTTTAAAACGGCTCAAAAACTTGCTATTTATAAAACCCTGGATAAAAAATTTGCTGGTAATACCGATTCAATAAGACGCATACTAAGTCGTCCAAAAAGGATGAGAGTATTCAACTGGCATGGCGAACGGGATACTACCCTATCTAGTTTGGACTCGATTAAATATTATGCCCGATTATTGAACACCGGTATGATGACGATTGAGCCAACAACAGGTAAAATTAAAGTTTGGGTAGGCGGTATTGATCATAAATATTTTAATTACGACCATGTTAATCAATCAAAGCGTCAGGCAGGTTCCACATTTAAACCATTTGCATATTTAACGGCACTTGATAATGGTTATAGCCCTTGTGACAAATTTACAGATAAACCGGTTTCGATAAAATTTACTGATAATGGCAAACAGGATGTCTGGTCGCCTAAAAACGCTAGTTACAGCTTTTCTTACCAGGAAATGTCGTTACGCTGGGCGATGGGGAAATCTGTTAATTCAATAACGGCACAACTTACTGAAAAAGTAGGTTGGAATAAAGTTGTTGAATATGCGCATAAATGCGGTATTGAGAGTCCGTTAAAATCTGTTCCGTCGGTATCATTGGGTACAAACGATGTGTCCGTTTATGAGATGGTACGTGCCTACAGTACTTTTTTAAATAAAGGCGAAAAAATAAACCCATTGTTGGTTACTAAAATAACAGACCAAAGTGGAAATGTATTACAAGAATTTGAATTAAAAACCGAAAAGGTAATAAGCGAAGAATTAGCATGGTTAATGCTTTATATGTTTAGAGGTGGCATGGAAGAACCCGGAGGTACATCACAGGCTTTGTGGGAGTATAATGGTTTATGGAAAAAAGGAAACCAAATTGGCGGTAAAACAGGTACTTCGTCTGGCTTTGTTGATGGGTGGTACATGGGTATTACTAAAGATCTGATAACAGGAATCTGGGTTGGCGCAGATGATAGAAGCGTTCATTTTACAACTTCCGAATCAGGCGAAGGGTCGCATACCGCGTTACCCATTTTTGGTAGATTTATGGAAAAAGTATATGCTGATTCAAAATCAGGATATACTTATGGGCCATTTCCTAAACCATGGGTAAAAATAACTAAACCATATATGTGCGCGTCACCTATATTTAAAGCTGATACTACCGCAATTGATAGCATGGGCTTCGGTACTGATACAACATCCTTAACCATGCCACTTACACCGCCGGTTGATGAAAAAAAGATACCTGAAAATCAGCCTCCTAACCAATAAATTAAAAAATTCGGCGTTGTATTTCAGTTTATATGTAACTTAAAACAAATATTGACAACTTCTGATACCTAAATAGAAAATATATGATAGAACGCTACACCATTCCACGTGCAACGCTTCGGATTTTTGTATTGTTATTGCTCACGGTAAGTATGTTTTTAACATCATATCGTGCAGAAGCACAATTCGGTCAAAATAAGGTTAGATATAAAAACCTTAATTTTAAAGTATATAAAACACCACACTTTGAAATTTACTATTATATAAAAAATGATAGTCTGGTAAAACGTTTTGCTCAGGAAAGTGAATTGTGGTACACCTTGCATCAGCAAGTGTTTCGTGATACGTTTAAACGCCCCAATCCAATAATTCTGTATGCCAACCATCCTGACTTTCAACAAACTACAGCTATTGATGGCGAAATTAGTGTTGGTACTGGTGGTGTTACCGAAGGATTAAAAAACCGGGTTGTGATGCCGTTTATGGAAACCAATCAAACTACAAGGCATGTTATAGGGCACGAGTTGGTTCACGCGTTTCAATATCATTCTCTATTAGATAACGATAGTACTAATTTTTCGGAAATTAATAATCTGCCATTGTGGATGATAGAGGGTATGGCCGAGTATTTATCACTGGGTAAGAAGGATGCATACACCGCTATGTGGATGCGCGATGCCTATCTTAATAAAGATATTCCGACCATTAAAGATTTGACACAAAGTAACAAGTACTTCCCATATCGGTACGGTGAAGCGTTCTGGTCATACATAGGTTCTACATATGGCGATACCATTATTGTGCCTTTTTTTAAAAACACAGCTCGCTTTGGGTTAGATTATGGCATACGCAGAACGTTTGGATATGATGAAAAAACCTTATCAAACTTATGGAAGAATTCTATTCAAACCACTTATAAACCTTATTTAAAAGACACCGCACAAATCCCTAACGGCAAGCGGATCATCGATAATAAAAACTCGGGTGATATGAATGTAGCACCATCAATAAGCCCTGATGGAAAATACATTACGTTTCTTTCCGAAAAAAGCTTGTTCAGTATTGATCTATACCTGGCTGATGCTCATACTGGCAAAATATTACGACGGCTCACAAGTAAAATATCTAACACTCACATCGATGAATTT
>JANXTT010000145.1 GCA_025352225.1 Mucilaginibacter sp. | reverse complement strand
AAACAGCCACTAATGAAATTACCTTTTAAATAACTATTTTTGTACGTGCTTTTATAGCATTTGCTGCAACCCAAAAGTCAGCTAACCCCTGGGTCAATTTGGCCCGAAATAGGGTGGTCAACATCTCCATAATATACACCACCTAAAATCGTGATTTTTAACTAAAATGCAATCGGATTTTATTCATTATTATTGTTTTTGTTGCCATAAAAATGCTGTGGTGTTTCAAATAATACAAATAATAACTGGTTTTTATCTTCATTGTATTCCAAATTCTTAAGTTTATACTTTACTATTCCTTTGATCGTATAATATGACCATATCCTTTATCTCTCTTGTTGAAAGTATCAATAAAGCATATCGCCTCATTAAACCTCGCCGAGAGGATTTAGATATTTTTAAAGCCAACTTTACAAAATTACTTCGACATATCGATGAGAAAGAAACTGAAGAAAATGTAAAAGGGCATTTAGCTGATTTTCTAAAATCAACATATTATGATCCTAACCATTTAATTGCTACTAAGGGACGAGCCGATCTCGTAATTCATTTAGAAAAAGAAGCCAAATCACATGTAGGCGTTTTGTTTGAGGTTAAAAAACCATCAAACAAACTTGACATGGTTACTAAGGAGAACCTGAATACCAAAGCGATGCATGAACTTATCCTGTATTTTTTAAGGGAAAGGGTAAATCATAAAAATATTTCGCTTACTCACTTGGTAATAACCAACATTTATGAGTGGTTCGTCTTTGATGCCTCTTTGTTTGAGCGTGTATTTGCTAAAAATACACAACTACAAAAAGCATATAAAGAATGGGAGGCCGGGCAAAAGGTAAGTGTAAAAACAGATTTGTTTTATAACGAAATCGCCAAGCCATTTCTTCATGAATTGCAGGAAGAAATGACGTTTACCCACGTTGATATCAGGGAGTATTTAAAGTATTTACAAGGAAATAAAGAAAAGAATGACAACAAATTAATACCCTTATATAAATTCTTCTCTCCTGTTAACTTGTTAAAGCTGCCTTTTATAAATGATAGCAACTCATTAGATACAGGCTTTTTTAAAGAGTTGCTACATATTATTGGATTAGAGGAAGTTAAAGACGGTAGCAGAAAAATAATACAACGGTTGCCAATTGAAAAAAGACAACCAGCCTCATTAATTGAAAATGCTATCAACATGCTGGAAGTTGATGAAGTGTTGCGAAAGATTCCGGCTAAATTTTTAAATGGCAAAACAACCGCAGAACAGTTGTTCAACTTGGGACTTGAGCTAAGCATCACCTGGGTCAACCGTATACTGTTTTTAAAATTATTGGAGGCACAATTAATTAAATACCATAATGGAAATACAGGTTTCAAGTTTTTGAATGTTCAAACAGTAAACGATTATGACGAGCTGCACAAACTCTTTTTTCAAGTATTAGCCAGACAATCGGGCAACCGCACATCCGCTATTCAGCAAAAATATAGTCATATACCCTATTTGAACAGTTCTTTGTTTGAAATTTCGCCATTGGAGGATGTTAGCTTAAAGGTTAATGGCTTGGATGATAACTTAGATATAGATTTATACAGTAATTCAATTCTTACCAAAAAACGTCAAAAAAGTAAAGATTTAACCGCAATGAACACATTGCATTATTTCTTTGAGTTTTTAGAAGCCTACGATTTTGCGTCTATAGGTAAAGAAGAAGTACAGGAAGAAAACAAGACGATTATTAATGCCGCAGTATTAGGTCTTGTTTTTGAAAAAATGAATGGCTACCGCGATGGTTCAATATATACTCCTGGCGCTGTCACCATGTTTTTATGCCAGGAAACCATTCGTAAAGCAGTGGTTCAAAAGTTCAACGACGCCTATGGCTGGAAATGTGAAGATATAAATGACCTGAAAAATTATCTTGCTGATCGGAAGAACCGCAAGGATATTTTAGAATTTAACTTACTGATCGAATCCATTCGTATTGTGGACCCTGCTGTGGGCTCCGGCCATTTCCTAGTATCAAGCTTAAATGAATTAATCGCCATCAAAGCGCAATTAGGGATATTGGCGGATAGTGAAGGAAGCCGTCTGAGTGACGTTGATGTTAGTATTGCCAACGATGAATTAGTTGTTACCTATCGCAACTCCTCATTTTTTGAATATACTGTTACAACGACCATATCCGGCGGTCACATCATTGCGCCGGAAATTCAGCGCATTCAGGAAACCTTATTTAATGAAAAACGCAAACTTATTGAGGGGAGTTTGTTTGGGGTTGACATTAACCCTAACTCTGTAAAGATTTGCCAGTTAAGATTGTGGATAGAACTTTTAAAACATGCCTATTATAAATCAGAAGAGAACTACACGCAATTGGAGACATTACCTAATATTGATATTAATATCAAACATGGTAATTCATTAATCAGTCGATTTAAGGTTAAAGATGAAATATTTGAAAGAATACCCTCCTTTATAAAAAAGCTCGATAATTATAAAAGCTGGGTAAAAAAATATAAAGACACCAATGACAAAAACTTCAAGGAAGAGTTAAAAGGCAACATAGAACTTTTCATTAATGAGTTCAAGAGACAAGATCCCCGAATAACAAAATTTGAAAAACTGTTTACTAAGAAGAACGAGGAATATATCTTAAAATATAAAACTATACAATTGTTCGAGCGGAACGACGATAGTAAGCAAGTAGCTCAACGGGGATTATTGGAAAAAGAAATTGAGGAGCTTTCAAAGAGTATTGAAGCTGCAAAAAATGACATAACTTACCGAAATGCTTTTGAATGGCGGTTTGAATTTCCGGAGGTATTAAATGAAAGCGGTGATTTTGAAGGGTTTGAAGTCGTGATAGGAAATCCGCCATATATCCAGTTGCAAAAAATGGGGGAGGATGCGGATGCTTTGCAAAAAGGCGATTACAGTACCTTTACCCGAACTGGTGATATTTATTGTTTGTTCTACGAACAAGCCATTCGTTTACTTAAGCCTAACTACTACTTTGGCTTTATAACTTCTAACAAATGGATGCGGGCAAATTATGGCGTTGCGACCCGTAAGTTCTTTTTGGAGGAAACTAATCCACTTTTATTGGTTGATTTTGGTGGTTACCAAGTTTTTGAATCGGCAACTGTCGATACGAATATGCTCATTTCGCAAAAGGCTGAAAATGGAGGAAAAACACAAACATGCTTGTTAGATAAAAGCCTGGGTAGTTTAGAAAAAATGAGCGTTTTTATTAGGCAATCGGTCACTACCCAAAAAGGGTTCAAACCTGATAGTGGATGGGTAATCCTCACTCCGCTGGAGGCTTCGATAAAAAGCAAAATAGAGTCCATCGGAACCCCTTTGAAAAATTGGGACCTGGAAATTAATTATGGTATTAAAACTGGATTTAATGAAGCCTTTATTATTGATGCCGACAAAAGAAACGAATTGCTAATAAATTGTCCTGAAGCTGATGAAATTATACGTCCGATTCTTCGTGGCAGAGATATAAAAAAATATAACGCTCAGTTTGCCGATCAATGGATTATTAACACCCACAATGGTATCAGGGAAAGGAAAATACCACCAGTTGATGTAAAACAAGATTATCCGGCGGTTTATGACCATTTATCAAAATACGAGGACGCATTATCAAAACGATTAGATAAGGGGCAACATTGGTCAAACCTAAGAAACTGCACCTATTTAGAAAATTTTGAAAGTGAAAAAATTGTTTGGATCGAACTAACTGATCAACCAAATTTTGCACTTGACAAGAGTGCATTTTACCTGAATAATACTATTTTCTTCATGACTGGCGACCATTTGAAATATTTACTAGCATTTTTAAATTCCAGGCTTTGTGAATGGTACTTTGACAAAATCGCAGCGACTTCCGGGGCGGGTACCAGACGTTGGATCAAAATGTATATCGACCAAATTTGCATACCATTTCCTGATAAGGAAATAGAATCAAAAATTACTGGTATGGTAGACTTGTTAAATGAATCATTTGACATGAAGCTTTACAAAAGTCTTGATAATGAAATCTATGATATATTTAAGCTCTCCTCTGAGGAAATCGACTTATTAATAAATGCATCTTTATAGATTAATTGCTTTTCTTCAAGAGTTATATTATATAAAGAAAATACAACGTCATCAATCTTCTCTTCAATTTGCTTTTTAAGGCTTGGGGACGCTGATAGTTTTTCGATTAATAACACCAATTGCATCTGAATATCCTTTGAAATTGCCGGTATAGGTAGTTGTTCAACAAACATTGGTTTATATTCAAAGTAACCTCCATTTCGTGTTACACCTAACTGTTTTATATAAAAATCAGCAAGCTTCGAATTTAATATTCCAACTAAATAAGTTTCATTAGTAGCGATAAACGATGATGGTGCATTGATATAGTATCCAGCATCTACCAATGAGAATTGACCATTAAGTGCAAGATTACCCCAGGCAATTTTTGGCTTTTCAAAATCTTTGTAATAGGCTACATTATCCTGAATTTCAAACCATTTGTAAGGTCCTGGTTTTCTGCCAGTTGGTTCATTGTTGTTGCGCGGCCTTAATTTTTCGTAGTATGAATTCAGATATTCTTTAATACTAGGGTATTGATCGATATCTATTCCTTTTCTCGTAAATATGATCCATTTATTATCCCAATTAATTTGGTAACGTTTAATGTCTTTGCCGGATAAAATCGGACGTATAATTTCGTCATTTTTAGGCGAAGCCTCAATTAGGGCATCTCTCGTTTTTTGGTCGATAATAAACGCATCGTTGAACCCCGTTAATATACCTCGGTATATATTGATATCCCAATCTTTTAATGGAGTGCCTACCGCTTCAATCTTGTTTTTTATGGTGGCTTCTAATGGTGAAAGTATTACCCATCCGCTATCTGGTTTAAAGCCCCCTTGCGTAGTAACTGACTGTCTAATAAAATCGCTCGATATTTTTATTATATGCCTATCATAGTTAAATACACGTCAATGTTAATTTATACTTGTCCTATATAAATTAAATCACGCAATAAATTAATCAACATGAACTACGGATACATCCGCATCAGCACAGACAAACAGACAACAGAAAATCAACGGTTTGAAATTCAAAACTTTACAGACAAACGGCAAATATTTATAAACGAGTGGGTAGACGAAACGATAAGCTCTACAAAAAAATTGGAAATCCGTAAGTTCGGAGCGTTATTACAGAGAATGCAAAAAGGAGATGTTCTAATTGTGTCCGAATTATCACGTTTGGGGCGTAACCTAATGCAGATCATGAAGATTTTGCATGATTGTATGGAAAAAGATGTTATGGTATATACGGTTAAAGAGAATTACGAGCTCGGTAATAATATCAATTCAAAAGTATTGGCGTTTGCTTTTGGTTTATCAGCCGAAATTGAGCGTAACTTGATATCCCAGCGAACAAAAGAGGCGCTTGCGCGAAGGAAAGCAGAGGGACAGATACTTGGTCGCCCCAAAGGTAGCAAATCACAAATGCGGAAACTTACAGGTAAAGAAGATGATATTAAATCATTGATGAATAAAAAAATATCTTACAGTGCTATAGGTAGGATTCTTGGCGTTCACCGCTTAACAGTCTCTTCATTTGTGCGGGAAAAAATATAGGACTTGTTTAAATACTGGCGACAGGTCTGCGACCTGCTGAACCCACCATTCCTTATTCAACTGTTAAGCAACCAACAGCGCGAGCCGGGTAAAAAGTCAAGGCCGGGCGGGGCCGCTGAAAGCGAGCAACTCCCGCCCGCTTGTATAGCCTTGACGTTTTATCCGGCGTGGGCTACATTTGCTGTACTGGTGAATGAGAAAGCTAATTACTTTGCCTCTTTTTTAAACGGCAATTGCGGTTTGCCTTGTAGCGAGGCTAGCGGCGTAAGAATGGAGCCGCTTGCCGCAGCTTCTTCTTTTTACCAAACTAACACCGAATTTAAAAGGCTATAGTCATAAGCCGTCCTATTCCCCGGCTTATTTACAAAAAATATAGGGTAGCATTTCGCAAGACTCTTTAAAAAACTCTCGTTAAATTCCGCAAAATCCTCCTTTAAAACGGTGACCTTATTTTTTTTATCCAGCATCCAGTTCAGCAAACTATCATCCTGAATGCTGTTCATCATATAACAATTACTTGTCAGCTCATCATGAATAAAAAAATGTGGTTTGTTTTCTACTGTAATTATTTGGCTACCAATAATCACCTCAACCGAAAGACTAAAGCGGTCTTTGTGAAATGCTAATATGAATGACAGCGAAGGTTGTTCTAAACTGTATCTTGATGCTTGCATGAAAAATTTAGTTGGTTTTTCTCTTAAATATCTAAGCCAGTATAAAAGATAGGTTTGGTTGTAAGGGAAATTGACAAGTAACGGTAAAGCTTCTTGCCATAGTTTGAATATGGTTTCTTTCGCATCGTCCCAAACCCGCCAATCCCGATATTCATTTTTATAAGTAAGAGGCCGCATAATTTCATACATGGTTTTACTTATCGCGTTTAATTGTTGTTGGGATGGATGATCTCCACTTGGGTTTGGTTCTTTATCGGGAAGACAAAAATTTGAAAACGCAACTAATTTTAAACCGCTCCTGTCGGTCTTACCATGAAATGGAATAAGTAATGGGTAGTGGCGATCACGGTAAATGTCCGGTGCAAAACATAAAGCATAAGCATACACGAAACTCTCTCCGGTTTTTATTGAAAATTTCTTATCGATTTGCTCTCGTAATTTGGGGAACCTTGATTTGCCGAACCCGATGAGGCTTCGGTAAAAAGTGCCATACGTCGGTTTAGCCGCTACGTTAATATGTTGGCTTGATACATGTATGTCAAGGAATTTTCGGCTGGTTTCATCGTTGTAGAAATTCGGCCAATATAGTTTCTGACAATCAAAGGTTTGGCTTAGCCAGGTTAGATTAAACAGGCCAATAAAAGCGTGAAAACAAAGTCTTTCTTCCGGCATCCCGCATGTGCAGCCAATATGCAGTTCCTCTTTTTCAACGTGGAGATACAAATAATACATTGAATCTTCGTTTAATTTAAGTCTTACCGTAGCTATACCGCTTTCAAAACTTAGAAACTCATCTTGGTTACCCATGTAGACTTTGCGCCCTTTGGGTGGTTCATAATGCCTATACAACTCATCGCGGGTCAAAAGCTGACCGGGCTGTGTTAAAGGTATCGGATAAAAGAACAGGTCGGTCGGAATAATAACGGCCTCCTTTTTTATTTTTTTGGCAGCCATTGTTAATCCTTTTCCTCGTTTACGGTATAAACATTTTCAATTGCATCCTCACCAACTTTTGTGCGTAAAGCATTAATCCAATCCAAACAAATGTTTTCAGCTAAATTCACAAAGGCATCAACCCGTTCCAGTATTTTAATAGCAATATCCTTGTCAACTCTAAAGTCTTCCGCATAACGAGTGTCTCCGTAGCTTTCGCGAAGTATTTTAAACAACCTAACGGATTCTTCATCTTCCGCTAAAAAAAGCTCTGCGGGTTTATCGGAAAAACATTTACAGAGGTTTAAAAGCCGGGTTAGGTTATGCAAATCGATCCGGTAACCCATATGAACTTTAATCAGTGCGATACAGGCTTGTTCAACGGCTTGGTGAAGCATGAAAACACCATTTTCAGGGTATTCCTCAATACGAATACAATTAACTGCACTATATAAAAAGCCGGTTGACATTTTAATGTGGTCTTGAAAACGCTTTTCAGCCTTCTGAAGTATATTAGCTGGGTTTAACGTTGGAAATACTACGTCAAGGTGGTTAAGCTTATCATGGAACATTTCCAAACCGCCTAAACATGCTGCAATAAAAAATCTGCTGCCCTGCGCCACGGCGCTACGAACACTTTCAAGGCCATGCGATATAGCCGTTACCTTAAAGCTTTTATAGTGGGAGTTGATATATTCTTGTATCTCATGCTCAACTCGTTCGCTGCCTTTAGTAATAAATAGAAAAAAGAAATGCAGGTCAACATAAGAGGGGAATTCTCCGAACTTGCTGAAATTATTAGTCATTGTCCCTTTGTGGGCAAAGCAAAAGATATGGGTTAGATCAAATTTTTGAGTGAGGAACTCAATTAGCGTAGACATCTCTTTAGATTGCTCTTCCGTCATATAGTAGTCGGAGACGATTTCCTCTAATGGGAATTTTTGAGCTATGGCTTCTCTAAGCATTTGTACTTTGTCACGCTCTGCTTGCAGTAGTCGTTTATATAACGATTCAGTTAAGTTATCTGAATCCATACTAATGTTAGAGACGGTTAAACCGTCAATACCCATACCGGAAATATTTAATACCAGTCTTCCACCTGAAAAATTAATAACGTTCATATTTTTTGAATTTTGATTAAAGATTTAATCAAAATTCAGTGGTCTTAGCCGTGTGCCGAACTCAAATGGCGCGTTTTTTACTCATAAGCGTGTTATCTTTACCAATATAAAATCTTTGTATATTTGGTCATGGAAACATCTGCTAAACCATCAAACAATCATATAGGTAGGAAAATCGGTCGTATCCGTGAACTACGCGGCATCAAACAAGAAGTGCTTGCTGCTGAATTAGGCGTTAGTCAACAAACGGTTTCGCGTATGGAACAAAGCGAAATCATTGAAGATGATGTGTTAGAAAAGGTTGCAAAAATTTTAGGTGTTACTAAAGAAGCTATTGATAATTTTTCCGACGACGCTGTGGTCAATTATTTTAATAATACTTTCCATGGAAGTAATCATGGCCCATTTTATCATTGTACGTTCAATCCCCTGGACAAATTATTAGAAATGGTAGAGGAAAATAAAAAGCTTTATGAACGTTTGGTACAGGCAGAAAAGGAAAAAAATGATCTGTTAAAAGACAAGAAATAACTTTACTAAATATACATTAAAAAGAAAGGCCAGATATATATCCGGCCTTTCTTTTACGTATTGGGTGTTATTGCTTTTTTTGATCAGGCAATCCCACCCGTTTAAGGGTTTGTGTGGCTTCCTCTAATTTTTTGATAAAGAATGGGTCGTTGGCGTGGCTTTTAACATTATCGCTAACAATCCCGGGCCCAAAACCTTTTATAGTTTTTAATTTTTTCTCTACAGTAGGCATGCTTACTCCTTTCATATCGTAATATTCAAATATAATTATTTACTTCTGTTTTACCAAAAACGCGTCGTAATTGATAGTGTTAGGTTCAAACACCTGCCAAGCATCATCTTTTAATCCATACACATCAAAATCCTTGCTAATTTCATCCCACAAACCCGCTATTCCCATCTGATATAGTCGGGTGCGAGCCGTTGTACTACCTTTTGCATAAATATAATGATTACCATAGTGGTTGCAAAACTCAATAATGGTGTTTGCCACGGTTGCCAAAACTATGTCCCTATCTTCGTTATTACTAACCACAACATCGTCTGTTTCACCTGAATGCGGGTCTTGATCCCCAAACCCTAAATTATAAATTGGCGGTTCGGAATTAGGGATTTTTGTAAACATGACGATTTTTTTAATCCGTCCTTTTGGCCCGTCACTATAAAATTCATAGTCTTGAAAGTCATTACTGTTAATATATGGATAGCGTTCTAAATTCATGGTATCGTATTCAGGAATAAAACAATTTCAAAAGTAATAATTACCTGGCTCGTTTCTTTGTAACCGTTTCTTCGCCCCTTAATTTTTTAAGCTTATCATTTGCTAACTTACTTTCCTCTGCGGCCTGTTTTGCTTCAAATGCCGCTTCTGACATCGTTTGCTGTTCATCAATATTAGCCTTTGCCTTTTTAATATAAAAGTCGGCATT
>JANXTT010000118.1 GCA_025352225.1 Mucilaginibacter sp. | reverse complement strand
TTGATGATTACGATCATCAATATTATGAAAAAGGATTAGGCTTTAACCATGATTACGACAGGGAACAACAGGTAGTTAAAGATCATGCAAAACCATTGATCAAGGTTATAAACCGTTGCATCAAATTTACTTTTGTTCAACCCGTAAAAGGAAATATCAGGTTCATCCGGCCATCTGATACTGCTTTAGATAAAATCTACAATATTAATAGTGGCGAACGAAAAGAGGTTGAATTCGCACTCGACAACACCCCTGCCGGACAATGGCAGATAGTTATGGAATGGGTAAGCAATGGTAAAGCTTATTTATACCAACAGGAGATTTTTATTAAATGAGTAATAACGAGATCGCGTTTTTTATTGGTTTATTTGGTAGCGTGCATTGTATTGGCATGTGCGGGCCGCTTGCCTTTGCTATTCCCTCCTTCCATATCAAATGGTGGTGGATAGTTGCAGACAAGGTGCTTTATAACATCGGTCGTATCATCACGTATTCTTTTCTGGGGCTGCTCATCGGTTTTATTGGTAAACAGCTGTGGCTATCTGGGCTTCAACAAGGTGTTAGTTTAATAAGTGGTTTGTTTATTATAATGGCTGGTTTATCCCGGCTTTTCAAAATGCGGTTATCAGGCAGCCGTTTTTTTATAGCTTTTTTATCACCAGTTAACCGCATATTAAGTTACGCCCTCCAGCATCGGGCCGGACACCTCATTGTGGGGCTACTCAATGGTTTTTTGCCTTGCGGATTTGTTTATCTGGCATTAGTTGGAGCACTTAACACGCCCTCCCCATTTGGGGCCGCGCAATATATGTTTTGGTTCGGTATTGGAACCTTCCCATTAATGCTTTTAGCAACCATTAGTTCGGGTTTTTTAGGGCCAGTTGTACGCAGGCGCATAAATAAAGCAATGCCATACTTAATGATTTGTCTGGGTTTCTGGTTTATCCTGCGGGGCATGGGTTTAAACATTCCATACCTGAGCCCGCAAAAGCAGCCATCAGGAATTATTAATTGCCATTAATTAACACATTTATGTTAAGACATGTGGGCACTAAAAGGACGTACAGACATAATGTTAAATTAGCATCTTGGTTGGGAATGACTGCTGGTTTTATAAACGCTGCCGGATTTTTAAGTTTAGCGGTATTAACAACCAATGTAACCGGGCACGCGGCTTTATTTGCAGAGCGGGTTGCGCTTCGGGATTGGAAAAACGCACGGGTGATCGCCCTGTGGATGTTTCTTTTTTTGGCGGGTGCCTTTATTTCTAGTTTAATCGTTTCTTGGATCGGGCGCAACCAGCGATATTCCTACGTAATTCCAATATTGATAGAAATGGCGATCCTATTGGGTGTTGCTTTAGGAGGTTACCAGTACGACCATAGTTTGGTATCAAAAGAACTATTTGCAGGTAGTTTACTTTTTGCTATGGGGTTACAAAATTCGCTTGTCTCAATAATTTCTGGTTCTGTAGTCAGAACAACGCATCTTACAGGTACATTCACCGATCTCGGAATTGAGCTTGCTCAGATGATCAATAGCAGTGTTGAAGACCGTATCGTCCTAAAATCAAAAATCAAACTGCACTTAGCTGTAATATTTTTCTTTATGTGCGGTGCATTGGGTGGGGCTTATTTATTTCGTCATCTGCATTTTCACGCTTTCTTTATACCTTTAATTATATTGTTTTTCACTTTGATGTATGATGTTTACAGGCTCAGAATAAAACGCTATTACTGGAAATTGCAAAAGCCTTTGAAAAAGAGCATCCATAATACTCCTTAGAACATACTGAGTACAATCATCAGTCATTATCATAGGTTTATTGCATACAATTCTTCGATTTACAACCATAATTTTCATATCGATTTAACAGATCAATATGAAAATTATGGTTGTTATTAATGATGGCTCGCCCGAAGTTGAGCAAAACCGTTATACGGTACTAGGCCTAAAAACACCTTCTCCTGTAGTAAGATATGATAATAAACTTGTTTTTATCCAATGAGTCCAACCAGGGGCACAGTCCTTGTAGCACTCAACATCGGGTGTAAGGCCTTCGTGCGTAAAATTAAGTTCCGTTACGCCATTATTTTCAGTAACATCAAAAATTAATGTATTGTTAGCCCATTCCTTTTTATCTTCATACCAGGGCATATTGCAATCGGTAACTAACCAAACAACTCTTTTACCGGGAATTAATTCTGCCACGGTAAAGTTAAAGTATGAATCTCCTCCCATCTTTACGATAAACTTATCATTTTGCTGTTCGGAATTTCCGCTAAAAGTTATTCCCCACCATCCGGGTACATTGCTGATCATTTTGATCGCCTCATCCGCACTGATTGTTGCGGAAATACTGCTGTTAAAATTATTCCTTTCCATTGTATTTTATTTTTTTAGTAAAGATAGGTCGCTGATATCTCTAAGTATTGTACAAATCGGAACTCAACTGGTAAAATTCTTAGTGCTAAGTTCGTTGGTGCTATTTTGAAGATCTGATGGGGTAAATCCGGTAAATCTTTTAAATGCCCTGATGAAATGGGATTGATCGTGGTAGTTATGGTAAATGTGTTCCTTTAAATTTTGCATTTTGACACCAGTGGAATACGCCTGATAAAATTGTTTGAACCGTACGATCTCGGAAAGGTTTTTAGGCCCGGTGCCCAGATGTTCCGAAAATTTTGTATGAAGCCATCGTGAGCTATAGCCGGTTTCCTTTTCCAACTGTGCCACGCTTATCTGTCCTTTGGAGTTGGATATGCGGCCGATGCAATAATCATAGATCGGGTCAGCCACCGTTTTCTCCAATTGGTTAATCAAAAATTTTTGCAGGATCTGCAAATTTAGTATTATAGAATTTGCTTCAACTAGTTGTGATTGAAGTTCTTCTGCGTGGTTTCCAATTAGGTCGGCCAGCTCCACAATTTCATTTTTGACCTCAGCATACGATAAATAAAAAAAACGATACGCTCCGAGTGGGTTGAATTCGACGATTATAGTGCCGGTTTGCGCGTCTTGATGGGAATCAAGAATGACAGGCAAATCGATCAGACCAGTCAAACTTAGTTTATTTTCAGCTTGAATAAAGGTGTTGTCGCCAATGCCCGCCACGATCCCGTTACGATAGGTAAGCGTTAATTTGAAATTCGCATTTGGAACAATCAGTTTTCTTTCCTCATGGGGAAGCCGGCCGCTACTTTCAAATACGTGTATTTGCGCAACATATGGGCTTAGTAAAGGATGTGGCACGATAGGGATAAATCGAAAATCTGCCATTTGTTTCTCCTCTCAAAATATCAATGTTCCTTAAAGATAAAAGTTAGAAATGGCTTTTTCAAATTTTTTGTTGCAGTACACATTTATAGAAAGCATTGAAAAGTGTTAGGTTTATTTAAGTTTTGTAGGTGCTGGGCCAGGTGCAATTTCATTTGCAAAAGCCGTTGAAAAGATAGTATCATCAGCATATACTGACTACAGTCACACGGTAAAATGACTATCATCATACATTTATTGTATACTATTCTTCAATTTTACAACTATATCATATCGATTTAACCTGATCAACATGAAAATTATATTTGTTATTAATGATGGCTCGCCCGAAGCTGAGAATGCTACAGAATTCGCTCTTTTGATAGCCAGAAAGATTGAAGCACAGATTTTATTGGCACATTATAACAGAATTAATAAAACAATTATAGAAAAAGTAGTGGTTGGAGGTTTTTCTAAAAACACAAGCTACCAACAACCTGTCTCTATATTTACAGAGCCCCTTACATTACATAATAATGGTCAAGCCGATTTTAAGCCGGAAGTAAATGAGATAGATATTTCTCTTATGGACGAAATTCAATTAATAGCACTAATCAATAGAAACGATATCTGGATGATAATTAAAGGCATAACTAATCTTTTACCATCAACATCTATAAAATTAAATTTTAATATTGACACAATATTAAAAAAAGTAAGATGCCCATTGTTACTAATCCCGGCAAGCTGGCCATTAAAGCCTATTGAGCGGATGGTATATATTGCAGATTTAAGATATTGCCGTTTACATATAGTAAATTATTTGGCCGACCTGGCAAAATCATGGCAAGCCGATCTATCAGTGGCTCATTTATCTGCCAAGGGGCTACCTGATATGGCTGACAACCACGCCTGTAATGTTTTTAAAGAAGACGTTGCTGATAATGTAAATTACGATCGGCTCTTTTTTAATAATATAAAGGAGAAGGAGCTGGCAACCGCACTTGATGTAATGATCAATGGCATGCATAATGATCTACTAGTACTCGTTTATCACCGCTTTCATTTTAAAGAAATTATTGGCCATTATTTAGCCGACGGATTTCCTTCGCAGGTAACAATTCCACTACTTATATTTCCTTATTAACAATAATAAACCGTACAAGTTTATATAGCCATGCTAAATAATTGAGTAGCTGGCTTATCCGCCCATAGCCTGGCGTCAATAGCCATACAAATATTACGAAGATACTGCTTACCTAGTGGTGTTACCGTTAACCCATATGAATTAAGATCAATCAAACCGTCATTAACAAGGGGTTGAAGCCGCTCCAAACCATCCAATAAAGAGGCACATGGCTCTGTATGATGGTTCCATGAGGTATGCCCCTCACACATGATATTTAAAATGTGCTTACTAATGATCAGATCTTCGTCTGTTAAGATATGCCCTTTAAAAACCGGTAATTCCCCCTGATCAATATGGTGAAGATAATCTTCTAAAACTTTAACATTTTGAGCGAATGCATAATGCGAATCACTAATGGAAGAAACACCTAACCCAATAAGTAATTGTGTGTGCTTATCGGTATAACCCATAAAATTACGGTGAAGTTTCCCCAACGCCGCCGCATGCAAAAGGCTATCATCTGCCAGGGCAAAATGATCCATACCTATTTCCTGGTAACCATAGCTTTTCAATAAGCCGCGACCTATTTCGTATAGCTTATTTTTGAGGTGAGTATCGGGTAAGTCCTGTTCTGTAAATCTTCTTTGGCCGGGTTTCATCCAGGGTACATGCGCATAACTATAAAAGGCTATTCTATCCGGCATCAGTTCAGATACGAGGTGTAAGGTATTGGCCAACCCTTCCATCGTTTGCAATGGAAGCCCATAAATAAGGTCGTAATTGATGGATATATAACCTATACCGCGGGCCTGTTGGGTTACCGTTTGTACCTGTTCAAAACTCTGCCGGCGATTAATTATAAACTGTACCTTAGTGTCAAAATCTTGTATGCCCAAACTTAACCTGCGAAAACCAAGGTTATATAAGGTTTGTAAATGAATTAATGTTGTATTTGCAGGATGCCCTTCAAAACTAAATTCGGCCCCGGCATAAATATTTACACCATCCAGCAAGCCTTCGAGCAACAGTTTCAAGTTTTCGGCAGAAAAAAAAGTAGGTGTGCCGCCACCTAAATGTATCTCACGAATTGTTGGTGGCGTAACCATAATTGCAAGGTACATTTTCCATTCCTTCAATACAGCCCGAATATAGGGGCCTTCTACCTGATGGTTTTTTGTGATACGGGTGTTACAGCCGCAATAAGTACACAGGTTTTCGCAAAATGGCAAATGAATATATAAACTTATGCCATCGGTAGGGTTGCTTTCATCGTAGGATATTTTAACCGATCGTTTCCATTCTTGCTGATCAAATTGCGCTGTATCCCAATAAGGCATGGTTGGATAACTTGTATAACGCGGTGCGGCAACATTGTATTTTTCAGAAAGTTCTGGATTTTGTTTTTTAGATACCATTGAGGTTGTCTTTTTGTTGAAACTACTATTTAGCTCATTGGCTTGTCTGAGCCAATATGTATTCAGCAATGTTGATACTGATATTACAAATATCAAGTATACATCCCTTTAATTTATAATATCAATCAGGTAAATAAATGATGCTGGTCATGCTCGCAAATTTAGTCTGACTTAAAACCAGGCATAACAGCGCTCATCCTCAAAATTAGATAACCATCAAAACGTTGCATTGAAAGTTCATCCCTACAGAAAGTATGAGGTTTTCTGTCAAGCGTTATACAAAGGTTTTCGATGCTTTAATATATCAATGAGGCATAATATACTTAGCAAAAAAGGAAATAACAATAATAATGCGAGCAAATTAGTATCGCGCTGTAAATTCCGATACTGGATATGTATTTTATTCCGGGTATCTTTTTTAAGATAACTAAGTATCCCGATGTCTTTTTCCTTTTTTACTAGTGACCTGATTGCCAAAATGATAATAGGAAGGGCGTTTAAAAAAATACCTAAAGCAATAAAACCATATATAAATCTGCCACTAATAAAATAATAGATTGTGAAAGGACATACTACCAATTCAAACACAATAAATTCAATCAAGCTAAATATGAATCCATAGATATAATTATGAAGTTTGATTTTATTTATCATCGCTGAAATAAACAGTATTGAAGACAATTGAGTTTCTCATTTTTAAATATTGACTACCGGAAACTGACACCTTTCCCTTGTAAAGATAACGGTTATTGTACTGGTTATCATAGTAAGTTGGGTACGCCAAACCATTAATTAGAACATCTAAGCATCATATTTCGAATGCTGGAATTTAACCGGTTTTTAAGAACAAAAATTTATACCCAGCAAATTGTTGATAGCTGATATTATTAAAAACGAGCACAATAAATTCACTACAACCAATATATCTTTTTTGAGTAAGTATCACTGCAAAAAACACCTTTACAACTTAATGCTTTTTATTATTTTTATATCATTAAAATCCACAATCCAGACCGATTTATTTATAATTACTCATTTACTTTAAAAAAACTTATGTTTCATAATAAAAAGCTTTTACTGTTGATTGCAGGCTTATTGTTTATAAGTTTAACTAGCACCGCACAAGTTTGTAATCAAATGTTTGACAAGCTTATGGAAATAACTCGTAAAAATGATTCGATTACAACTATAAGTGTTTTATTAGATAAAGAAAAAACGATAAACCTTATTAAGCTTTGCCACGAAGAACAAGACATATTCAATAACATGGCGGTAGGTGTTACCGACGAGAATACATTGAACACTTACCGTTATTGTATGTTAGCAGCACAAACCAATTTAAATTCCGAATTATTGAAAGCTGGCAAAGAAAACAGCCACGCTATTTACGAATTGCTCAATCCTATTAAAGACATGGTGTACAAGTTAGACGATTTTTTTCTAAAAGGCCCTGGTAATATCGTTTGTACAAGTAATATTGGAAGGTGGGACATTAGATATCCGGAATATCAAGAATACGCCGTTAGGTTCCATGATATTTATTTAAGCGTATGTACTTTGTTGGGTAAAACTACCGAAGCTGACAGTATTTTCAACCATATCAGAAACTACAGTTATGGTTATGGAAATAAAGCCAATTATGAATATTCAATAGCGGCAAAGCTTATAAGATCAAAACTAAAACTCAGGTCTGAAAACAGCCTAGCAGATCCTATTATATTTTCCGCATTACAATATATGACAACCTGTTATATAAAAGATCATGGTTACAATGCGAATATGTTGCCTATGTCATTAGTAGTATCCTTACTTAACTTACCAGTTATGGCAGACAAAAAGGTTCCGAATCGCGCTGAAGATTTTTATAAAATTTACCAGAATATAGCTTTTTATGCAAAGCTCGACACCAATTTCAAGTCACCTGTAAAAAGGCAAATATTTAAACAGGCCTTAAACTCAGCTACTGAAACAACAGAAATACCCACCATGATGGCGGCGTTGACATTCAAAGGTTTAGATGAGGTTACCAGTGATGTTGTACTTAATGACCCTGCCATATTGCAGTTGGTTATTAAAATAGCAGAACACCATATTGAGAAAAAGGGAAAATACAGGGAGCCTTATTTTTGGCAAAACCTCGCCCAATTATATACTGCTGCCGGGAAAACAAATGAAGCAGCAACGGCAGAAAAAATGTATCGCCGGTATAAGTATTAACAAACGTACACTGTATGTAGTTACTTTGTTTTGCGATATACGCTAAAGCAAATGATTTTTAATTATTGCGCCAATCTTATAATCACACCAAAAGCGGGATAAAAAGAGAAAGCTTTACACTTTCCCTTTTCAAATTAACTGACCTTAATTTCCAAATAAAGAACTAATTTTAGAATTGGGTAATTATATGGTTAGGTAAATTTACACTAAAATATTTTACTTTTATATGTTTAACAAAAACTTAATAGAAATATAATCAACTTAATCACCACATTTTAAGCTAGAAACCTATACAACTCTCATTAAAAACAATTGATAATTTGAATTAAACCACGTGTTTTTATCTTGTCAAAAATCGCGTATAAATTTTCACGTATTTATCCCAAATAAATTAAATTTGTTTCTCGATAAAATAAACCTCTATTTAATACCTTTTAATGAACCCGGTAACACCGCAATCTACTGTTCCTAAGCTTATCCGTAATACGGTAGCTAATATTCATCCAGAAACTAATACGTTTTTAATTTACAAGGTGGGCGATGCCTGGATTGAAGTGAGTTATAAAGAGGCGTTAACTAAAATTGATGCGATCTCCGCTTATATGTTGGATATTGGTATCCAAAAAGGCGACCGGTTGGCATTAATAATTGATAATAGCCCCGATTATGTTTATTATGACCAGGCACTACAACAGATTGGTGCCGTTAATACTTCCATTTACCCTACGCTGTCCGAAACAGATATTGAGTATATTTTAAATGATTCGGGTGCTAAAACCATATTGGTTGGCAATCCATTTTTATTTAAAAAGGTAATCAAAATTGCAAACAACTGCTTGGAGTTAACGCGTATTATACCTGCTTTTAACGATTATGAAAAGCATTGCGCCAAAGTAAAACTTAATTCGGGTGTGATTAGCTTTGGGGAATTAATCAACGAAGGGCTAAATATTATTGACCAATATGCCACCTCGATTAACATTGCCCGGGAAGCCATTATTCCGTCAGACTTATCATGTCTAATCTACACATCGGGTACAACCGGAACTCCTAAAGGCGTAATGCTCACACATTCCAATTTAGTTGAGAATGTTCGCGTATGCCTTGATCAAATACCTGTGATTGACGAAAACGAAACGTTTCTCTCGTTCTTGCCGCTATCACATGTATTTGAGCGTACAGCAACATATCATGTATGTTTGGCAAAGGGGTGTAAAATAGCATTCGCTCAAAGTTTGGAATTGCTGGCCAAAAACATGGGCGAGGTAAAACCAACTGTAATGAATTGTGTACCAAGATTATTGGAACGCATACATGACAAGGCCATAAAGAATGGAACTTCTGCAGGTGGGGCAAAAGCTAAGATATTTTTATGGGCACTAAAAATTGGGAAGACATACCGATTGGTATGTGAGGAGGACAAAAAACCTGGTTTTATATTACAACAACAAATTAAGCTTGCCGAAAAATTGGTTTTTAGTAAAATAAAAGAAAAAACCGGTGGCCGTTTAAAGTTTATGATATCTGGTGGTGGCGCGTTACCTAAAAACATTGGTGAGTTTTTTGGTGATCTTGGTATTAAAATATTAGAAGGCTTTGGTTTAACCGAAACTTCGCCTGTTATGTCGGTTACTGAATACCATAGGCAGGTTTATGGTACCGTTGGCCGGATAATACCGGGTATAGAAGTAGCCATACAGAACTACGAAACCGGACATATCAACACCATACAAACCCACGAAACTTTTAACCCGGCATATCAAAGCGAAGAAGGCGAGATAATTGTTCGCGGGCATTGTGTTATGAAAGGCTACTGGAATAAGCCGGAAGAAACTAATGTAGCCATTGACGCGGATGGTTGGTTCCACACGGGTGATATAGGCCGTTTTTTTAAAGGAAACCTGCAAATTACCGACCGCCTGAAAAATATGTTGGTAAACGCGTATGGTAAAAATGTTTATCCTACTCCGGTAGAAAATACTTATTTGAAAAGCCCTAAAATTGAACAATTATTTTTAGTTGGCGACAAGCGCGAATATATTACAGCCATTGTTGTACCGTCTCGCGAAACATTGCAGGAGGTTTTTAATTTAGACGATGCTTATTTTAATATTCCTGACATTTTTATTACCGACCCAAACATTATAGAATGGCTAACTATTGATATACGTAAGCTGAGCAACGAGTTAGCCAAGTTTGAACGCATTAAAAATTTCAAAGTAAAACGTAATCCATTTAGCATAGAAGAAGGCGAAATAACGCCCACGATGAAAGCGAAACGCAAAGTAATAGAAAATAAGTATTCGGCCGCTATTAATGAAATGTATTTGCAAGAAGCTGAGGCTTAGTAATGGTAAGCCTCACTCCTTTCTAGCAGTTACCCTTACCGCATCATCGTCTTTGGTTTCAAAAATAATTTTGTTTGCTGTTACTTCTTTTATCCAAAATGGAAAAGTCCTACTTTTGCCACCAGCCAAACTTTCAGTATAGCTGATATTAACACCGTCAATTTTATATTTTCCATGTGATAATAGCTTTCCTCCCCAAATCATAATCAAATCACCATTTTTTGATAACACGATATAAGGCTTGTTTTCGGCTAGGTTTTGTGCAGATACCGTATCAGGAGGATTTGGCGAATATGGGTTTTCAACCTTAGTATATACCCATTTACCATATAAATTTTCGGGCTTTAACACATGCTTGCATGATGATATTGCAAACAACAGCATAATTATTATTATAGGTATTGTAGCTCTGTACATATGGTTACAACTAAAAAGGGTGATTACTGATTGGTAATCACCCTTGTAGGTTTCTTTAGGTTTATAATTGGTTAAATTATATAATTAACAATCGCGGCTATGCCGATGATTGCTATGATGAAACCTTGTAGCTTTTGTTCAAAAGTGAGTTGTTGAGTTATTGCTTTCATTTTCTTTAAGGGATTAACCAAATTTATATATAAATGCATTTTTCGCAATACCGTATATGCACTTTTATTAATTTTTGATTAACATCTTAATTACATT
>JANXTT010000032.1 GCA_025352225.1 Mucilaginibacter sp. | reverse complement strand
GGGCAAAAGTTGTAGCGGGAGCAGGGTCAGTTAAATCATCAGCAGGTACATATACCGCTTGTACTGAGGTAATAGAACCACGTTTTGTTGAAGTGATACGCTCTTGCATCAAGCCCATTTCTGTTGCCAGGGTTGGTTGGTAACCTACTGCTGACGGCATACGGCCTAATAACGCTGATACTTCGGCACCTGCCTGCGTAAAGCGGAAGATGTTATCAACAAAGAAAAGAATATCTTTTCCCTGGCCTTCGCCTTCACCATCACGATAATATTCGGCTACGGTTAATCCTGAAAGGGCAACCCGGGCACGCGCGCCAGGAGGCTCATTCATTTGTCCGAAAACCAATGTTGCTTTTGATTCTTTTAATTTTTCTTTATCAACTACGCTCAAATCCCATCCACCTTCTTCCATCGAATGTTTAAAGGCATCACCATAGTTAATTACATTTGATTCGATAAACTCACGTAAAAGGTCATTTCCTTCACGTGTGCGCTCACCAACACCAGCAAATACTGATAAACCTGCATAAGCCTTGGCAATATTATTTACCAATTCCATAATCAATACTGTTTTACCTACACCGGCACCACCAAACAATCCAATTTTACCACCTTTTACATAAGGCTCTAATAAATCAATAACCTTGATACCTGTAAAAAGTATTTCGGTTTCGGTTGATAATTGATCAAATTTTGGAGGTAAATTGTGGATAGGGTAACCACCAGTTGCATCAACTGCCCCAATTCCATCAATAGCTTCGCCTACAACATTAAACAAACGACCTTTAATTTGATCGCCAACAGGCATTTTAATTGCGGAAGCAGTATCTAAAACTGGCATACCGCGAAGTAAACCGTCTGTCGAATCCATGGCGATCGCACGAACGCGGTCTTCGCCCAAATGTTGTTGAACTTCAAGAATGATTTTTTGGCCATTCTCTTTTGTGATCTCTAAAGCGTCGAAAATTCGTGGCAAGTGCGCGTCAGCAAAGCTTACGTCAACTACCGGACCAATGATCTGGGCTATTTTTCCAATGTTTGGCATACTATTTTAGTAATTCTTTTTTAATTATTAACAGTAAATATCCTGTATAAGGGTATCCTATTTGAGGTTGCAAAATTAACCTTTCTTGCCGATAATCAAATACTTCAATAAAAAATTTTATACACAAATAAAAAAGCTTTAAACATTTTAAAATAATACAAGCATTTGCTATGTTAGCATAATAATATTTTATTATGTTTGCATATCAAATTTCATATACCTAAAATATAATTATGAGAAGATTACTATTAATAGGACTTGCGCTATTCCCGGTTTTGGCTATGGCACAAGGCTTTCAGGTTAACTTGCACGGACAAAAGCAGGTTGGCATGGGCAATACAGGTACAGGCCTTGTACAAGATGCAGCCTCTATACTCTTTAACCCTGGCGCGGTAGCCATGTTACCCGAAAATTATATCCAGGGGGGTGTAAGTCCATTATTATTTCAATCAGCATTCCAAAGTACGGGGTCAAATAAAACTTTTAATAATAACACTCAAATTGCTACTCCATTTACTTTTTATGCAGCCTGGGGCCCTAAATCTTCCTGCTGGAAAGTAGGCTTAGGCGTTTATACACCCTTTGGCGGATTAACCGACTGGGGTAACCAATGGGATGGAAAGTATGTGCTGGAGAGCCTTAATTTAAAAGCGATTTACTTTCAGCCGACATTAAGTGTTAAGCTTGCCGATTTTATTAGCGTTGGCGGAGGTTTTGTATACAATTACGGCAGCGTTGACCTGCTGAGAGGCATACCGGTAAGCGCGGACGCGACTGCTGAATTAAAAGGAAGCGGTAAAGGATATGGCTGGAACGCGGGCGTTTACATTAAAACAGAAGCAGGTATAACTTTTGGGTTTACCCACCGCTCGCAGGTTGATACTAAAATAGATGGTGGTGATGCAACTTTTTCGGGCAGTATACCTGCATCGTTGCAAGGCCGGTTTCCGGCGGGAACCAAGTTTTCTGCACAAATACCTTTACCATCAACAACTTCTTTGGGTATAGGTATTTATCCTTGCGATAAATGGACGGTTGGCTTAGATTTTAATTATGTAAAATGGCGTAACTATCAATCGCTTGATTTTAATTATTCTCAACCGGTTAACGGGTCAACACTTACCTCGTCTCCGCGTAATTATAATGATGCATTTGATTTAAGAGGCGGTGCCGAATATAAAGCCAGTAGTACTGTAGCTTTGCGCTTTGGGGGAGGTTATGCCTCAACTCCGGTTCAGGATGGGTATGTTACTCCAGAAGCTCCGGATGCTAACCGTGTATACGGTACAGTAGGTTTTGGATATAAGGTTGCCAAAAAACTTGATCTTGATGTATCATTTGAATACGAACATTTAAAAGACAGGCCTCAAACCAATATTGAATCTGGTTTATCAGGAACATATAAAACCAATGTATTAATACCTGGAATATCACTTGCTTACCACTGGTAATAAATAAATTTAATTGATATGAAAACTAAAAATTACTTATATATATTAGTTGCCTCCATCTGCATAGCTGGCTGTAAGCCATCATTTAATTCTAACCCGGCACCCAGCAGAGGTTCGGCAGATTTTACCCGGTATATTGCCGTTGGTAACTCATTAACAGCAGGTTATGCCGATGGTGGATTGTACCGTGCAGGCCAGTTGGTATCGTACCCGAGTATCATAGCACAACAATTACAAACAGTTGGCGGCGGTGTTTTTAACCAGCCTTTGTTTACTACTGATCAGGCTAACGGATCAGGCTATGTTAAACTATCAGGGTTTGATCCGGCTACCGGCAGCCCTATTACTTCGCAGGTTACAACAAGCCTCGGCTACCGTGGCGCAGTTACTATCCCGGGCTTTGGTACGGTTAACCTTTTAACTAAATATACCGATGATATAGAGAATTATGGTGTGCCGGGAATAAAGCTTTTACATTTAACCTATGCGCCCTATGGTAATTTAAATCCTTTTTTTGAGCGTTTATTACCAGGTGCCTCTCCAACAAATTCAACCACCTATTTAAGTTTCATTACCGCTAAACCCTTTACCTTTTTTACTAATTGGTTAGGTAACAACGATGCATTGGGTTATGCTACAAGCGGTGGCGCCGGCGATGTATTAACAGATAAAGGAACATTTGGCCAGTTGTATAATTTATTAATAGGTACACTCACGGCTAACGGGCAAAAGGGTGCGGTTGCAACCATACCCGATGTTACTACAATTCCTTATTTTACTACGGTAACTGTAGGTGCTATTTTAGGCGGCGTGCAAAAAGCTAACCCTGCAGCTAAGGCATTGTATATTAATGCCCGCACCAGTGCCGACCCAGCCGATAACACACATGCTGCACGCCCTGCTACTGCCAGTGACCTGATTGTACTTACATTTCCAACCACCAAAATTGGGCAGCCGGTTACGGTACCAGGTATACCCGTTCCGGTTCCTTATGGTTTAACCCCTTACACGCCTATTGATGATCAATATGTACTTGATGCAAACGAAGTGGCATTGACTAAAGATTATGTAAGCTCTTATAACAGTACAATTAAATCTGTAGCTGCTGCAAAGGGCCTGGCCGTGTTTGATGCTTATACCTTTTTAAGTAATATTAAAACAAGCGGTTTGGTAGTTAATGGTATAAGTTTTAACTCCAATTTTATTAGCGGTGGTTTATTCTCTTTAGATGGAGTACATTTAACCCCACGCGGCTACTCAATTGTTGCCAACGAATTTATTAAAGCTATTAACAGTCAATATAGCTCCTCAATTCCTATAGTTAATGTTGGTAATTATAATGGTATTGTTTTTCCTTAAGGATAAAAATATGTATGATTGATTTGGAAGCCAGCTTATATGAGTTGGCTTTTTTTATGGGTCAAACATTATTATAATCTTCCCTAAGTGTATGCTGTATGTAAAATTGGGGAGCATAAGTTATCCCTCTATTAAACTAACATGTTCCAATAAAACAAATTATTATCTTTACCGCATCAATGAATAAAACAGTAACACCTTATCAAAATGAGCAGGTCGCTAAAAAAGAACAAGTGGCCGATATGTTCAATAATATATCAAAAACTTACGACTTTTTAAACCATTTTTTATCACTCGGTATTGATATCATCTGGCGTAAAAAAGCGATTGGCGAATTAAAAAACGATAAGCCTAAATTTATATTGGATGTAGCTACCGGCACCGGCGATTTTGCTTTTGAGGCACTTAAAATATTAAAGCCCGAAAAAATTATAGGTGTGGATATTTCGCAGGGAATGCTGGATGTTGCCGATCAAAAAATAACTAAACGAGGCCTGAACCATCAATTTGAGGTGCGCCTTGCCGATTCGGAAAGGTTGCCTTTTGATGTTAACGACTTTGACGCGGTTACAGTTGCGTATGGTGTGCGTAATTTTGAAAACCTTGAAAATGGGTTAGCGGATATATATCGTGTTTTGCGCCCGGGTGGTAAAGTAGTGATATTAGAATTTTCAAAGCCCAGGGTTTTTCCTGTAAAACAGCTCTATAGCTTCTATTTTAATTATATAACACCAGGCATAGGCAAACTATTCTCAAAGGATGCACGGGCCTATTCCTATCTTCCTGAGTCTGTAGCTGCATTTCCGGATGGGGAGCAGTTTATAACCTTAATGGATAAAGTAGGTTTTAAAAATACCAAACAAAAGCCATTGGCGTTTGGTATTTGTTCTATATATACAGGTGTTAAATGATTAAAAACTACTGTGCTTTACTTGTTTGTGTTTTTATAATTTGCAGTAATAAATTACAGGCACAGGTGCCTGCATGGGCAGGCGGGGCAGACTATCATAATTTTAGCTTCGGGTTTCATTTTCAATACATAAGCAACGATTTTAAAATTCTACGCAAAACAGATTGGCGTAACCCCTATATCGATAATTCGTCAGGTAACGCTGTAACAGATTCATTAAATAGTATAAGTTCCAACCCTTCGCAAGGTTTTGCAGTGGGCTTTTTGGCAAGGTTAAGAATAACTGATAACCTGGAACTGCGCACCACGCCATCACTTGTTTTTACCGACCGGGCCCTATCATACCAATACAGAACGCCTTTACAAAACGTAGATAAGCAAGTGCATGCCTCTATGATTGAATTACCTTTGGATCTTAAAATAAAATCAGACAGGCTGGGTAATTTTAGAGCATATATACTGGGCGGTGTAAAGTATTCTTATGGGATAAACGCGCCTAAAAAAAATGATGATGCTAATTTATCGCCGCTCGATAAAATGGTTAATAATAAACGCAGTTACGCGTCGTACGAGGTTGGACTTGGGTGTGATATATATTTTGACTATTTTAAATTCTCTCCAGAAATTAAAGTTTCTAATGCTTTTAAAGATGTGTTAATCGCGGAAGATAATCCATATTCGCGGCCTATTGATAAGCTGTTTTTACATACCGTGGTATTTACTATCTATTTTGAATAATAAAATCAGGTAAAGTAAAAAAACTAACTTTGTTTTGTAATGTATTATACATATGTCTAAAATTGCCTTAATTACAGGGGCCACCGCTGGAATAGGTGAGGCCTGCGCTCATGTTTTTGCCCGGGAAGGGTATAATCTCCTCCTTACCGGCCGTCGTGCGGAGCGTTTGGAATATCTGGCTAAACAATTAACTCAGCAATATGGGGTTGATGTAGCCACATCTGTATTTGATGTACGTAACAAAGAGCAAGTTATTGATAACCTGGAAGGCCTGCCTGAAGAATGGAAAAAAGTTGATGTATTAATTAACAATGCCGGGCTTAGCCAAGGCCTTGATCCGTTACAAAACGGTAAATATCTGGATTGGGAAACCATGATAGATACTAATATTAAAGGCCTGTTGTATGTTTCAAAAGTGGTATCAAACTGGATGATAATTAACAAAACCGGGCATATCATTAATATTGGATCAATTGCAGGTAAAGAAGTTTATGCCAACGGGAATGTTTATTGTGCCACCAAGCACGCCGTTGATGCCTTAAATAAAGGAATGCGTATTGATCTTTTAACACATGGTATAAAGGTGACGGGTATAAATCCGGGGGCTGTTGAAACGGAGTTCTCCGAAGTTCGCTTTCATGGTGATAAGGAACGCGCAAAAAAAGTATACGAAGGTTTTACACCTCTGGTTGCGCAAGATATAGCCGAAACAATTTGGTTTGCAGCCTCGCGCCCGGCACATGTTAATATTAACGAATTAACCGTAATGCCTCTGGCACAAGCAACGGCAACCAATATTTTTAGGAAATAATTGAATGTACATATTAGCAGCCAGCTACTAATCAACCCCAAAACCAATAAAAAAACAAACCATGTCATTAATTGAAACAATAGATCAGGATATTAAAAAGGCGATGCTTGCCAAGCAGGAAGTTAATTTGCGGGCATTGCGTGCAGTTAAAGCCGCGTTGTTATTAGCCCGTACAGAAAAAGGCGCAAATGATGTAATTACAGAAGAAGCAGAGATCAAAGTTTTGCAAAAGCTGATCAAACAACGAAAAGAATCGGCAGAAATTTATAAAACCCAAAACCGCGACGATCTATACCAGATTGAAAACGATGAACAACTGGTAATTGAAACATATTTACCGCAACAAATGGATAGAGCCGACATTGAAAATATTATTAAACAATTAATAATCAATTTAGGCGTAACATCCGTAAAAGAAATGGGTAAAGTTATTGGTGCAGCTAATAAAGAGTTGGCCGGAAAAGCGGATGGTAAAACAATATCAGAAGTGGTAAAACAATTATTAAGTTAAATAATTGCTTAAATTGTTGCAACTCCACTTCAATAAACTATTTTTATACCGGGTATTTAAATTTTATACTGCTTTATACTTAAGCGTAAAAATCAAATACATAAATAAGATTTACAAGATATATGGATTTCGTGCTTAAAGATGAAAACGGTTTCAGTTATATAGACGAAGGCGAAGGCGAGGTCCTGTTATTGCTGCACGGCTTAATGGGGGCATTAAGCAATTGGGAAAAGGTTATTGAAGAATACAGCAAAGAATATCGTGTTATCATACCCATACTCCCAATTTATGACTTACCATTATTAACTACAGGTGTTAAAAGCTTGTCTAAATACGTTCATAAATTTGTAACCTACAAAAAATTGCAGGGTTTTACCCTGATAGGAAACTCATTGGGTGGGCATGTGGCATTAATTTACTGTTTATCCCATCCCGAATTTGTAAGTTCATTGGTGTTAACGGGCAGCTCGGGTTTGTACGAAAATGCTTTCGGTGGATCTTTCCCCCGCAGGGAAAGTTATGATTTTGTTAAAGAAAAAGTTCAGTTTACTTTTTATGACCCTGAAATAGCTACAAAAGAGTTAGTTGATGATGTTTTTGCTACAGTGAATGACAGGAACCGGGTAATACGGATTTTGGCTATGGCTAAATCGGCTATCAGGCATAATATGTCAAAAGATTTGTATAAAATAAAGATTCCCGTATCTTTAATATGGGGTAAAAACGATAAGATAACCCCTCCGGAGGTAGCGAATGAGTTTAAAAGATTATTACCAAACGCCGAGCTGCACTGGATTGATCATTGTGGCCATGCCCCAATGATGGAGCAACCTGATGAGTTTAACCGGATATTAAAAGGATTTCTCGAAAAAAACAAAGTGTGATATGTTAGCAATTGAACTCGTATCTAATGCATTGCCACCTGTTCGTACTTCTGATACGATTCAGCAGGTTATTGACCGCATGACCGAGTTTAAGGTAAGACATTTGCCTATTGTTAACGAAGAACAATTTTTAGGCCTTATAGCTGAGGAAGACCTTATTGAACCGTCCGATTATCAATTGCCTATAGGAGGGATTTTATTATCATTGGTAAATCCATACGTTGTAGAAACACAGCATATATATGATGTTATACGGTTGTTTTATGAGCAGCAATTAACTCTGGTGCCGGTTTTGGATAGTAAAAATAATTATTTGGGTGCCATTTCCATTAACACCATGAATGAGTATTTTGCCAGATTAACCTCAGTAGCAGAGCCAGGTGGAATAATTGTTCTGGAAATTGGCATCCGCAATAATTCGCTAGCGCAAATGGCACAGATTGTTGAGTCTGATAATGCTCAGGTATTGAGTTCATATATACGTTCCTTTCCCGATTCTACCCGTATGGAGGTTACGTTAAAAATAAACAAACAAGATATTTCGGGCATTGTGGCTTCGTTTATGCGATATGATTATACCGTTAAAGCTACCTTCAATTACACCGCTGTTGACGATGGTTCGATGAACAGATATGATTCATTTATGAATTATCTGAATCTTTAAGGTAATGATATGAAAATAGCTCTTTATGGACGGCAGTTTAATGATTCAGTATGGCCGTATGTTCACGAAGTTTTTACACAACTTATAAAGCACAACGCTGAGATTTATATCTATAAAGATCTGGATGATTTTTTACACGGTAAAATAGATATTCCCTGTCAATATCAAACGTTTACTAAACAAACGCATTTAGAAGGTTTAATTGATATTGTATTAACACTAGGTGGCGATGGTACCTTGCTGGATACCTTAGCCTTTATCCGCGATTCAGGAATTCCGGTTATTGGGATAAATTTTGGCCGGCTCGGCTTTTTAGCCAGTATTAATAAAACCGATATTGCTATAGCAATTGATGATGTAATTAACAATAAATTTACACTGGATAGCCGTGTATTGTTAACCATAGAATCTGATAGCCAGCTGTTTGACGGCGAAAACTTCGCGCTGAATGATATTACTTTTCATAAGCGTGATGATTCGGCAATGATCACCATTCATACCTATTTAAATAACGAGTTGCTCAATTCCTATTGGGGCGATGGTATTATTGTATCAACACCTACCGGGTCCACGGCGTATTCATTAAGTTGTGGCGGGCCAATTATCCTACCGCAATCGGGCAATATGGTAGTTACACCAGTTGCTCCACATAATTTAAATGTGCGACCAATTGTATTTTCAGATGATAATGTGTTATCGTTTGAAGTGGAATGCCGTAGTGGCAACTACCTGGTATCGTGCGATTCACGAACCTTCGTTATTGACAGTGATATGAAATTTAATATTCGTAAAGCAAGCTTTGAGTTGAATCTGGTACGGCTTCATAATGAATCTTACTTATCAACGTTAAGAAATAAGCTAATGTGGGGCATAGACGCCCGCAATTATTGATTTTTTATTAAACTTTAGTTTTAACATTGCGTTTTAAAACCTCAACCCCATTCATTTTAATGTCTAAAATAGCATTGTTCTTACTGTTATTAACAGTCGGCTGCGTTTATAAAGCAAGCGCGCAAACATGGGAAATAGGAGGCACTGCAGGCACATCTGGTTATATTGGTGATTTTAATCCCGCTAATCCCTTAAAATTTACAGATCCCGCTTTTGGTGTATTTATTAAACGAAATTTTAATGGCTATTTTTCCGTTAAAATTAATTATACATATGGTACTATCAGAGGAGCGGATAGTTTATCTGCTAATCAACAATCTCGCCAACGGAACCTTAGCTTTTTTAGCACTTTGGAAGAATATAGCCTGATTGCAGAGTTAAATTTTATAAAATATATTCCCGAAGCTGGTCAGAATAAGTTTACCCCATTTATTTTCGCAGGCATAGGCACAGTTAAATATACCCCCCAGGCACTTTATAAAGGCCAACAATACGCACTAAGGCCTTTAATGACAGAGGGGCAGGCAAGCCCTTATAAAGACCATGCTATTGCTATACCCTATGGCGCTGGTTTTAAATATAATTTTTCGGGTAAATGGAACTTTATTGCCGACCTCGGTTACCGGAACCTCAATACAGGTTATCTGGATGATGTGAATGGCGTTTACCCCAATAAACCCTCCAGTGTGTTAACAGATCGTTCTGGCGAAATCAATAATGGCGTAAATATTGGTTCTGCAGGTTCGCAACGGGGTAATATGCGTACTGATTCATATATGGTGCTGGGATTTACAATTTCATATACTTTTGTTACTCAGAAATGCTATTTTTAATAATTTATCTGGATCAAATGTTTTGAAAAGCCTTTTTATGAGTTAAATAGTTATGGGCTGATTGTTGAAAATCTGAAGGCTATTTTTCTTTTGCCCATATAATAAAATATACAAAGTAAATTTTACCTTTGTTCCCTGAAATTTTGGAGTTTTTTTGGTTTAAACAACTTTAATTTTTGATGTTTTAAAATGAAATTACAATTCAATCAAATTTAAAAATTGGCTCTAAAATACAAATACCAAACTTTTGATAGCATTATAAATTATATTGTAATCTCATCTTTTAAATTAAAATATTCAGCTTTATACCAAGTATAATTTAGTAATGGGATTTAGAGAGCAGATAGATACGACCCGATTACCGCAGCATATTGCTATAATTATGGACGGAAATGGCAGATGGGCTAAAGAGAAAGGTAAATTACGGGTATTTGGGCATCATAATGGCGTGTTATCTGTTCGTGATATAGTTGAAGGTGCAGGGGAGATTGGCATTAAATATTTAACCTTATATACATTTTCATCAGAAAACTGGAACCGGCCCAAGTATGAAGTAACCGCTATAATGGAGTTACTAATATCAACCATTAACAAAGAAATTAAAAAGTTAATGGAAAACAATGTACGTTTAAATACTATTGGCGAAATTGATATGTTGCCGCAAAAGTGCAGCACCGAGTTGAAAAACGCAATAAACAAAACCGCTGGAAATACAGGGTTGGTACTCACGCTTGCATTGAGTTATAGCTCGCGCCGCGAAATTTTGCAGGCTGTACAGACCATAGCCAAAAAAGCAGAGAACGGCGAACTTAATTCGGCTGATATTACAGAGGCCGTTTTTTCAGACCATCTGCATACAGCTAACATACCCGATCCTGAATTATTGATCAGAACCAGCGGCGAATATCGTATCAGTAATTTTTTATTATGGCAAATTGCATACGCGGAGTTATATTTTACCGATAAGTTATGGCCCGATTTCCGTAGAGAAGATTTGTTTGAAGCCATTCTGGACTATCAGAAAAGAGAACGCCGGTTTGGTATGACTAGCGAGCAAATCAACTAATATTTTTATGTTTAACACTTTTTAACAACTGTATAAATTATTTTAGCCCACCAAAATATTCGAATGAATAAATATATTTTTGCAATTCTTTTTTCTATCATCAGCTCAAGTGTATGCGCCCAGGTGTCAAAACAGCCTCGCCAGCCACTTGCAAAGTCAATACCCGCCGACAGTTTAAGCTATTTGAGCCCTAAAGATTACATTATTGGTGGTGTAACAGTTAGCGGTATAAAGTATCTGGAGAAGGATGTATTGATACAAATTTCAAAACTGAACGTAGGTGATAAAATCACCATTCCGGGCGAAGCATCAGCAAACGTAATCAAAGCCTTATGGGATCAGGGGTTATTTGACGATGTGAAATTAAATATTACGAAGCTCAGCCTTGATACCGTATATTTTGATATTCAGATTCAGGAACGCCCCCGGTTATCCCGTTTGCATTTATTGGGCATACGAAAAGGTGAAGTTGAAGACGTTCAGAAAAAGTTGAATGATAAAACGGGTAAAATTGTAAATGAAAATTTACTCAATACCACTACCAATATTATTAAAAGACATTTTAACGAAAAGGGGTATCTGAATACAACAGTTGATATTAAACAAAGGAAAGATCCCGCAGATGCTAACAGTATTATTTTAGATGTTAATATTGACAAAAAGCAAAAAGTTAAAATACAGCATGTGATTTTTGAAGGAAATAAGGTATTTGCCCAAAACAAATTAAAAAGCTTCCTCAAAAAAACACGCGAAAGAAAATGGTATAATGTTTTTGGTTCCAAAAAATTTATGCGCGATAAATATGAGGAGGATAAGCAAGGATTAATTGAAAAATTACAAGCCAAAGGGTATCGTGATGCCGAAATAGTGGGTGATTCTGTTTGGAAAAATAACGAGCAAACAGTAAACGTTAAAATCAAAATATACGAAGGACCTAAATATTACTTTGGTAATGTTCGTTTTTCTGGTAATGCCAAATATCCCACAAGCTTTTTAAATACCCTGCTACGCATAAAAAAAGGTGATGTATTTAGCGAAGAAACCTTAAATAAACGGTTAAGCGGGCCAACTCAAAACAGTGATGACATCTCATCATTATATTTGAATGACGGTTACCTTACTTACCAATCTGATCCGGTACAGACAAAGATTTACAACGATACAATTGATGTAGACATCCGCATGTACGAAGGCCCGCAGTATAACATTAACCGGGTTATTATAAAAGGTAACGATGTAACTAACGATAAAGTTATTTTAAGGGAGTTGCATACAAAGCCAGGTCAAAAATTCTCAAAAGAAGCCATCATACGCAGTACACGTGATATCACTACATTAGGTAATTTTGACGAACAAAAAACAGAACCCAAGCCGGTAAATATAAACCCTCAGGATGGTACGGTTGATATTATTTACAATGTGGTTGAAAAACCATCAGATCAGATAGAGCTTTCCGGTGGTTTTGGTGGCGGTCAGTTGGTTGGTACGCTGGGTTTAACGTTCAATAACTTTGCTTTGCGTAATTTGTTTAATTTAAGCGCTTATAAGCCGTTACCAAAAGGAGACGGTCAAAAATTAAGTCTGCGCGGCCAATCTAACGGTCAAAATTATCAAAATTTTTCGTTTACCTTTTCCGAACCATGGTTTGGTGGTAAAAAGCCCATTTATTTTGCTGTATCCGCTTACACTCAGTTAAGTTCAAATAGATCAATTTACGCGTCAACAGATCCTAATTTTTACGATTTACGCATTAATGGCCTAGGTATTACCTTAGGGCAGCGGTTAAAATTTCCTGATGATTTGTTTCAATTAAATTACTCGTTAAACCTTGATCATTATAGTTTACATAATTATCCGGGCTACTTGTTCAAAAATGGATCTTCATATAACATTAAATTAACTCAGGAGTTTAGCCGTAATTCATTGGATGCGCCTATTTATCCAACAACGGGTTCAAATTTTAAATTTACTATACAGGCAACGCCTCCGTATTCATTATTTAATAATACAAACTATACAATAGCAACGCCTCAAGATCGTTATCATTTTGTAGAGTATCATAAATGGAAGTTTGAATCGCAATGGTTCCAAAAAATATATGGTAAGTTAGTATTAAAAGGGCAGGCACAATTTGGGTTTATGGGTTACTATAATAAGGATGTAGGCCAGGCACCGTTTGAGCGTTTTAAAGTAGGTGGTGATGGCATGCAGAGTTATCAGTTTTTACAGGGTAGTGAGATTATTGGCTTAAGGGGTTATAAAAACTTCTCTATAGTGCCGGTAGGATCTAGTTATACTGCTGATAATAACCCGGGAAGCCCGATATTCAATAAGTATATGTTAGAGTTGCGCCACCCTGTTATTGCAAGCCAGTCCGCAACAATATTTTTATTAGCTTTTGCTGAAGGGGGAAACGTTTGGGACAAGTTTAGAGACTTTTCTCCATTTAATGTAAGGCGTTCCGTTGGTGTTGGCGCACGCATATTTTTGCCAATATTTGGGTTATTGGGTCTTGATTACGGTTATGGTTTTGATGCCATACCAGGTGTTCCGGATGCTAATAAAGGCCAGTTCCATTTTTCGATCTCACAAAGTTTAACAGGAGGGTTTAATTAATAAAAGCAATGAAAAAAATACTTGTAACCACATGTTTTGCCTTGTTAATGAGCGTTGGAGCATTTGCACAACGCTATGCTTACATTGATTCGGAATATATTTTAAAACATATTCCTGACTATGTATCGTCTCAGAAAGAATTGAGCGCGCTATCTGCCCAATGGCAAAAAGAGGTAGATACACGGACACAGGAAATTGACCGTATGTATAAAGCCTATCAGGCAGATCAGGTTTTGATGACCGCCGAAATGAAAAAACGCCGCGAGACCGAGATAATTGACAAAGAAAAAGCAGCCAGAGATTTTCAAAAACAAAAATTTGGGCCCGATGGCGAACTTGCACAAAAAAGCACATCATTGGTAAAACCTATTCAGGATAGAATTGCTAAAGCAGTGCAGGCCGTTGCCGAAGCTGATAACTGGGATATTATTTTTGATAAGAACAGCGAAATGATAATGCTGTATGCCAACCCAAGATATGATAAAAGTGCAGACGTAATAACCCGTTTAGGATTAAAACCCGGAGTGTTTGCCAAGTAAAAAAAAATGTTTAAAATAGCACCAAATAAAAATCCAGATAAAAAGTAAAAATGAAAAAATTATTCAAAGTTGTATTAGTTGCGGTATGTATTGTGTTTGCAGGAAATTTAGCTCATGCGCAAACTAAAATTGGTCATATTAATTTTAATGCAATTATAGATCAGATGCCTGAAACAAAGGTGATTTCGACTACGCTCCAAGCTTACCAAAAAACATTTATTGATGTTCTTCAGGGCATGCAAAGTGAGTATCAAACTAAAGGGGCCGAATACGAAGCAAAAAGAGCTACCATGAGTGATGCTGTTCGTCAACAAAAGGAAAGCGAATTGACAGACATTCAAAAAAGGATGCAAGAGTATAATACCAAGGCTACACAAAGTGTTGATGCAAAAAAGAACGAACTTGGTAAACCTTTATTTGATAAAGTTAGGGGTGTAATTAGCGCGGTTGCTAAAGAAAAAGGCTATACTTATGTATTAGACTCTTCGCAAATTGATTTGTTAGTTTCTCCTGAGGCAGATGATTTAATGGCTTCGGTAAAAGCAAAGTTAGGTTTAAAATAAAATTTAATAATTTATATAAAAAGCGAAGCTCAGTATATCAAATGAGCTTCGCTTTTTATTTTTGTAATGATGTTAGGTAACCAACCAATAGGTGTTTTTGATTCGGGCTACGGCGGTTTGACGGTATTTAAGTCGATAGTTAAATTGCTGCCGCAATATGATTATCTCTATTTGGGTGATAGTGGAAGGGCACCATACGGCAATCGTTCTTTCAATATCATCCACCGATATACCTGGGAGTGTGTACAGGCGATGTTTAAAATGGGATGCCCGTTAGTGATACTGGCCTGCAATACGGCCTCGGCAAAAGCCCTTCGTACCATACAGCAACAAGATTTGAATAATCAGGATGCTACTAAAAGAGTATTGGGCGTTATAAGGCCAACCGCCGAAGTAATTGGCAATTATACTACAACAAAAGAAATTGGTATTCTTGGTACAAAAGGTACCATACAGTCAGAATCATATCCTCTGGAAATCTCAAAGTTTTTTCCAGATGTAAAAGTTCATCAGCAAAGCTGCCCATTATGGGTTCCTCTCATTGAAAACGGTGAGTACGATAAACCCGGTGCCGATTATTTTGTCCACCAGTACCTGGATCAAATATTAGCCAAATCGTCAAAAATTGACACACTTTTATTAGCTTGTACACATTACCCGGTTTTGCACGAAAAAATAAAAGCTTACCTTCCCAATTATATCAGAGTAGTTTCACAGGGTGATATTGTTGCCCATAGCCTCGGTGATTATTTACATCGCCATCCCGAAATGGAAAAAACACTCACCAAAGGAGCTAAACATCAGTTTTTTACAACTACAGATGATACTTCCGATTTTGACCATCACGCCACCTTGTTTTTCTCGGAGCCTGTTAAATCAATATTTCTCCCGGTTAAGTAACGCGTTTAACTAATGTATACTAATTTACTATATTTTCCTTGTAAATAAGTAAGTTTGCAACCCAAAGCAAACTACCACTTGAACTTTTATATTACATATATCATTATTGCTGTAGGCCTTTTCGCTTTTTCGGCTTTGTTTGCGCTTTTTGGTGTATATGCAGAGCGTAAAGTATCCGCTTTTATACAAGACAGGCTGGGCCCTACCGAGGTAGGCAAGTTTGGTACGCTGCAAACATTTGCTGATATTTTAAAAATGCTGCAAAAAGAATTGATAGTGCCGGCCGCGGCCGATAAGTTATTATTTAGTTTAGCTCCGGTAATTATTTTTGTGTCTGTTTATTTGGGTTTTGCAGCCCTGCCCTGGGCACCTGGCATTGCGCCAACCAACCTAAATATTGGCTTGTTTTATGTATTCGCCATTATTTCGATTGAAACATTGGGGATATTAATGGCTGGCTGGGGCTCAAATAATAAATATTCCTTATTGGGTGCCATGCGTTCCGTATCGCAAATCATATCTTACGAAATACCTGCTGGCTTTGCTATAATATCGGTTGTAATGATAGCCCAAACGCTGGATCTGCAAGCAATAGCAACTCAACAGGGTATTTTAACAAGCGAAACCATTAAGTTTTTTGGGTTTTACGATGTTACCCATATTGGCGGTTTGCTATCGTGGAACATTTTTCGCGCCCCTCATTTAATTGTCGCTTTCGTTATTTATTTTATTGCCTCCTTAGCCGAGGCCAACCGTGCCCCTTTTGATATCCCTGAAGCGGAATCAGAACTGGTAGCGGGTTTCCATACAGAATATACTGGCTTGCGATTTGCTTTTGTGTTTTTGGCAGAATATTCTATGATGTTTTTAGTATCAATGATTGGTGTTATATTATTTCTGGGTGCATGGAACACACCCTTGCCTAATATAGGTTCTGTATATTTGGCTAACTGGACAACAAACGTAGCCTGGGGTATATTTTGGGTGGCATTAAAATCGTTGCTATTAGTTGGCGTACAAATGTGGATCAGGTGGACTTTACCACGTTTCCGTATAGATCAGTTGATGAATTTATGCTGGAAAGTTTTAACGCCACTTGCTTTTGTTTGTATGCTAATATCAGGAGTTTGGCGGTTGTTATTAATGTAATTGCATGTTAAAAGGAGTATTAAACGGATTTAAAACAGGATGGGTAGGCATGTCGCTTACCTTTAAGCATCTATTTGCTTCAAATAAGCAACGGATTGTTAGTTCTATCAAATCGGATAATTACTTTAAACAACATGCCGATGGTACTAATACAATTCAATATCCAAAGCAGCAACTACCCGTTCCGGAAGTGGGCCGTTACCAGTTGGATGTAGAGATTGACGATTGCATAGTTTGCGACCTTTGCGCTAAGGTTTGCCCGGTAGATTGTATTGACATTGAAGCTATTAAAGCTACGGAGGCTATTGGTCAAACATCCGACGGGACAACAAAAAGATTATACGCCGCCAAATTTGATATTGATATGGCCAAGTGTATGTACTGCGGTTTATGTACCGTAGTATGCCCAACCGAATGTATTGTAATGACAAACCAATACGATAAAAGTGTACCCGAAATTAATTTGCTAACTTACCAGTTCTCTGATATGCCGGCAGAATTGGCGGAAGAAAAACGTAAGTTGTTTGATGCCGCGCAGGCAGAAAAAGCGGCTGCTAAATTAGCAGCTCTGAAAAAAAAGGAAGAAGGGGAATGAACATAGAACACATTTTATTTTATGTAATGGGATTTATCGCTGTAGCATCGGCACTGGTGGTGGCGGCTAGCAAAAACCTGGTGCGTTCTTTATTTATGTTTTTTGTAACGCTGTTTGCCCTGGCCGGATTATACGTTTTTGCCCTGGCGGATTTTGTAGCCATTACCCAGATTGTTATTTATGTTGGCGGCGTATTGGTATTAATGTTATTCGCGTTTATGTTGTCGGGTAAAGAGGTGCTTAACAACTTGCAGCAGCGTAATAGCCGTTTTATTTCGCTTAGTAAAGTACCTGCTATATTAGTGGCCCTTTTATTTGCGATAGTATTGTATAACGCAATTACAAAGGCTCAGCCCAATGATCTGCCGTGGATCAAAGCATCCGCGCAAAGCGGCAATGTAATTAAACCTGCCGATAACACGATCAATAATATTGGTGTGAACCTGATGACGCGTTATTTGCTGCCTTTTGAAGCGGTATCTGTTTTATTGATGATGACCTTAATAGGTGCCGCGCACCTGGCCCGTAAGGAGGAGCATAAAATAATATGATTACCCTAACTGATTTTCTTTTTATAAGTGCGGGGCTTTTTTGCACAGGTATATTTATTGTGCTTTCTAAACGTAACGCTATACAGATACTTATCGGTATAGAATTGATCATCAATGCGGCCATACTAAACCTGGTTGCGTTTGGCAAATACGATAAACTGAATAATGCCGGGCAATCATTTGCCTTGTTTGCCATTGTGCTTGCGGCGGCGGCGGTATCCGTAGCGCTGGCTATTATTTTAAATGTTTACAGACAGTATAAAACTATCGACCCTAATAAAGTAGAAAGGTTAAAAGGATAAATATTTGGAAACCGCTTTATCATATACAGACCCACTCATTATCCAATTGGCCATCGCGGTTGTTTTATTGCCGTTCGCTGCTTTTTTAATTAATTTTTTGCTGATCAGTAAAACCAGCAAAGTATCCGGCTGGATCTCATCGTTGGCTATTTTATTAAGTTTTATATTATCGGCCATTGTGTTTTTTAAGGTTTGGGATAAGCCCCACGACATTCATGTACAGCAGGTTTGGTTTGCCATAGGTAATGTAAAGGTACAGATAGGCCTATGGTTAAACAACTTATCAGTTTTAATGCTGTTGCTGGTGCCCGCTGTTGCGTTGCCGGTACATATCTACTCCATAGCCTATATGGCTGGTGATGCAAAATACACGCGTTACTTTACGTACCTCAGTTTTTTCTGTTTCGCCATGCTTGCCTTGGTTGTAATGGATAACATGCTGTTAATGTATGCCTTTTGGGAGTTAGTGGGGTTTGCATCATACCTGTTGATAGGCTTTTGGTTTACGCGTGACAAAGCGGTGCAGGCCAATAAAAAAGCCTTTATCATGAACCGGATAGGAGATATAGCCTTGCTGGTGGGGATATTAATGCTCTACGCCCATTACCATACTTTTGATATGGTGAAACTGTTTGCAGGTGATAATGCCCTTGCCAATGCGCAAGGTGTTGATAAAGCATGGTTAACTATTCCGGGTATTTGCTTTTTATGCGGTGCTATAGCCAAGTCGGCACAGTTTCCGTTGCATACTTGGCTGCCCGACGCTATGGAGGGGCCAACTTCGGTTTCGGCATTGATACACGCCGCTACAATGGTTGCCGCGGGCATATTTTTACTCGGTAGGGTTTACCCAGCATTTAATGCCGATGTGTTAACGGTAATTGCGGTTATAGGCTGTTTTACCGCCTTTATGGCTGCAACCATCGCGCTAACGCAAAACGACCTGAAAAGGATATTGGCTTATTCCACCATTTCGCAATTAGGGTTTATGATGCTGGCTATGGGCGTTGGCGCATATTCGTCGGCTTTGTTTCATTTAGCAACACATGCTTTTTTTAAATGTCTGCTGTTTTTGTCGGCCGGCGTTATAATTCACGAGATGCAGCATTTGAAGCAAAAGCACCAGCTTAATATAGACCCGCAGAATATTTTATACATGGGAGGCTTGCGTAAGCTGATGCCTGTAACTTTTATTACCTGTAGTATAGCCGCGCTGGCTTTGATCGGGTTGCCGCTCACATCGGGTTATTTATCAAAAGACGGCATTTTGATACAGGCGTTTGAGTGGGCCGAAGGGAAGGGATGGCTGTACAGTATCATCCCGATAGGGGCGATGCTCACCAGTTTGCTAACTGCTTTTTATGTTGCCCGTTTGATGTTCAAAGTATTTTTTGGCGAGTCGAGATTAAAAGAGTTTAACCCCGATATTGTACCCGAGGCGCACGATGGCAGTCTGCTTTACCAAATACCGATGATGATGCTGGCTGCTTGCTGTTTGTTTCCCTTGTTTTCGTTCAACCCGTTTTTTTACGAACAAGCGTGGCTTTTTAAGGGGTTTATCGCATCGTCATATCTGGAAAGAATGAACCTTTACCATACCGTTGTTCCGGTGGCTGTTAATTTGTTAATTGTTCCGGTTATATACCTGGCCTATGCAACCTATATTAAACGGGATGCGCATTGGTTTAAACAACAAGGTGTTTTGTTCAGGTTTTCGTACAACCAATGGTATATTGATAGCTTTTATAATAAGGTTATTGTTAAACTTGTATTGTTGTTAAGCAATTTGACGTATTGGCTGGATAAAAATGTTATTGATGGCTTGATCGGTATATTGGCCAATATTGGTATTTTGCTTGGTAAAATAGCCGCCTGGGTTGACGAATATGTTATTGATGGGATATTACACGTGATAACGGGTATAGTTAAACAGGGCGGTAATTTTGTGCGTGGTTTTCAAACCGGAAGGGTGCAGGGTTATTTGGTTACCATGTTATTGGTTATTTTGGTTCTATATGTATTAAAGACGTTTATTTAGTAATGAGTATATTAACGCTGCTTATTTTTTCGCCAATACTTTTTGGGTTAGTTATATTGTTATTACCTACCGAATGGCGCAACATATTTAAACATATTAACCTGCTGGCTACCTTGGTGCAATTAGGTATAGCTGTTTGGCTCTATATTAACTTTAAAACGGGAGCATTATTTGCCGGGATAAACCACCAGGGGCAATACCAGTTTGTAGAAAAACTGCATTGGATAGGCTTGAACCTGGGTGGTACAAACAGGTTGCAGATAGATTATTTTGTGGGGGTTGATGGCATTTCTATAATGATGTTGCTGATGTCGTCCGTGGTTATGGTTGTTGCAGCTATTTCATCCTGGGAGATCAATAAAAACCATAAGGGATATTTTGCTTTGTTTTTATTGCTTGATGTAGCCATAACAGGTGTGTTTTGCTCGCTCGACTTCTTTATGTTCTACATTTTTTACGAATTGATGCTGTTGCCGCTGTATTTCCTTATCGGGATATGGGGTGGTGTACGCCGCGAATATGCCGCTATCAAGTTCTTTTTGTATACCTTATTTGGCTCGGTGTTTATGCTGCTGGTGATGGTTGGCCTATACTTTTCGGTTAGGGATCCCCAAACGGGTAACCATACCTTTAACATGATCTGCATGATGAACCCAGCTAATTATGATAAGGGTTCCATTTTCGGGATTTTGAGTAATGCGACACTATTGGGCTACCCGGCCCGGGTAGTTGGCTTTATAGTGCTGTTTGTGGCTTTCGCTATCAAGGTACCTGTGGTGCCCCTGCATACCTGGTTGCCAGATGCGCACGTAGAGGCACCTACACCCGTATCTATTATATTGGCAGGGGTGTTGCTTAAGGTGGGCGGTTATGGCATTATCAGGGTATGTTTCAGCATTTTTCCTGACATAGCCACTTCGGGTGCATTTTGGATTGGCTTGTTAGGTGTTATCTCTATTTTGTATGGCGCGCTTAATGCCTTGGCACAGCGCGACCTGAAACGGTTGATCGCTTATTCGTCGGTATCGCATATGGGTTTTGTATTGCTTGGTATAGCGTCGCAAACTGCCGAGGGGATGAGTGGTGCTATGATGCAGATGGTTAGTCATGGGTTTTTATCGGCAATGCTGTTTTACCTGGTAGGAGTAATTTATAACCGGGTGCATAACCGTGATATTTACAGCTTTCGCGGATTGGGCACGCTAATGCCAAAATATACCGTGTTCGTGATGGTCGCTTTTTTTGCTTCGCTGGGCTTGCCGGGTTTTTCCGCGTTTATTGCTGAGGCTTTTAGCCTGATAGGAGCATTTAATTCGCAGGCCATAAACGGTCTGCTGCCAAACTGGATGGCCGTTTGCGGTTCGGTGGGTATATTATTAAGTGCCGCCTATTTTTTATGGACCCTCCAACGCATGTTTTTTGGCGAAACCCAATTAAAAGGAGGCCAGATATGGGAACTGGCTTTAACCGACCTGGGAAAAAGAGAGCTCATTACCTTAGTGCCTTTGGCCTTACTGGCCTTTGCTTTAGGAGTTATGCCATCGTTAGTGTTTGATAAGGTTAACGACTCGGTGTTGGCTTTGATACAATTTATACAATTAAAATAACCTATGAAACCATTCGCTTTGCTGTTCGTCAGTTTGTTTTTGTTTGCTATACCTGCCAAAGGTAATGACAGACAAAAGGTTGCCTCTAAAGTAGAGAAGGTAATTGTTTTTTTAAATGGTGCCCAGGTAACCCGGTCGGCAACGGTGAATATAACGCCCGGAACCTCAAACCTGGTATTTGAGAATATATCGCCGGATATTGATGTGCAAAGCATACAGGTGCATGCCGAGGGCGCGTTTACCATATTATCAGTTAAACAAGAAATTAATTTTTTAAATGGCGAAGTAACCCAAAAACGATTGGATGAACTGCGCGCTGAACAGAAGCTTATTAAAGACAAAATTGACTTGCAAAATGACCTGCTTGCAGTATATAAGGAAGAGGAAACGATGTTGCTTAAAAACCAGGTAGTTAGCGGGCAAAATACTAGCCTTGATGTTTTGAAACTGAAACAAGCATTAGATTTTCAAACCGAACGGTTAACCGGACTGAGAAAAAAGCAGCAAGGTGTAATTGCCGAAGTGGTTTTACTTAACGCGCAGGTACAAAAGTTTGATAAGCAAATAGCCGATATTACTAAAGGCAGTGTTAAAAATACCAGCGATATCATAGTTACTGTATCATCAAAAATAACTACTCTATCGCCTTTTACAGTTAGTTACCTGGTGCATAACGCGAGTTGGTATCCCACCTATGACATCAGGGCAAAAAATGTGAACAGCCCCATCAGTATCGCCTATAAGGCTAATGTATCTCAGCAAAGTGGCGAAGAATGGAAAAATATTAAGCTCACCCTATCAACAGGGAACCCAAGCATCAGCGGTACCAAACCACAGCTAAACCCTTATTATTTAAATTTCGGGATGGTGTATGCCGGTCAATCGGCTATTATTACGCAGGTAACTGGCCGGGTAACAGCGCACGATGATGGCTCGGCCCTACCCGGGGTTAGCATAAAAGTTAAAGGCACATCTATAGGAGCGGTAACAGATGCTAATGGAAATTACGCTATACAGGTACCGCAAGGAAGTCGCGCCTTAACATTTAGTTATGTTGGTTATGAATCGCAAGAACATAATGTTACTTCTTCAAATATGAATGTAAGTTTAATGCCCAGTGTTTATAATTTAAAAGAAGTGGTAGTAGGTGGTTATGGAGTTTCTTCAGCACTAGAAGGTCGGGTTCCAGGGGTGATGATTCGTGGTATGAATTCAGTTTCTGACAAAATTCAAATACGAGGACTATCAACTATCCCGGTAGAAGTAGCGCAAACAGAAAACCAAACCAATGTGGAGTTCAATATCGATAACCCATATTCGGTGCCGAGTGACGGCAAACAATACCTGGTAGAGATAGGGCAATACGACCTAAATGCCACATTTGAATACTTTGTTGCTCCCAAATTAAACACCGATGTTTTTTTAACGGCCCAATTAGTTGACTGGAATAAGTATAATTTTTTATCGGGCGAGGCTAATTTGTTTTTCGAGGGTACTTATATTGGCAAGTCGTTATTAGATACCCATGCGTCAAATGATACCTTAAACCTGTCGTTAGGCACTGATAAAAACATTATTGTTACCCGTACCCTGCAAAAAAACACAACGCAACGGCAGATCATTGGCTCGAGTAAAAAGGAAACCAAAAACTGGCAGATAGAAATTAAGAACCGCAAAAGCCAGTCTGTCAATCTCTTGGTAGAAGACCAGGTGCCGGTTGCCCAAAACACTTCAATAGAGGTTGAAAAGCAAGAACTATCGGGTGGTAAGCTTAACGAAGGCGATGGAAAGGTACAGTGGACCTTAAAGTTGAATCCGTTGGAAAACAAAAAGCTGGATTTAAAGTACCAGGTAAAATATCCTAAAAATCAATTAGTAATAGTTCAATAATTAAATGAACAACCTGATACCCTATATAACTGTCCAGATCAATAACATTGGTGCAAGCTTGCCTTATTTTATACCCGAGGTAAGCCTGACCGTTTTATTTGTTATGGTTTTTGTAACCGATCTGCTGTTTGGAAAAACCTCCGCCTGGATGTGCAGGGTGGTTGCTATAGGGGGCATTATTTACGTATTGTATAAAAGCCTGATCCAGTTTTTGTTGGTTAAGGATGGTTACTTGCATCCGTTTTTTAACGATATGCTGATGCTGAGCCATACAGAGGTGGTATTTAAACTGATCATTGATTTTACGGCGCTGCTTATTATGTTTTATATACCCTGGGATAAGGCCCTGCGCGCGCATTTTAAAGGCCTTGCCGACTTGTATTCTATTATAGTGGCATCGTTACTTGGGTTGCATTTAATGGTAATGGCGGTTAATCTGTTGAGCATTTATTTATCGATAGAAATGGTATCTATAGCTTCGTATCTAATGGTTGCCTACCGGTCGGATACTGCGGTTACTACAGAGGCGGGCATGAAATATGTATTATTTGGCGGCGTATCATCGGCTATCATGTTATATGGCATTTCGCTTTTATATGGCTTTACAGGCACATTAGATCTATTTGATCCAATGTTTATCAATAACCTGTCAATGGTTAACCCCGTAAGTGTATCGCTTGCTATTGTATTATTGATGGTTGGCATAGGCTTTAAGCTGTCGTTTGTACCCATGCATTTTTGGGTGCCCGATGTTTATCAGGGAGCAGCTACACCAATAACCGCCCTTTTATCAACATTGCCCAAAATGGCGGCTTTTGCGTTGCTTATTAATGTGTTAACGCCTTTTATCTCGTTTGCTAAATGGAGCTCGTTTGATTTTAGGGTGTTGCTATCGGTGATCGCTATTGTTACCATGATCGCAGGTAACCTTGCCGCCATATGGCAAACCAATATTAAAAGGCTGCTGGCATACTCCAGTATTGGGCATACTGGCTTTGCGCTGATGGCTATTGTTACTTTTTCGGAGCAGGGTATCTCGTCATTAGTGTTTTATTTGGCGGTGTATGCCATTGCAAATGTTGGGGCGCTAATGCTCACCACCTATTATGCTAACCGGATAGGTGCGCACGATTTGGATAGTTATAAAGGCGCAGGGTTGCGTTATCCGTTACCTTCCGTGTGTTTTGTTGTCATATTAATTTCGTTGGCGGGCCTGCCTTTATCAGCCGGGTTTAATGGCAAGGTAATGGTGTTTTCGGCGGTTTACCAGGCTTATCACCAAAGTAATAATGGGTGGTTTTTAGCCCTGATGATAACTGGTGCCGCTACAACTGTTATTTCATTATTCTATTATATTAAAATACCGCTCTATCTGTTCCTCAAAAAGAACGAACATCATGCCGATGACCTTATTGTTAACCACCGATATTTGCTCTTATTCATTTATCTGATTAGTGCTTTTTTATTGACAGCAGGGGTTTTTCCTCAAATATTAAATTTTATTATTTAGTTAATACACTAACCGTTTTTGATTTTTAGGATTCCAATTTTCTATATTTGTATATGGAAGCTATTTTGATACACCCAGAAAGCGCCGAACAATTAAAAACTGTTAAAGCGTTTCTAAAAGCATTGAAAATTAAATTTGAGCCACAGTCCAATATATTACCGGCTCATGTTTCTAAAAGCATTGAAAGTAGCCTCAAGCAATATGAGAACGGAGAGACTGTATCTCTGGAAAGGTTTAAAGAGAAGCACCTTTCTGTAAAGTGAACTTTGAAATAAGGTTCACCCAGAAGCTGAGGATACTTATGATGCATTAATTACCCAACTTCTACAAAGATGGGGTGAAAAATTTGTAATTAAACTAGAGGAAAAGATGCTGAATTGTTTTAAAACAATAACAGCAACACCATATATCTACCCAGTTGCCGACGAAAATACGGGAGTGAGAAAGTGCATTCTGCATAAAAACTTTTCAATGTTTTACAAAGTGTATGACGTTACAATTTTAATTATATGCTTTTGGGATAATCGCCAGGAGCCTATGTTTTTTTAATGATCTACACATGCTGGAAGCTTTGTGTGTCAACAAGTTTCAATATATTAACATCTTAATAGATGTCGTAACGTTAAAAATATTTTTAAATTAATTTAAAGTGCTAACTTTGCGCGCTTAATACCCAACATGAGCGATCAGATTAAACACGAATGCGGCATAGCATTTATACGTCTTTTAAAGCCTCTATCTTATTACCAGAAAAAATACGGCACTGCACTTTACGGATTAAATAAATTGTATCTCCTGATGGAGAAACAGCATAACCGTGGCCAGGATGGGGCAGGGGTAGCTACTATAAAGCTGGATGTTGAACCCGGTAAGCGCTACATTAGCCGGCACCGCTCTATGGCCTCTAACGCTGTTGCCGATATATTTGAATACATACAACGAAAATTTGCCGATATACAGAAAGAACATCCCGAAAGGCTGGCTGATGCCGAATGGCTTAAACAAAACGTAAGCTTTACGGGCGAGGTTTTATTGGGCCATTTACGTTATGGTACGCACGGTAAAAATAGTGTTGAAAACTGTCATCCTTTTTTACGTCAGAATAACTGGATGACGCGTAACCTGGTTATTGCAGGTAATTTTAACATGACCAACGTTGACGAGCTTTTGCAACAACTGTACGATCTGGGTCAGCACCCTAAAGAAAAAGCCGATACCGTAACTGTATTGGAAAAGATAGGGCATTTTTTAGATACGGAGAACCAGGGTTTATTTGATCAATATAAACGCGAAGGGCTTGATGATAATGCCGAGATCAGCAAATTAATAGCGAATGACCTGGATGTAGCCAAAATATTAAGAAAATCTGCTAAAAACTGGGATGGTGGTTATACCATTGCCGGGATATTGGGGCATGGCGACGCTTTTATTATGCGCGACCCGGTGGGTATACGCCCTGCTTTTTATTATTATAATGACGAAATTGTAGTTGCAGCTTCGGAGCGCCCAGCTATACAAACAGCCTTTAACATCCCGATAGAGGATATTAAGGAAGTTAGGCCGGGATATGCATTGATCGTAAAAAAGAACGGTAAAATTACTGAGGAACAATTTAGCGAACCTCTTGAAAAAAAGGCCTGTTCGTTTGAGCGGATCTATTTTTCGCGCGGAAGCGATGCCTCTATTTACCGCGAGCGTAAGCAATTGGGCCGTTTATTATGCCCGCAAATTTTAGAATCGGTTAATAACGATGTTAAGAATACCGTATTTTCGTATATTCCTAATACAGCCGAAGTTGCTTTTTATGGGCTGGTTGAAGGGATCCACAAATACATAAAAAAATGCCAGCGCGATCAGTTACTGAACCGCTTGGATAAGATAAGCGACGAGGAACTAACAGCCGTGTTATGTATGGCGCCGCGTGTTGAAAAAATAGCTATCAAGGATGTAAAGCTTCGTACCTTTATAACCCAGGATGCCGATCGCAGCGAAATGGTAGCGCATGTATACGATACCACGTATGGTATAGTTAAAAAGGGTACCGATACCCTGGTGGCTCTGGATGATTCTATTGTGCGGGGAACTACGCTAAAGCAAAGTATATTAAAGATACTGGATAGGCTGGGCCCTAAGAAGATTGTTGTGGTATCATCGGCACCGCAGATCCGTTATCCTGATTGTTATGGCATTGATATGTCGCGGATGGGGGAGTTTGTTGCTTTTGAAGCTGCAATAAGCCTGCTTAAAGAACGTGGCCAATACCAAATAATAGTTGATGTATACCAACTTTGTCAGGATAGCTCAAAGCTGCCTAAGGAAGATGTGGAGAATTATGTGAAAGCCATATACGCGCCGTTCACCGATCAGGAAATATCAGACCGGATAGCGAAGATCATTACACCCAAAGATACTAAGGCCGAGATACAGGTAATTTATCAAACACTCGATAATTTGCATAAAGCATGCCCGGATCACGCAGGTGACTGGTACTTCTCGGGTAATTACCCTACGCCAGGAGGCAACAAAGTGGTTAACCGCGCCTTTGTAAACTGGATGGAAGGTAAGAACCAAAGGGCTTATATGTAGGCTTTAGGTGAAAGCGCGTCAAGTTTCCGGTTTTACCTTTCACCTTTGTTTTACTGAAGTTTAAAAATGTAGTGGGTAATCAGTCTGTCTACCAATACCATAGCTGCAATAATGAGTGCTATGCCGGCCACCTGGTTTAGCCTGTGAATTGATTTTTCGGAAATTTTATCGCGGAGTTTATTGGCATAAAAAGCTTTGGTGGTATCTAATGAAAACTGAACCGCAAGTATGGTAATAAACATGATAGCAATTTTTAATTGCCTGTTTTCAACATCCTGATGATAAAAAGTACTTGCCGCCCCAATAACCGTTATCCAATGGAAAAGTATGGTTGGATTAAAAATACACATTAAAAACCCTTTGAAAAAAAAACCCGCCCTATTGGATTTTGAAGCGGTTGGCGTATAGTTGACTTCGGCTTTCTTAAAAATATAATAAATACCAATGGTAAAAAGTATGGCACTGCCCACCATACCTAAAATTTTGGTATCTACCTTAAAGTCAAATAATTGTGATCCAAATAGAATTGCTCCTACAAAAACCACATCGCTCGATACTACGCCCAGGGCCATAGCTACACCGGCATGAAATCCTTTTTCAATACTGGTTTTAATTAAAGCAAAGAATACGGGCCCGGTTAAAACCGATAAAACTAACCCAAATCCGATGCCTGTTATAATGGCTTCTATCATTAATTATAACCTTATCTAATTCAAGTAATGCGAAGATGCAACTTTATATCAAATACAACGAAATTTTGAAACAAAGGATTTAAAATTAAAAGTTAGATAATAATAAAATTTAAATTAAGTTAGAGCCTTTAAACTTACACACACCAATATTATAAACTATCACAATGGAACAAAACAATTCAAAAAGTTATGGGTCGGCTTTATTAACACTGATAACAGTGTTTTTTTTCTGGGGATTTGTAGCTGCAAGTAATGATATTTTAATTCCGGTTTTTAAGGAAAAGCTACATTTAGAACAGTGGCAATCTCAAATGATATCATTTGCGTTTTATTTTGCTTATACAGTTGGGTCCATTATTTATTTTTTTGTTTCCAAAGCCAGCGGGAACGATATTTTAAACAAATATGGGTATAAAAACGGTATTGCTGGGGGCTTAATACTTTCAGCCTTAGGAACCTTACTATTTTATCCAGCAGCAGAGAGTGCTTCATTCTATTTAATGATAACAGGTCTGTTCATTGTAGGTTTAGGCTTTTCGCTGCAGCAAATTGCAGCAAATGCCCTAGTGGTTGCATTGGGCGATCCGAAAACAGGGGCGCAACGCTTAAGCTTAACCGGTGGTGTAAATAATTTTGGTACAACCATAGGCCCTTTGTTAGTAAGTTTGGCCATTTTTGGTTCAGTATCTGCTAAACACGTGGCCAGTATCAGCGCCGTTAAATTTCCTTACCTAATACTGGGAGCTTTGTTTTTAGTAGTGGCGGTGATCTTTAAATTTTCAAAAGTACCTAATAAAATTGAATCCATAACTGATAATGTAATTAGCTCGCCCACAGATATTTCAACTGATGTAAAATCGACAGATAAAAAAAGTGCTTTAAACTATTTGCAACTATCTCTCGGGATGATAGCCATATTTGTATATGTTGGGGTTGAAGTTTCCACTGCGAGTAATTTACCTGCATTTATGAAAGAAAAACTGAATATACCTACTGGTAATATTGCACCGTTTATCTCCTTATATTGGGCCAGTTTGATGATTGGCCGTTGGACTGCTTCAGTTGGTGCATTTAATTTTTCTGATGGAACTAAAAAAATATTAAGAGTTGTTACACCATACATTGCATTCGCGGTGTTTTTGGCAGTTAATAAGTTGGCTCAGCACGATGTTACCCCATTTTATATTTATGCGTTTGTAATTGTTGTTTTAATTATTGCCGATTTGTTAAGCAGAGGCAATCCGGCACGACAATTATTGATTTTTTCGGGGTGTGCTATTACCGCCTTATTTATCGGTATGCTCTCAACAGGAATGGTAAGTGTATTCGCCTTTATCAGTGTTGGTTTATTTTGTTCTACACTATGGCCTTGTATCTATACTCTGGCTGTTACTGGCTTGGGCAACCATACCAATGAGGGGTCAAGCTTTTTAATCATGATGATAATGGGCGGTGGTTTTATCAGCTTACTGCAAGGTTATCTGGCTGATCATTTTTTAGGCATTCAATGGTCATACCTTGTAGGCGTAGGGTGCTTTGTTTATTTAGCGTTTTACGCGATCAAAGCCAAGAGCACGCTAAAATCACAAGGGATTGATTTTGATACTGTTGAATTAAAAGGTGGACATTGATTTTTATCCAGAATTGCCCCGTTAGTATTTATGGATAAACCCAGCTTTAATACAATTTTTATGAATTTAGCCCTCGACCTGGCCCAACGCTCCCATTGCGTTAAGGCCCAGGTTGGGGCTGTTTTAGCTAAAGATACGCGCATTATTTCTATCGGGTACAATGGCCCCCCGGCAGGTACGCATAATTGCGACGAGGAATGGCCCAGCGAAGGTTGTCCGCGCGATGCCCGTGGCAGTTGTTCGCTGGCATTGCATGCCGAGGAGAATGCCATTTTATACGCCGTTAAAAATGGTGCAAAATTAGAAGGAGCCACGCTTTATACTACCCTATCGCCATGCCTGCCCTGCGCGAGGCTTATTTTTTCGGCAGGCATCAAACAGGTATATTTTCAACGATCGTACGCCCGGTACAAAGGGCTGCCCTGTGATGAGGGGGTTGATTTTTTAAATAGGTTTGGGGTATTGGCGGTTAAGTTAGAGGTTTAACTGATCTCAATATGGTGAGACCAAAGCCATTTAAAATTTTTGTATATTAGGACGTGTTGATACTTGATATAAGTTTTGGTGGTAAATATTTAACCCTATGGCAGTAGTGAAGACGCATATTTATAACACCATTTCATCAAGCATTGAAATTTATGGAAGTGTTGAAACCATATGGGACAATATTACCAATGTTAAATTAGAGCAGTTTAGCGATCCAATTATTTTCAGGCTTTTAAATATACCAAAACCGTTAAAGTCAGAGGTGGTATCAGAAGGTACAGATGGTATCCGTATTGCTTATTTTAATAACGGCAAAAAATTCATTCAAAAAATATTAATTTGGAAACCACTGCAACATTATTCATTTTCATTTAATCCCGAAAAGGGGTTTAAAGTGCTATACTTTTTTGAATTAGCCCAAGGAGTATTCAGAATACCAACGGGTGCCTATTTTCTTCATCGAAATAGCAATAGCGTTACTATAAAGCTTATTACCAATTATAGTATTGAAAAACGGTTAGCTTTTTTTATTGAACTGCCTGCAAGGATAATCTTAAAAGCATTTCAAAAGTATCTATTAGGTTCTATTAAAAAAAACTCAGAATGAGCTTGACGAAATTCACAGAAGTAATAAATATTGATTGCAATGATGAATTTGTGTTTGATTATACCCAGGATTATTCGAACAGGCTAAAATGGGATACGTTTTTAAAACGTGCCGACCTTATTGAAGGTGCGCTTGCCGCGGATAAAGGCGTAAAAGCTTATTGTGTTGCCACAAATGGTATTGGAATGGTAACAGAATATGTAACTTTTAATCGCCCGAAAGTGACCGCAGTTAAAATGACGAAAGGCCCCTATATGTTTAAATCATTCTTGGGCTCGTGGACATTTAAAGCGTTAAGCAGGGAAAGTACTCAAGTTGTGTTTTTGTATGTTTATGAACTTAGATTTCCATTTAGTTTAGGTTTTTTTTTAATGAAACCTATTTTGCAAATGAATGTCAGGAATAGGCTTAAAGGTTTGAAAGTAAGTATAGAAAATTTACCTGTTGTATAAATAAATGATTTTTACCCATTTTTACCCATGTCCCGTTTTAGTATCAAGTAGCAAGACAAAAAACATATTTGACACTAATTAAAACACCCATTTTTACCCATGCCCCGTTTTAAAACATACTTGATACCTGATACTAGCGACTTGATACTAATTAAAAATACCCACAAATACCCATGTGTTTGTTACGATGGTAATTGGAGTTATTGGTTAGCAAGAGCAAATGGTGGTTTCATTTGTTTGTATATAATGTCATCAATAATCCATTTTAATTGGATCAAAACAAGATTGTGGTTTTTTTGTAACTATACATGATTACTTTAGTGCTTTATTTTGAAAAACATCAATGACTACCGGGAACAATGCCTTACCTGAATTACAAACTAAAACGGAATCGTCTTTTAAACGCTGGCTAACGGGTATTTTTATAAGCCTTTATAAAGTTTATCAGTTTATCAGCCGTTTTTTTAGGGAAGTGTTTTTCCCGCCTTACGAATTTAAAGAGGTATTAAAGCAATGTTACGAGGTTGGCGTACGGTCGTTGTTATTGATTTCGCTTACCGGTTTTATTGTGGGTGTCATTTTTACTAAGCAATCCAGGCCATCGTTATCAGAGTTTGGGGCAACATCATGGCTGCCATCGTTGGTGTCTATAGCAATTTTGCGGGCCCTTGCCCCGTTGGTTACGGCGCTTATAGCAGCAGGTAAAGTGGGCTCGAGCATTGGTGCGGAGTTAGGCTCCATGCGCGTTACCGAGCAAATTGACGCTATGGAAGTTTCGGGTACTAAGCCTTTTAAATTTCTGGTTTGTACGCGGGTGATTGCCACATCGCTCACAGTACCTGTTTTGGCTATGTACACTGGCTTTGTAGCCTTAATAGGCGGCTATTTAAACGTTAGTCAAAACGAAGGCACAAGTTATACCACCTATATGGAACAGGTATTTGAGCCGCTGGTATTTGTTGATTTCTGGTCGTCATTAGCTAAGTCCATCTTATTTGGTTTTACTATAGGCATTGTGGGATGTTACCAGGGCTATAATTCGTCAAAAGGGACAGAGGGTGTAGGGAAGGCGGCAAACGCGGCGGTGGTAACGGCCATGTTTTTAGTATTTATTGAAGAAGTTATTATTGTACAAATATTTGGTTGGTTCCGTTAATTTATAAGTGATGAAAAAAGCGAAAGCAACCATAGATTATAAAAACGCGGTAATTACCACCCGGGGTTTAACTAAAACCTTTGATGATAATGCCGTGCTTAAAGGAGTAGACCTGGACCTTTACCAGGGCGAGAACCTGGTGGTTTTAGGCCGCTCAGGTACAGGCAAATCAGTACTGATCAAAATTATATCCGGCTTACTCAAACCTGATAAGGGCGAAGTGAAAGTTTTTGGAACAGAAATAACCGGAATAAAAGAAAATGAATTGCAGGAGATAAGAATACGGATAGGTTTTTCATTTCAGAATAGTGCTTTGTATGATAGCATGACGGTTCGTAAAAACCTGGAATTTCCGTTGGTGCGCAACCGTAAAAAGCTATCCCGGCCCGAAATAGATACCGCGGTTGAAGAGGTACTGGAAGCCGTTGGTCTTTCGCAAACCATTAATCAAATGCCAGCAGAGCTTTCTGGTGGTCAGCGTAAGCGTATCGGCATAGCCCGTACATTGATTTTAAAGCCCGAGATTATGTTATATGATGAACCCACAGCTGGGCTCGATCCGATAACGTGTATCGAAATTAATGAACTTATTAACGAAGTACAGGAAAAATATCATACTTCGTCCATTATTATAACGCACGACCTAACCTGCGCTAAAACCACCGGCGACCGTATAGCTATGTTATTAGATGGTAAGTTTGAACGCGAAGGTACTTTTGAAGATGTTTTTAAAACTGATGATGAAAAGGTGAAACCTTTTTTTGATTATAACTTTATACAATAAACATGGAAAACGACGAAAGAAAACTGGCCATAAAAGTAGGAGTATTCATATTCCTGGGGTTGGCTATATTTATATTAGGCATATTTACCCTGGGCGGCCAGCAAAAAAGCTTTGTAAAAAACATACACCTTGGTGCCGTTTTTAATGATGTATCGGGGTTAAAAAAAGGGAATAACGTTTGGTTCTCTGGGGTTAAGGTTGGTACCATCAGCAGCCTGCATTTTACTGGAGTTTCGCAGGTTGATGTAAAGATGGATATCGATGAAAATGTACAAGCATATATCCACCGTAATGCCGGTGTGCGAATTAGTTCGGACGGGTTGATTGGTAATAAGATTATTGTGATAGATGGCGGCAGCCCGCAGGCGCCGATTGTTCAAAATGGTGATATGCTACAAGCCGAAAAGGTATTATCTACAGATGATATTATGAAAACTATTCAGCAAAACAGCCAGAACCTGTTAGTAATCACTAATGACTTTAAAACCATAAGCGGCAATATGGTACATGGAAAAGGGATGGTTGGTGCTTTAATATCAGATCCAACCATTGCGCTGCAATTCAGAAATGCTGTAAAAGACTTACAGGCTACTACGGCCAATACCGCCCGCATGGCTAATGAACTTGGCCGCTTTACTGATAAATTAAACTCCAAGGGCGGCCTTGCTGATAATTTACTAACCGATACCAGTGTTTTTCATCAGCTAAAACTTTCGGTAGCGCAGTTGAAGCAAACAACAGCTAATACAAAAGCGCTGACCGATAATTTGAACCGGGCAAGCAGTAAATTGAACAGTTCGGATAATGTGCTGGGTGTTTTATTAAACGATCAGCAACAGGCAACTCAAATAAAAAGTACGCTTAATTATCTTAATCAAAGCACTATAAAACTGAATGATGACCTGGAAGCCGCCCAGCATAATTTTTTATTGAAGGGATTTTTCAAAAAGCGTGCTAAACAGCAGGAAGAACAAAAGGCAGCAGTAGCTAGCGATAAAAATAACCCGGGTAATTAAGTTGAAATAGATTTAATCTGTTATTTTAGCGACTGACTAGCCTTTAAACCTTATGAATGATCATTGCGCTTTCCGTAAAAACAGCTTAAAACGTATTTGTATTTTAACCATGTTTTGTTGCATGGCAACGTTTGCGAGCCTCAAGGCACAGGATACGCTCAATCAGGCTTATATCTTAACCCCAAAAAGTGGCCCCGGGCCACGCATTAACGGGGCAAAAGTATTTGGCGTTCGCCCGGGTCACCCTCTTATTTTTACTATCCCGGCCACCGGTACGCGCCCCATAAAGTTTTGGGCAGATAAATTACCCGCGGGTGTAAAATTGGATGCCAGTACAGGCCACCTATCGGGATCAATAAGTAAACCCGGAAGCTATCAAATTATGCTCCACGCAAAAAACAAGGTTGGCGAAGCTAAAGCGGCCTTTAAAATAATTACTGGCGAAACCATAGCCCTTACCCCGCCAATGGGCTGGAACAGCTGGAACGTATTTGCTGAAAAAGTAACACAGGATGAGGTTTTTAGTAGTGCTAAAGCAATGGCAAGTTCTGGGTTAATTAACCACGGGTGGACGTATGTTAATATGGATGATTGCTGGCAAGGTAAACGCGGTGGCCCTGATAATGCCATACAGTCTAACCCGGTAACTTTTCCGGATATGGCGCAGCTTAGTAACAATGTACATAACCTGGGGCTTAAACTGGGTATATATTCTTCGCCCTGGGCCGAAACTTACGGCCGCCATGTGGGTGGCTCATCAAATAATGTCGATGGTGCTTGGGAGAGCGTAAAAGTTAGAACACCTTACGATAAAAAAGTATATCCTTTTGCCATTGGTAAATATACTTTTGTTGACAAGGATGTTAAGCAATGGGCAACCTGGGGTATTGACTACCTGAAATACGACTGGTACCCGGTTGAGTTACCCGAAACCAAACAAATGTATGATGCATTGCGGGCAAGCAGCCGCGATGTGGTTTATAGCCTTTCTAATAAAACAATTATTGGATCCGTTGGCGAATTAGCAAAGGTATCTAACTCATGGCGCACTGGTGACGATATACGGGACACTTGGGAAAGCCTGAAACCCCGTTTGTTTTCGCAGGATGAATGGGCCAAATATGCAAGCCCGGGCCATTGGAACGACCCCGATATGATGATATTAGGTTATTTAGGTGGATGGGGAGGGCACAAACAGCACCCAACACACTTAAAGGCCGATGAGCAGTATACGCATATGAGCGCGTGGTGCTTAATGTCGGTCCCATTACTTTTAGGTTGCGATTTAACTAAGCTTGATGATTTTACCCTGAGCCTTTTAACCAACGACGAAGTGATTGCCGTAAATCAGGATCCACTGGGTAAACAGGCAACTGTAATATCAATGCAGGGTGATGCAGGTGTGATGGCCAAGGATATGGAAGATGGTTCAAAAGCAGCAGGCTTATTTAACCCCGGCGATAACGGAACGCAAGAAGTTCTACTGAAATGGAGCGACCTTAAAATTAGCGGCCCATATATAGTACGCGACCTATGGCGGCAAAAAGACCTGGGCACTTTTACAGACGAATTTAAGGCCAATGTAAATAAACACGGTGTTGTATTAGTAAGTATACGCAAAGCAAAATAATATGAGAATATACGACTTCGTTTGGTTTATGCTGTTTATTGTGTTGGGCGCATCAGCACAAAATACACCTAAACTGGTTCATGTAGCTGATAATGGCTGGGCAAAAAACTCTGTTAATGCCGTTGTGTTCAGACATAATTCGTTGGTCACCTTTCGGGATACGCAGTTTATCGCTTTTTACGATGCGGATAAAAATGTAGTGTTGGGTAAAAGACGATCAGGTGCTGATCAGTGGAAACTGCAAACCACGCCCTATAAAGGTAATACTAACGATGCGCATAATACCATTTGTATTATGGTTGATGGGGATGGATACCTTCATTTATCGTGGGATCATCATGCTAATGCGCTAAGATACTGCCACAGCATTAGCCCCGGCTCGTTGCAAATGACAGAAAAGTTACCCATGACCGGCAAAAAGGAAAACAAAGTTACCTATCCTGAATTTTATAAACTGCCTGATGGCGGCTTATTGTTTTTATACCGTGATGGTGTATCGGGCAATGGTAATTTAATGATGAACCGTTACAGTATTAAAACCAAAAAATGGACACAAATTCAGGATGGCTTAATTAATGGCGAGGGCCAGCGGAATGCTTATTGCCAGTTCGCGGTTGACGCCAAAGGTGTGTTCCATTTATCGTGGGTATGGCGCGAAAGTTCGGATGTAGCAAGCAACCATGATATATGCTACGCACGGTCGGCAGATGGTGGGTTAACATGGCAAAAAACTACGGGTGAGCAATATGCCTTACCCATTACAGTGGCCACAGCCGAATATGCCTGGAAAATACCCCAGCGCAGTGAGCTTATCAATCAAACATCAATGTACGCAGATGAACAGGGGCGGCCGTATATTGCCACTTACTGGCGCGAACAAAACACTACTGTTCCGCAATATCACCTGGTTTATTTTACAGGGAAGGAATGGCGGGCTGTGCAGGTTTCAAATCGTACAACGCCGTTTTCGCTGGCAGGTTCGGGCACTAAAAGGAGCCCTATATCTAGGCCGCAAATTATGGTAGCTAATATAAACGGAAAACTAAGCGGTTTAATGGTATACCGGGACGCAGAACGTGGCAGTAAAATATCTGTTGCCATATGCCGCGACTTATTGAAAAACAAATGGGCGGTAAAAGATCTGACCGATATACCTGTTGACGAATGGGAACCCAGTTATGATATTGAACTTTGGAAGGCAAAAAGAATATTGAACATCTATGTAGAAAAAGTTGAGCAAAGTGATGGCGAAGGAATTGAGAACGCGGTAGCCCAGCCTGTATCTGTTTTGGAGTGGAAACCTGAATAAATTATATTGAATAAAACATGGCGCATTTAAAAGTTGGCTTATTTGGAATAGGTTTAGATGCCTATTGGGATCAGTTTGAAGGTTTGAAAGAAAAACTTGAAGGCTATCTGGCGGTAGTACATCAAAAAATAGCTGCGGTACATAATACCAATGTAGTTAACCTGGGCCTGATTGATAACCCAGAAAAGGCTTTTGAAGCCGGACGGACGTTCCGGGCGGAAGATGTAGATATTTTGTTCTTATACGTGTCAACCTATGCCTTATCGTCAACAGTATTGCCTGTTGTACAGCGTGCAAAGGTGCCGGTAATTATATTAAACCTGGCGCCCGAAGCCGCTATTGATTATGCATCGTTCAATAAAATGAGCAACCGTACTAAAATGACGGGCGAATGGTTGTCGTTCTGCTCTGCATGCCCTGTGCCAGAGATATCCAATGTATTTAATCGTACGGGCATAAAGTTTCATCAGATAACCGGGATGTTGCATGATGATAAAGAATGCTGGGACGAAGTTACCGAATGGGTGGAAGCTGCCCGGGTAGCCAGTACTATGGCCTATAATCGCCTGGGTTGCATGGGGCATTATTATAGCGGCATGCTCGATATTTATACCGACTTAACCCAGCAATACGCTGCATTTGGGGGGCATATCGAATTAATAGAAGTGGATGAGTTAGCGGATATGCGAAAGAAAGTAACCGCCGATGAGATTACCGAAAGGGTAAAATATTTTAATGAGGCTTTTGATGTGCAAGATGATTGCCCAGTTGAAGAGTTAGAAAGAGCGGCCAAAACTTCAGTTGCGTTGGATAAGCTGGTGGCAAAATACAAACTGGGCTCCATGGCTTATTATTATAAAGGCACGGGTAATTTTGATAATGAAGATACCATCAGTTCAATAATATTGGGTAACTCGCTGCTTACTGCCAGGGGTATACCGGTTGCTGGCGAATACGAGATAAAGAACGCGCAGGCCATGAAGATAATGGATACTTTTGGAGTGGGTGGTTCGTTTACCGAATACTATGCCATGGACTTTAAAGAAGACGTAGTATTGATGGGGCATGATGGCCCGGGACATATAGCCATAGCCCAGGGCAAAACAAAAGTGCGGCCATTGCATGTATTTCATGGTAAGGTGGGTAGCGGCCTATCGGTAGAAATGTCAGTAAAAAATGGCCCGGTAACCTTGCTTTCCGTTGTAGAAAAGGTTGGCGGTAAACTAATGCTGTTGGTTGCCGAAGGGGAATCAGTAGCGGGGCCCATATTGGAAATAGGCAATACCAATAGCCGGTATAAATTTCAGATAGGCGCGCGTAAGTTTGTAAACAACTGGAACGCACAGGGCCCCGCGCACCATTGCGCAGTAGGTGTGGGGCATATCAGCTCTAAAATAGAGAAACTTGGGCACTTGTTAAATATGGAGGTAGTGAAAATTTGCTAGTTCAATACGGACACTGGAAAAACCAACGTGAATACGCTCCCTTTTTCCAATTGGGATGTTACCGTTATAGTTATATGATGAAAATCGGCAATTGATTTTACAATGGGAAGGCCCAGCCCATAGCTTTCCTGCTGTAACGACTGGCGTAATTTTTTAAACCGGTTAAAAATATAAGGTAATTGATCATCGGCTATGCCTATGCCAGTATCCGCAATTTGAATGATTAGGTTATTATCTTTCATAAAACCATCGATCTTTATTTCGCCCGATTCCCTGTTGTACTTAATGGCATTATTAATCAGGTTAAAAAACAGGTTAAACAGCAAAAATTTATTAATGTTAATTAGTTCTATACCATCCGGAACTGAAATATCAATTGTGATGTTCTTTTGCTCAAGCCGAATAGAAATTTCGTCATAAACTTCCTGTAAAAGCTCTTTTGCCTTAATATGATCGTCCTTTAAAAACTGTTCGTTTTCTATCTGCGATATAAGCAATAATGTTTTGGTTATGTTTTTAAGCCTGTTCAATATTTTCTGCATCTCAAGCATCCGTACTTTTACCTCGTCGGTAATATCATCCCGGTTAAACATGTTTTCAATTTTAGATTGTAAAATGGATATGGGGGTCATTAACTCGTGTGATGCATTTGATATAAACTCGCGTTCTTTATGGAAAGCGTTTTCAATAGCTTCTATCATCTGATGGATACTTTGGTCGAGGTATTGAAAATCAGATGTTGATGTTTTAACCTTTTCATAAGTGCCAAAATTGGGGAACTTGTTTCCGATAAGTTTTGTTTTAATGATTAGGCCGAGTGGGTTTAATATGTAATTGGAATAGACAAGATCTGCCAGGATGGTTAAAAAAATCATTCCTAATAATATTTCTAAAGCAATATTCTGTAATGCAGTACTAGTTTCGCCAAGCGTATTAACACTTTTGCCAATTTCTAACAGATAGTTTTTTTGCCCGGTTTTAAATGTATGGCTCAATATCCTGTACTCAATGGTATCATGCTCAACAAGGCGTTTTTCGTTTTTTATGGTATCCAAAAAATAGTTCGGGGCCACTACATCTAAACTAATGTACTCCTCTTTAAGCGGAAGGTAACTGCCATAGCTTTCATCGTTCTGCATATAGGTGCCAATCCCCTGGGATTTTACTATTTGCAATAGTTTGTTTTGCTGTTTGCGCAGCCGGTTGTCAGTATAGGTATGATTAATGTTTTGAATAAGGGAAGGTAACAGCAGTACAAATAACACTACAATAACCAGTTTGGAGATGGCATTAAAGAGCGTAAGTTTGGTTTGGAGTTTCAAGGGTTGTTAATTGAGTTTTATTTTATAACCCAAACCCCTTACGGTTTCCAGCCAATCGGCTGGGGCGTAAGTATTTAACTTTTTACGGATGTTTTTAATGTGTACATCAATATAGTTTGAATCGCAATCATCATTGATAATGCTTCCCCAAATATGCTCGCTTAACTGCGGCCGGGTTAATGTTCGGTTTTTATGCAATATCAGGTAAGCAACTAAATCGTACTCCTTTTTAGTGATGGTGCTAATGGTAGTCCCATTGTGGGCTATGGTACGATTATCAAGATCTACCGAAAACTCACCAAGTGTAATGATGGTATGCTTTAGCCCAAATTTTCTGCGGGTTATGGCCTGCATACGGCTTTGCAGTTCCAGCATGGAGAAAGGCTTGGCTAAATAATCATCGGCACCAAGGTCTAATCCCTTAATACGGTCGTATACTTCGGCACGAGCCGTTAAAATAATACAGGCGGCGTCGGGGTTATTCTTTTTAGCTTCCTTTAACAGATCAAGACCTTCATAGTCAGGAAGTCCAAGGTCTATCAAAATAAAATCGTAGAGGTTAATGGCAATTTTTTGCGAGGCGGTTTTACCATTATAGCAGATCTCGCATACATAATTGGCCCCGGCCAGAAATATTTCCAGTTCGCGGGCTAATGATCGTTCATCTTCTATAATCAGTATATTCATCGCAGATTTTTAATAAAAAATATAGTAGAATGTTAAGTTGAAAAATGATTCGTTTTTAGCGGTTAATAGTCCTTGCACATTAACAGGTATAGAGTACCGATACGAAGCCTCCAGTGTATAATGCGGCCTGTTATATGCTAATGGTAATTTTATGCTATAATTTAAAAAGTTGAATTCACGGTTGGCTAACCTAAAATCTTCTTCGTTGTGTAATGGCGGTGGCGGCCCTGGCGGCGGTGGGCCGTATTTACCTTTATCGTCAAAATAAAAATGATCATGCGAGTATTTCTGAACAAAGTTTTGCGTGCCCAAAATAATGTTGAACGATGGAGCAAAAGTAAGATAATCCTTATCGTCAAAAATATTCCAATTGCTTTCCATGTATTTGGAGTTACTTATGGAAACAAAAAAGTCATCGGCTTTGCCATATAAATAATCAAGTGTAACGCTGGTTTTTAAAAACCAGTCAACCGAGTTCTTAAAATTAATATCATTTGAGGAAGCCGATTTGATGATCTGTGATTGATCGCTAAAAAGGAATTTAGTATAGCTTATTGACCCTTTAATTTTTTTTGAAAGTTTATAGGAATAACCCAGGCCAAGGTCCACCTCATCAATAGCGGGTATGGAGCCTATAACCTTCCATGCAGACCCATAAACAAATACGCCCGATTTGGTGTTGTATATTACATCCCCAGTTAAAAACGGATACTTTATTTGATTGGTGCGGCCAAAAAAAGTGGCATCGGTACCATAACTAACACCAATTGATAGTGATTGCTTTTTTGTTTTACTAGTATCCGTTGCGGTACTATCCGAGTCTGCATTAAGGCGGATGTTTTTTAGATAATAATTGTTAATACCCAATGTTTTAACTGTTGTTAATGCAATCAAAATAAACGAGGCGAAAATGTATCTCATCAGCTAAACTTAGTTAATTATTATTCCTTCTTGGTATTTCTGGCGGACGCTCTAAACCATCCGGCCGTTGTTGCCTTCTAGGTTTAGTTTTAGGCTTATTATTTATGGTGTCAATCCGTGCGGCGTCGAGTTTGATGGGTTTGGCCTGCCTTCTGGATCTGGCAATTTCTTTAATTTTTTTAACCTTAATTGTATCACTTTCATATGTGATTACAAAGGTTGAATTTAAAGGTAAATTATGGGATTTTACTATTTGCAGCAGATGCCCCGAACAGGGTTTTGCTAATGAGACACGGTAAGTGAATATCAATATAATAAAAATATACACTAACCGTTTCGACATCAGTAAAATGGAACTATTAAAAATTATTCAAATAGAAAATTAAATATAAGTCAATACTTATTTAAACTTCAAATTACTTGTTTATTTGTATGAACCCATTAATTTCGGCTACAAAATTTTCAGGTGTTTCTTTCGGAAAGCCATCCCATGTTTTTAATATTTTACCATGTTCGTTTAATAATAACGTGAATGGAAATTTACCATCAGCATTGAATTTATCGGCCAGAGCTTCGTTGCGACTGGTTTGTTCCTTACTCAACTGGTTCTTTTTTTGTCTGGGGAAATCGGCACGTACTAAAACAAGATTATCCGACGCGAATTTTTCAAATCCTTCTGTTTCTAATATTTCTTTTCTTAAACGTATGCATGGCCCACACCAGTCTGATCCCGAAAAATTTACCAATATAAGTTTATGACTTTCTTGTGCCTGTTTGGTTGCGGCATCAAAATCTCCCGACCAACTAACGGAAGATTTTTTAGTTGACGTAACGGCAGCTAATGAAATAAAAAAAATGAGCAGTAGTTTCATAAAATATTAATAACCCTTAGCGGGTTGCCTTTTAAAATTATAGTAAATCAACTTAAACTTACGAAACAAAGCTGAGTTTTGTTTTATTTAAATGCGGAAAAATTAGCCCGGTACCAGCATTGTTGATACCGGGCTAATAATTTTTATTGTTTATCTAATCGTGATGCTTTTAACAAAGGCGCCCGTTGCATCAAATTCAATGGCTTGCCTTGTGCCATTCACATTAATAAATACATCATACTCTTGTACTGTTGTATTTAATTTTTCTACAAACGCTTTGTCAAAAACATAACCCGGGAATGTTTTAGTTAAATAAGTTGTTATAGCTGCAGGCAACGCGCTTTGAGCAATTGGTGTATGGTTATTTGCATGCGGCGGATATACTTGCATACGGTTAATTAATACCCCGGCTGTTGTTAATGTAGTGGCGTATAAACCCTTGTTCGCACTAATAACTATATAAGTACCCTCGGGAGTTAATGCCGCATGAAGTAATGTATCGGCAGGATAGTTAGTTGTAAAGTAGGCCTTAATAACCGTTGGTAAAGCGGTAAGTGCTATTGTATCGCGGTGCATGCCATCTCGTTCGCCAAAACGGCCACCGTCGTGCCATCCTTTTCCGCCCAGGTCATGGCCTTCACATTGTTGGAGTACCAAAACAAAGTTTCCTGTAGTATCAAATTTTAAACCAACTGGTTTGCCATTAAATAAAATAATTACATCGTAACTATCAACAGCACCTGTGGGAGTTAAAATTTTAAATGATTTTTGGTATGTATACCCTGCATAGTTAGCATTTAAATAGGTGGCGATGGCAGCGGGTAAGCTTGCAAATGTTACCGAATCTTTTTTTGCATCTGGCGGATATGCGTTTATAACATAAACATCATCAGTTGGTGCCGAACTACCGGCTTGTGAGGCGGAGGCTACCAATATAGCACCATTGTTGTTTATTGTAGCTGCAGTTGCGGTAGTAGTGGTTTGTAATGGTACTTGTGCTTGTTTTTGACAAGAATATAATGCCATTAATACGCCTAGGCCAGTAGTTAGTAAAAAATTAAGTTTGTTTGACTTTTTCATGATTATGAGATTTAGGTTTAATTATTTTTAATTGATGATGTAAAACTATAGAGGTAAGATGAAGTGAAAATGAAGAAGATCGTTTTCTGTATTTTTCTAAATTTATTTCAGCGGTTTTAATCAGCATTATTATTTAACCTATTTTTTTTTACTTTTAATGTCCCGCTCAAGCGGCCATATCATTATAAAATGTCTTCTGATAAAAGCGAAAACCTGCAATGGATAAATAACCTAAGGCTTATTGCCTTATTTGCTGTTATTATATTGCATTCTACATCGCCTGTATTAGAGCAATATGGTAAAGAACCGGTATTTGTATGGCTTACGGGCGATTTTTATAACAGTTTGGTGCGTTTTGCTGTTCCGGTGTTTGTGATGATAACCGGGGCTTTACTGTTGCACAAGGAATACGAACTGGGTAGTTTCCTGAAAAAACGATTTGTTAGAGTGGTGGTGCCGTTTTTGTTTTGGAGTTTAATTTACATAGCCTACGCTTATTATAATGAGGAAATAGTTTACACCGGAAATTTTTGGGCCACAGTAAAACAAGTGCTGCACTTGTTACAATATGGCAGTTCATACCATTTATGGTATGTGTACATGCTTATTGGTCTTTATTTGGTGATACCAATCATTGGTAAGTTTGTACGCAATGCCTCAGAGCGCGAAATTCTATACTTTTTAATTGTTTGGTTTATAATAATGTTACTAGAACAACCTTATTTATCGGCGTTTAAGCCACAGGTAGATGTCAGAAATTTTGAAGGGTATGTCGGTTATTTGGTGCTAGGTCATTACCTGGCATTTAAAAAAATGCCCCTGTGTATTAAGAGGTGGGCATTGGCCGTGTTTTTTTTAACTCTATTATTTACAACAGTTGGTACGTATCTATTATATAATTATTACAATGGCATTAGCACACAGCTTTACGAACCATTAAGCCCAGCTATTTTACTGCTATCGGCCAGCGTGTTTATAATGGGCCGGGTAATTATACCTAAAATGCCAATTTTCATTACGCTGGCAACTAACTTTTCTGGTGCGTACGCATATGGTATTTATCTGGCACATGCCCTTGTTTTAACCCTGCTGGATAGTTTTGATGTTAATTTTAAGATGTTTAATCCTATACTAAGTATCCCCGTAACTGCAATTATTTGTTTTATTTTAACGTTGTTACTGGTTTTTATTATAAATAAATTGCCCTGGGGTAAATATATTTCAGGATAAAATCATACCGTCGTTTTCAGAAAGAATAAGAGTGGGGTTAGGCTTTAAAATGATATACTACATATCCTATCATTTCTTTAATATAAAAGTTCCATTTATTTAAAGCATCGGAATTTGGCAAAATAAAATCTCCTATAGACTGCTCTTCTTTTCCCGCAATAAAATCGCAGGAATATGGCACTACATCAATGCCATACTTTTTAAATGTATAAATTGCCCTGCGCATATGGAAGGCTGATGTGATTAGTAAATAGGGTGGGGGCACATGTTGTTTTTGTAATAGCCTTTTAGAATACTGAGCGTTTTCTATGGTATTACGCGATTGATTTTCAATAAGTATACTGCTATCAGCAATGTTTAATGCCTTTAGTTGGGTATATACATAATCGGCCTCTTTAAATTTGTTTTTTATTATTCCGGCACTTCCGCCCGAAATTAAAATTTTTGATGTTACGCCTGTTTTTTGCAATTTAATTCCCTGTATAAATCTATCTGCCGCCGCGTTGAAATACCCGTTTCCATCAGCATCGAAAGACGTGAACCCCCCTAAAACTATGGCACAACTGTATTTTTTGGATGGTAAGTTATGGGTATCTATATCCCATGCGTTTGCACAACGGCTAAATAAAAACGAGTTTGAAAAAATAATGAATACAATAATTGCCACTAATAACAAACGTTGCTTGCGTTTGTGGCTTTTAGTTATAAATGACCATATGAGCAGAATAAAAATCCAGCTGATAGGGAAGATTAAAACGGTGAGTAATTTTGATAATATAAAAAACATACTTTTTTGTTGCTGGATAAAAATATAGCTTTTTTGATCAGGATATAACTATGATACCATTTTAAATTTCCTGCCAGCATACATCATGTTGTAACATTGAAATAAACGTGGTATGTGGTGGTAAATTAAGGTATGAATAAGTTATTTTAGATAGATAAAGCCCTTGTGGATAGGCTGGTTTAATATTGTTAGCGGTTTTTGTATTGGTTAATTGACCTTCAAATTCATCAACGCTGCTAACTCCCGTTCCGATATCAAGCAACCGGCCTACTATAATCCGGATCATTTTACCTAAAAAACGATTGGCTGAAATATGGAACCGCAACCTGTTCCCAGTTTGATCGGTAAATAATGCGGCAGATGTAACATTGCAAATTGTATGTTCGTTTTTATCCGGGCTGGTACAGAAAGCTCTGTAATCATTGTATAACGGCAACAATGATGCGGCTGCTTTCATTTTATCAACGTCGAGATTTTTTTCAAGATACATGGAGCTAAACCTATTTAAAAACGGATCTTTGTAAGTATGTATAAAATAGTCATATGTTCTTTGGATGGCATCAAATCTGGCATGTGGCAGGCCTTCCATAGCAATAATGTCAAAAATAGCTATATCAGGGGGTAAAAGTTTATTTAAGCGAAAAAGCGGGTCAAAGCCCAAGCCACCTTCAATATCCATATGAAAAAAAAACTGACTGGCATGCACCTGGGCATCAGTACGGCCGCAACCTATAATAGCTACGGGGGTTTTGAGCACCTTACTGATAGCTGTTTCCATCACCTGCTGTACAGTTAACATACCGGGGTGCTTTTGCCAGCCGCTGTATTGCGCTCCATGGTAACCAATGTGTAAAAAATATCTCAAAGCAATTTAGTGGTTAGTTATATTCCGAAAAAACAAACAAAAAATCGTTGTAAATAATATTTTATTGTTTTAATAAAATAAAAATCAAAAAGTATTATTAAAAATTGTAAAATTAAACTTTCAATTAAATGATATTTTTTTTATGTTATTGATAATAAAAGGTAAATAATGTTGTTTATTATTTAATGATTGTTAAAGTATGTTAATTAATGCTTGGCAATGTAAATGAAGTGTATGTTTGTACCATACAATGGCAGGGAGCTGGATGGCAGCACACCGATGGTTCGACTCCGTCCCCTGCAACTCTTCTCATAAATAGGTTTATAATTGGTTAGAATGAGTTCCTGCCCATCAGGAACTCTTCTTGTTTTTAATAAGTTGCAAGTTATAAATAAGTTAATCCATTTAAAGTTGAGGGTTCGTAATAAAATGGCTCAAAGGTGTCCTCCAACAATTCGCAGTCTACCTTCATTGAGGTAAACTCCACATCTCCAAAAATATTAGCTATGGCTGTATCGGCGGCATCACGGCCGGTAGCAATTTTAATCAGGCCATTTAATGGAGCTAATTTAGTGGCGTCAAAAATAATCCATTCGCCACCCAGGTAAGCTTCAAAACAGGCGTGGAAATCAGCGGGTTTTAAATGGTAGGCATACCCTGTAAAATATCTGGCCGGAATAGTTAATGCCCTGCACAACGCGATACCTAAATGCGCGAAATCGCGGCATACACCCGCTTGCTCGGCAACAGTATCATAAGCTGATGTTGAAGAGTTGGAAAATCCACTCAGGTATTCTACATTACGATGAATCCAGTTTGTGAGTGAAATTACCTGCTCAAAAGGATTAGTAAGGTGCCCGAATTTATTGTTGGCCAGCCTGTATAATTTATCTGATTGGCAATAGCGGCTTGGGTACAGATATGGCAAAACCGAAATATCAAGGTCTATGATCTTAATTTCGTCTAAACCGTTATGCTCGGTTATTTTAAAAGAATTATCAACAGTGGCGTTATAAGCAATTTTTAGATAGCAAGGCGCCGGAACCTCCAGGCGTATAAAACGGTTTTCGCCATTTATGGAAAGTAATTCTTCCACCTTAATATACGGTTCAATTGTAAAAGTTTCATTAAGAACGGTTTGGTTGGGAGTTCTTAATGCATGTATGTTTATGATAAGCGTACTTGCCGACCGGACGTCGTATTCCAAAGTTGAAGATACCCCGAATTTCATGGTTTATTATTATTAATTTCTAATATAATAAAATTAATTGATAGTTTTTGAGGTTGTACCTATTTATTTATGTTTCGAATTAAACTGTTTAGTTGAGAAATTTACGGTACGCTGATATGTTATGAATAACTCAGTAATGAAAATTTTTAACTTTGGATATGGTTTATGAATCAACTTATCAGGCTGCAAAAAAGGTAGCCATTACCGTAGAAACTCATTTTTTGCAGCATATTGATAAAGCGGAGGCCACCGGCGAAAAATCTTTGGCAACAGCTCCTGCTGCACTGGTAATTGAGCAGATCATTGATGCCGCTTTTTGGGCCAGTCTCCGTAAGGAAGAGGGGCATTCGCCTAAAATATCTATAGCATATCTGGCACCTATGCAGGCCGAGAAGCCGTTATTATTTGAGCAACAACTTTCTTTTTCGCCGGCCTTGTTAACTAAGCTTGCACCAGGTGTTGAGAGGGCCGGAATACATATTGGTGTTTGGGATGATGGTGATGGGCTATATATTTGGGGCACTACGTTAACTATTCCTAATTTATGTTTTGTTTTAGATGTACCTGAACCGGGCTTACTGGTAATTAAGCATCGGCGCACCTATGGGTTAGGGAAATATACCAACGTGGCAGTATTAAAAGGGGACGAAATAAGAATTGTTGATGAGTATAGTGCCACCCTGACCGACTGCCCGGCTATAGTAACATCATTATTAGGTTATAGCTCGCCGGCATCATGGAACGATTCTGTAAATGTTTTAATACAAATGGCGGTATCCATGCGTGCGCATGGCCATGGGGGCTCATTATTAGTTGTTCCAACTGAAACAGATGCTTGGCGGCAGTCTATTATACACCCCATGCAATATGCTATTAAACCTACGTTTTCCGGGCTGGCTGAGTTGGTGTTGAATGCCGGGAAGGAGCAGAGCGATATTTTTTGGAAAAGTGCGCTTACACGTGAGGTAGAGAATATTGGTGGCCTTACCGCAATTGACGGTGCAACTGTAATAACCGATAAGCATGAATTGCTGGCATTTGGTACTAAAATAAGTATGCGCGAAACCGGTTCACGTGTAAAGCAAATGAGTTTGATAAGCCCTATAGTTGGGGGCGAAGCCGTCATTATTCACCCCGCCCAAAGCGGCGGTACCAGGCACCTTTCGGCAGCTCAGTTTATTAATGATCAGCACAATGCCATAGCACTTGTAGCATCGCAAGACGGACAGTTTACCATATTCAACTGGTCTAATTACCATAATATGGTACAGGCCTATCGAATAGATACTTTGTTGCTATAATGCTGATACAACAATTTACAGTATAGGATAAAAAACTGATAAATACCAAAGCCCTATGTGTTTTAGGGCTTTGGTATCTAATTTTAAAGGTTTTGTGAAGCTGATGGAGAAGATGCCGTTGTAACTTTTTGTGAAACCTGATTAATTGCTTGTTCTCCAAATTCTTTAGCTTTATTCATCCACTGCGGGGCTTTATCGCTAATGTCGTCAAACACTGATCTGCCGTCAGTTCCCTTTTTGGTGATGTAGTTAATTCCATAAGCTACTGCCGCACCTATGGCTAATGATTTTATTAAGCCCATATTTTTAATTTTAAGTATAGTATAAATAGTGCAAGGATAATGCCAATATGTAATTTTATTAACAAATAGTTAATTAAATTAGTGCTAGTCAATAAGCAAACCCTCTCGGGTCAGTTATAAAAAACCCCGGAAGCATATCACTCGCGGGGTTTAAACCTGATCTATTTGTTCGTCTAGTTTTAACTAAACGAAATAAATATCAATGATAAACATGTTCACCTTTGCTATTTTTCCATTCATTTTCAATATAATCTGCATCTTCCTGATTACGGGGTTTTACACCCATCACAATGCCACCTTCTTTAATTCCAGATTCGTATTCCTTAGCGCGTTCTTCCGGAATACCTGAGCCTATTAAAGCACCAACAATACCACCAGTTAAACCACCAGCACCTGCTCCGGCCAAACCGGCTGCTATTGGGCCCGCTATTACCAAACCTAATCCCGGAATTGCTAATACGCTTCCAATAGCGGCAATTGCGCCGATAATTGCACCTGCAGTGCCGCCAATTGCCGAACCTGCGCCTGCTCCTTTAAGGGCTTGGTTTCCTAAACCGGTTTCATGCTCGGTATGCTCAAAATGTCTTTTACGGGTTTCGTCAGACATCATCAAATTGATTTCATCCTGACTATAGCCCCTTAAACGTAATGAATCGTACGCGCGTTCTGCACTTTCTTTGTCTTTAAACATCCCGGTCAGCATCTGCTGATCATTGTTTTCCATGTTTTCCATGATTGAAATTTTTTAGGTAATTGATTTAAAAAAACAAGTTACTGTAAGCTTGTTATTTTAAATAACGTATTTCAATCAGGTTGGTTTTATCTTTTTTAATTTTTAATTAATTAACACATTGTTTAAATTAAATTAATCAATTAGGGAGGAAGTATTAGCTGAGCACTATCTACGCAATTGCACTAGCATTATACGGCCATAACCGGCTAAACCAGCTACGTTGAAATTTAGCCTGAGATGGATTGCGGTTTATAATGTTAACATAATATTGTTTTCTTAAGCCGATAAATTGGTTATATAACGTTTCCGGATCGGCATTATTAACCGCGGCAAGTGTTAGTGGGCCAATTATCCCGTCGGCATTTACAGCGGCTGCTTGCTGCAAAAACCGTGCGGCAGTACCTGCTCCGCAATTTACGGCTGTATCAAAAACCTGGTTAGCAATTTGTTGGTTATTAATGGAGCCTGTTTGATTTACATTCCAGTAGTTTAGTTCGTAAAACCCCATAATATTAGCTAATAATGCGGTGTTCTGATTTAGTGCCGCGTTTAAATTAGCCGGATTGGTAGCTTTGATGGAATCAATAATTGCCCACCCGCTCCAATTAGGGTTATTGTTTCGTGACACACCTTTAAAAGTTTCACCTCCAGAATCTGAAGGGTCATTTACATAGCCGCCTTCTGCAGCCATAGTAAGGTTATACGCAGTGTTAAAGTTTGCCATAATAGATAGGTTTAGTAAAAGTTTTGAATAGGTTATTAAATAAAGGTAAAGAATAATTACTAGTATATCAGAACGCAAGTGTTATTCGGAAATTAAATCAATTGAATTTATATCTTTGCAGAAATGTTTCCGTAGTTCAACGGATAGAATTGCTGATTCCGATTCAGCAGATATGGGTTCGATTCCCTTCGGAAACACTTACTCTTTGCTTACGCCGGGAATATAATCAGGAGATCCTCGTTTGATGGTAAATTATTACTAAGTACAACGAGCAAGCAAACAAGCTCAATTATTTTTGTATCTCTAGCCTCCCAATAGAGTTACTGGGCGTAGTTTATAACATGATGATGTTTACTAAAATCTTTTTGTACAATTAAAGATTGTCTGATTTACAACATTGTTGACAAACTATCATTAGGCTGCCCCATCTATAAATAATCACAAAACTATGTCTGTAAGTGGATGTAAGTTTCACAATTTACTCGCGTTATGTTGAATTTGTTTAAAAAGTAAACATTTATGCCCCTATTTTTGAACAAAATAACGAGAAACTACTTCTAAATTCGTTCTTAATAAATGTTAAGGCTTCAATCTTTAATAATGTAATTATCGCTGACTCTATTTTATATTTTCATTTTAAGATGGAATATTGGATTTTTCTAAAATGTAACCATTTTATTCCAAGTACGTAAAATTTGAATAGTTAGCGTACATAAGATTTTTTTATAATTACAATAAACAAAATCAATAATTAACCCGGTTAACCTTGTAATTAAAGTATACTAATTAACTGACCTTTAAACCTTTAATATGAATAAAATCATTACTCAAATTTCCATTAAAAAGATTTTTTTATTTTGTTTGATTCCTCTTTTGTCGGTGGCTTATGCCTTTGCTCAAGTCCCAACAATTACCAGCTTTAGCCCTGCAACCGGCCCTGTTGGTACACTTGTAACCATAAACGGTACGGGTTTAACCACTCCAACTTCTTTCACTATAGGGGGACAAAGCGCAATTGCAGTATCCAATACAGGCAGTGTTTTGGTTGGCATGGTAATGCCCGGGGCTATAACAGGAAGTATATCTGTTACAACTGCTGGAGGCACAGTTACTAGTGGGAGTAATTTTACAGTTACTGCAACATCTTACCCTGCTGGGCAGCAGGGTCAAAAATTGGTAGGTACAACTACCAATACTGATTCCCATCAAGCCAGGAGTGTTTCTATCAGCGCAGATGGCAATACAGCTATCGTAGGTGGTAATCAGGATAATGGTTATAATGGTACAGCATGGATATATACACGTAGTGGCGGTAGTTGGGCACAACAAGCAAAATTAAATAGCTTTGGTTCCAGTATATATGGTGCCCAGTTTGGATGGTCCGTATCAATAAGTGCCGATGGTAATACAGCCTTAGTAGGTATTCCTTATGCCGGTAGCCCCGGTGCCGCTATGGTGTTTACCCGTAGTGGTAGTACATGGACACAGCAGGGTGGTGCTCTTATCGGTACGGGCAATACAGGTAACTCTAATCAAGGTTATTCTGTTTCTTTGAGTGCCGATGGTAATACAGCGTTAGTAGGCGGTAATGCCGACAATTCTAATCAGGGGGCGGTATGGGTATACACCCGCAATGGCAGTACCTGGACGCAACAGGGATTACCTCTTATAGGTACGGGCAATACTGGCGCAGCACAGCAAGGCTACACCGTATCGTTAAGTTTAGATGGTACTACAGCCCTGGTAGGCGGCATTGCCGACAATTCGTTTTTAGGAGCCGCCTGGGTGTTTTCCCGTAGCGGCAGCACATGGACCCAACAGGGTACCAAATTAGTAGGTACTACCACAAGTACCGATTCGCACCAGGGCCGGTGCGTATCCCTGAGTGCCGATGGCAATACGGCCGTAGTAGGTGGTAATCAGGATAATGGTTATAACGGTAACGTTTGGGTGTATACCCGTAGCAGCGGCACTTGGTCGCAGCAGGCAAAATTAAATAGTTTTGGTGCTAGCATATATGGTGCTCAGTTTGGCTGGTCATCATCCCTCAGTGCCGATGGCAACACGATGATGATAGGCATGCCCAATAGCTCAAGCCCGGGGTCCGTTTTGATAGGCACCCGAAGTGGTACCACCTGGACAATGCAAACTTCAGCAATAATAGGTACAGGCAACACAGGTAATTCTAATCAAGGCTATTCATTAGCGCTGAGTGCCGACGGCAATACCGCTATTGTAGGTGGTATGGGCGATAATGCCAATTTAGGTGCCGCCTGGGAATATAGTTCATCAGCTTCGCTGGTTGCACCTACAAATCAGGCTATTAACATTGCTTTTTCAAGTACCACAAGTACAGCTTCTGCGGTGAGTTGGACAAATGGCAATGGTTCATCGCGCGCTGTATTTATATCGGCAACAACTACCGGTAGTCCATCGCCGGTTGATGGTACAAAATATACCGCTAACACCGTTTACGGTTCGGGAACTCAAATTGCCTCAACAGGTTGGTACTGTATTTACAATGGCACAGGCACAACTGTAAATGTAACCGGCCTTACAGCCGGAACTACCTACCGGGTAATGAGTGTTGAATATAACGGGACGGGGAGTATAGTTAAATATTTTACCACTACCAGTACTGCTAACCCTTCTAATGTAACACCTTCGGTTGCTTTATCAACCAATGCCAACTTATCAGCCCTGACTTTAAGCAGCGGCACATTAACTCCGGTATTCGCATCCGGAACTACAGCTTATACCGCTTCGGTATCCAATGCGACGAGTTCTATAACGGTTACCCCAACACTCAGCGATGCCACCGCTACGGTAAAAGTAAATACGGTAACAGTAGCTAGTGGAGCTGCCTCTGGTGGGATAGCTTTAAATGTGGGTACTAATACGATAACCACAGTAGTAACCGCTCAGGATGGCACAACCACCAATACTTATACTCTAACGGTAACCAGAGCCGCCTCTTTATCTTCAAACGCAAACCTATCGGCCTTGGCTTTAAGCAGCGGCACATTATCTCCGGTATTCGCATCCGGAACTACTAATTATTCTATCGGGGTAACCACTATTGTACCATCAATTACTGTAACCCCAACAGTAGCAGATGCCACAGCTACTATAAAGGTGAACGGTATTACAGTAAATAGCGGGAGTGCTTCAGGATCAATTAATTTAATTTCAGGTGCTAATAATATAAGTGTTATAGTTCAGGCTCAGGACGGAACTACAAAAACGTATTCACTAGTAGTAACACAATCCAGTTTATCAAATAATTCAGCATTAGCCAACCTTGCAATAAGTAACGGAACCTTATCACCCGTGTTCGCGTCAGGAACTAACAGCTATATTACATCGGTTAGTAATGCAACCTCAACGGTTACCATAACACCAACGCTGGCTGATGCGACAGCAACGGTAAAGGTAAACGGAGTCACCGTGTCAAGTGGAAACGCATCAGGTAACATACCTCTAAATATCGGATCTAATACAATTTCTACCATCGTATCGGCCCAAAACGGGATCAATAGCAGTACGTATACCATAACTGTAACCAGAGCGGGGGCATCAAATGCTAATCTTTCATCAATTGCCTTAAGCAGCGGCACATTATCGCCTGTATTTTCATCAGGAACAACATCGTATATCGCATCAGTATCAAACGCTACATCATCAATAACATTAACGCCAACATTAAGCGATATTACAGCAACAGTTAAAGTTAATGGCACCACGGTAGCCAGCGGTACTGCCTCTGGCTCAATAACTCTGAGTGTAGGTACAAATAACATAACCATTGTAGCTACCGCGCAGGATGGTACAACCACCAATACTTATACCCTGGCAGTAACCCGGGCACCAGCTATACAAACTATTAACTTTACCACATTAAATCTGGTAAGTTATGGAGTTGCAGATATTGCAGCGGGTGCTACCAGTAGCAATAATACAATTCCAATTACCTATAGTAGTAGCAATACCGCAGTTGCAACCATTACGGGAGGAAATATACATGTGATAGGCGCAGGTACAACCACTATTACAGCATCTCAAAGTGGTAATGCTAATTATATAACCGCAACACCTGTATCTCAAAATTTAACCGTTAACCCGGCTGTACTAACCATCACTGCAAATAATGCCAGTAAAACCTATGGGGCGGCTAACCCTAGCCTGAGTGTAGCTTACAGCGGTTTTGTAGGTACAGATAACGCGGCCAGTTT
>JANXTT010000097.1 GCA_025352225.1 Mucilaginibacter sp. | reverse complement strand
TCCAGGTCCTGATTTAAACGCATCAAATCTTCATTAATAGCCCGAAGCTTTTCTTCCTGCTTTTGTAATAGCTGATTCTTTTTATATAACTCCGCAAATACCGCGACTTTTGATCGCAATATTTGCGGATTAAATGGTTTCCTGATATAGTCAACAGCACCCGACTGATAGCCTTTAAAAACCGCGGCTTCTTCATAGTCCTGGCCGGTAATGAAAATCATTGGGATGTGTTTCAATTTATCGCGCTGATAAATCAATTCAGCAGTTTCATAACCATCCATTATGGGCATCTTAACATCCAGCAGGATCAACGAAAAATCATCCTCTTTTAACAGGATCTTCAACGCATCTCTTCCCGACAATGCTTTGTAGAATATATAGCCTTCTCTTTCCAGAACAACTTCCATAGACATTAAATTGTCCTGGTTATCGTCTACTAACAGAATTTTAACGCCCGATTCTACATTCATGATGCAAAAATAAACAATTGCCCGTTATTCTCATCAAACAAGCCTTTTAAAATAACCATACGCGCATTAATGATAACAATTGATCAGTTTTAACAGGCTTGGTAATATAGTCAGAAGCACCCGATGCAATACATTTTTGCCTGTCGCCAATCATCGCTTTCGCTGTTACGGCAATAATTGGCAATAGTTTATTCTTATTTTCTTTCCTTATCCATTGTATAGTTTCATAACCGTCCATTTCCGGCATCATAATATCCATCAGCACAATGTTAATGTCTTTATCATTGTTCAATATTTCTAATGCTTCCCTCCCACTTTCGGCAGTTATTACCGTTAGTTTTGAACGTTCAAAAGCAGCGGTAAGGGCAAACAGGTTACGCACATCATCATCAACTATCAATACCTTTTTGCCGTCGAGTATATCGTTTACGTCTCTTGATTCGCGGATGAGGTTTAGCTTAGCATCTTCAATGTGTTTTGTATCTATGTGCATTAACAGCGATACTTCGTCAAGCAGCTTACCTTTTGAATCTGGAGTTTTAGCTATTACTTTATGATTGAGCCTTTTTAAGTGTATCAGCTCGGTTTGAGGTATAGCCTCAATCGAGTGCATTAAAACAGAGGTATCCAGATTTTTTTGAAGATTTAAATAATTAAGCAGGCCCTTGGCATCAGGCAGGCTAAAATCTAAAATTATGCTATCAAAAACTTCATTTTTTAACAAAATAACCGCTTTTTTAGAAGAATCGGCCGTTGAAATATTGATCTGTGAATTGCTCAATAATTTAACCAGGCTGTCTAATTCTTTTTTATCATGATCAATGATCAGCAATTTTTTAGTTTTCCTTTCGTGAAACTTAACAATATTGGATATTAATTCATCTAATGATTTGTTTGATAATGGTTTTAAATGGAAGCTCTTAGCACCTCGTTTTAAAGCCAAAGCCTTATTATCTTCGCCAGATATTAAATGAACCGGGATATGCCTGAAACTTAGGTCTTTTTTAAGCAGTTTCAGTATCTTCCAGCCATTTGATTCGGGCAGGTTAACATCTAACGTTACAGCCAGCGGATGATAATTTTGCAAGGCATCAAAAATTTCTACATAATTTACCGCTACTACCGCTTTAAGGCCCATATCATGTACCTTATCAATCATGATTTTGGTGAACCTGAAGTCGTCTTCTATAACCAGGATAACCTTTTCGTTTGCCTGAATGTTATGCCTGTCATCATCTACTTTAGCTTCTTCAACCTCGGTAGCTGTTAAAGTAGTTTTTGTGTTGCTAACCACCGGATAAGTTGGTTTTAATACTGCAATAGCTGTCTCGTCTAAAGATTTTGTGGAGTCTTTATATTTAAATGGCAGGTAAAGTGTAAATGCGCTGCCCTTACCCAACTCACTCTCTACCGTTATGGTTCCACCCAATAATTCGGCAAAACCTTTACTGATAGACAAACCTAAACCTGTACCACCGTATTTACGGCTGGTTGAGCCCTCTGCCTGCTGGAAAGCTTCAAATATTAAGCCCTGTGTATTTTTCGGGATACCGATACCTGTATCTACAATAGAGAAGGCGATAACAGCATCGGTTCCTTTCACTAAATTTGATGGTGGGTTTACCGGCGCGTGGATCCGTAACCTAACCTCCCCTTTCTCAGTAAACTTAAACGCGTTAGATAACAGGTTCTTCAAAATTTGGTTTAACCGCTGAATATCAGTTTCCATCATTTCGGGAAGTGTATTATCTATCTCTATCTCAAAATTAAGGCTTTTAGCTTCTGATATTGGTTTAAATGTAGTTTCAACAAACGATGCAATTTCGCGGAAGCTAACCGGCATTATGTCGGCAAAAATAACGCCCGATTCAATTTTAGAGAGGTCGAGAATATCGTTGATCAACTGGATCAGATCATCACCACAGGAGTGGATAGTTTTAGCATACCGAATTTGTTTTTCAGAAAGGTTACCATCGTGATTTTCAAATAGTTGCTGCGCCAATATCAACAAACTGTTGAGTGGTGTACGCAACTCATGCGACATGTTAGCCAGGAACTCGGATTTGTACTTGGAAGTAAGCGTTAACTGCTCGGCTTTTTCTTCTAACGATCGCCTTGCCTCTTCCACCTCTTTGTTGATCTGCTCTACCTCTTCTTTTTGTTTTTCAAGCAGTTGTGCTTTATCATGCAATTCATCATTGGCACGTCTTAACTCTTCCTGCTGCGCTTTTAAATCGCCTGAGAGTGATTGTGATTGCGACAAGAGTTCCTCTGTACGGGTATTGGTTTCAATGTTGTTTAACACGATACCGATACTCTCCGTTAACTGATCCAAAAAGTCTAAGTGAGTACGGCTAAAGTGCTCGAACGATGCCAGCTCAATTACCGCTTTGATATTATTTTCAAACAATACGGGTAATATTACCAGATCGAGCGGTGGCGCGTTGCCTATGCCCGAACCAATGCGTAAATATTCGCCCGGAACGTTTTTCAATAAAATTCTTTCTTTATCGGTAGCGCACTGGCCCACCAAGCCCTCGTTGAGCGAGAATTCTTTGTTTATTTTTTTACGGCTGTTTGGCGCGTAACCTGCAAATAGTTTCAATTTAGGTTCATCTTCCAGATCGGGTTGCTCTAGTATATAGAATGCGCCGTAACGGGCATTTACCAATTGTGCAAGCTCTGATAATATCTTATTTGCCACCGCGTTTCTGTCACGCTGCCCCTGAAGCATCTGCGCAAATTTGGCTAAGTTTGATTTTAACCAATCCTGCTCACGATTCTCTGTGGTGGTGTCTTTAAGGTTGGCAATCATTTGATTGATGGTATCTTTCAAGGCTTCCACCTCACCACGGGCATCAACACGGATCATCCGCGTTAAATCTCCTTTGGTTACCGCTGATGCTACTTCGGCAATAGCACGTACCTGTGTGGTTAAGTTTTCTGCCAGTTGATTTACGTTGTTTGTTAAATCCAGCCATGTACCCGATGCGCCCGGTACGTTTGCCTGCCCACCCAGCTTACCTTCAACACCCACCTCACGGGCCACTGTAGTTACCTGCTCGGCAAATACCGCCAGGGTATCAATCATACTATTAATAGTTTCTGTTAACTGGTAAACCTCGCCCTGGGCATTAATTGATAAGGTTTGTTTCAGGTTACCGTTAGCTACCGATGTTACAACTTTTGCTATACCACGCACCTGACTGGTTAAGTTTGATGCCATGTTGTTTACCGAGTCGGTCAAATCCTTCCAGGTACCTGCAACACCGGGTACAAATGCCTGCCCACCTAACCTACCCTCAATACCTACCTCCCTGGCCACACGGGTCACCTCGGATGCGAAAGAGTTGAGCTGATCCACCATGGTATTGATGGTATTTTTTAGTTCGAGGATCTCTCCTTTTACATCCACAGTGATCTTCCGCGAAAGGTCGCCGTTGGCCACCGCTGTTGTTACATCGGCAATGTTACGTACCTGTGATGTTAAGTTACCCCCCATCTGGTTTACAGAGTCGGTCAATTCCTTCCATGTTCCCGCAACGCCGGGTACTTTGGCCTGGCCTCCAAGCTTACCCTCGGTACCTACCTCAAGTGCCACACGCGTTACCTCCGACGCGAAACCATTAAGCTGATCCACCATCGTATTGATGGTGTTTTTTAACTCCAAAATCTCACCCCGCGCCTCAATGGTGATTTTACGTGATAAATCGCCCGTTGCTACCGCCGTTGTTACCTCGGCAATATTACGCACTTGCAGGGTTAAGTTACTACCCATTTTATTTACCGAGTCGGTTAGATCCTTCCATACCCCACCAACACCCTTTACACGGGCCTGGCCGCCCAACTTACCCTCTGTACCTACCTCAAGGGCCACACGTGTTACCTCTGATGCAAAAGCGTTAAGCTGTTCCACCATGGTATTGATGGTTTCTTTCAATTCAAATATCTCACCCTCAACCGTTACTGTAATTTTTTTGGATAAATCGCCATTGGCCACCGCTGTGGTTACCGCGGCAATATTACGTACCTGGGCGGTTAAGTTACCCGCCATCTGGTTTACCGAATCCGTTAAATCTTTCCAGGTACCCGCAACACCGGGCACAAATGCCTGGCCCCCCAGTTTACCTTCTGTTCCTACCTCGCGTGCCAGCCTGGTTACCTCGTTACCGAACGAGTTTAGCTGATCCACCATCGTATTGATGGTATTCTTTAATTCTAAAATCTCGCCGTTTGCCGCAACAGTGATTTTGCGGGAAAGGTCGCCCTTAGCCACCGCTGTGGTTACCTCGGCTATATTACGCATCTGGGTGGTTAAGTTACTACCCATTTTATTTACCGAATCTGTTAAATCTTTCCAGGTACCACCTACACCTTTTACCTTAGCCTGGCCTCCAAGCTTACCCTCTGTACCTACCTCGAGTGCCACACGGGTTACCTCGGATGCGAAAGAGTTGAGCTGATCCACCATGGTATTGATGGTGTTTTTTAGTTCGAGGATCTCTCCTTTTACGTCAACTGTAATCTTCCGCGAAAGGTCACCATTGGCCACCGCTGTTGTTACATCGGCAATGTTACGTACCTGTGATGTTAAGTTACCGCCCATCTGGTTTACAGAGTCGGTAAGCTCTTTCCATGTTCCCGCAACGCCTGGTACTTTGGCCTGGCCCCCAAGCTTACCCTCGGTACCTACCTCAAGTGCCACACGCGTTACCTCCGACGCGAAACCATTCAGCTGATCCACCATCGTATTGATGGTGTTTTTCAACTCTAGTATCTCCCCTTTTACGTCCACTGTAATGTGGCGGGATAAATCGCCCTTGGCTACCGCAGTTGTTACCTCGGCAATGTTACGTACCTGCGCGGTAAGGTTGCCTGCCATCTGGTTTACCGAATCTGTTAAATCTTTCCAGGTTCCGGCAATACCGGTTACTTTGGCCTGGCCACCCAGCTTACCCTCTGTACCCACCTCAAGTGCCACACGCGTTACCTCTGACGAGAAAGAGTTGAGCTGATCCACCATGGTATTGATGGTGTTTTTTAGTTCCAGAATCTCTCCCTTTGCTTCTACCGTGATCTTCCTTGAAAGGTCACCTTTAGCCACCGCTGTTGTTACCTCGGCAATATTACGCATCTGGGTAGTTAAGTTGCTACCCATCTGGTTAACCGAATCTGTTAGTTCTTCCCACACACCGGCAACGCCCTTTACCCTTGCCTGTTCCCCCAGTTTACCTTCCGAACCTACCTGGCGCGCTACGCGGGTTACTTCCATCGAAAATAACCGCAACTGCGCAACCATTTGATTGGCCTCCTTTGCAATGCTTAAAAACTCTCCCCTTAATGGCTGGCCATTTATTTCGAGCGGTATTTGATTGGACAGGTTACCTTTGGCGATGGATGTGATCATCCCCGCGATCTCTATAGTTGGATAGGTTAAATCAGTTATCAGGTTATTAAGTGCTTCTACACCTACCGCCCATTCGCCCTTGGCATCAGGTACAGAAACCCTTTTTGATAAGTTACCCCGCTTACCAATTATTTTTTCGGCGGTGCATATTTCAGCAACTACACGCTCGTTCATATCAATTATCTCATTCAGAACCTCACAAATGCGGCCGCTTATACCTGCCTGCGTTACTGGCATACGGGTGTTAAGTTTTCCGTTCTTTACGAGTGATAATACTCTGAGCAACTCTCTCAGATCGAGATCTTCTTCATTATGCCCATTCAATTTAGTAGTCTTTTTTAATGGGATATCAATAATTTCCTGTTCCATCGGGTAAAGGTTTTTCAATAAGGTAATAGATTTAGCTAAAACAATTTATACTGTATTACGCCACGCGACTTTTAATCGTGACGTAAATATAAATAAAGAATTAATCACAAAAAAAAACTATAACGTAATTTATACACAATTTAACACCGTAGTACGCTAATCAGCTGATTTAATTATCAAAAAAATTAGTTGATTATGCTGATCAATACCAGGCATAATACATGTCTACGATTATTATCTAAGTCGGATAAACTTATAAAAGAAAGGAAAGTTTTAAGAAAATTGATTTTTTTTACCTTTAAATGAACGCGATACCAATTTTATACTTAAGTGAAAGTAAATTTAAACAAAGGTTAAAAACCTTATACATTACTTAATAATGTATAAGGTTTTTTCTTGACGGATATCCTTTGATGAACTGCCAATTATTAACTGTACAGGTTCCTGTTCAACTACGAAACTTTTTTTATTGATGTTCCAATAAGCAAGTTGGCTGGCACTTAGTTCTAGCTGTACCGTCCTTTTTTCGCCAGGGTTAAGGGTGATCCGTTTAAAAGCTTTTAGCTCTTGCATGGGCCTTTCCACGGTTGATTTGAGGTGCTTTATGTATAACTGAACTACTTCGTCTCCGGCTCTGCTACCCGTGTTTTCAACATCAACGCTTACAGTTGTTGTTTTATCCGATTTTAGTTTACTTACAGAAGTATTAATGTTGCTATATTTAAAGGTTGTATAACTTAATCCGTACCCAAACGGATAAAGCGGCTCGCCCTTAAAATACATGTAAGTACGGCCATTCCTGATGTTGTAATCCATCATGGGTGGGAGTTGATCGAGCGAACGGGGCCAGGTTTGTACCAGCTTGCCTCCGGGATTAACATCCCCAAAAATAACATCGGCCAAAGCGTTACCTAGTTCCTGGCTGCAATGCGTTAAGTGAACAATGGCCGGTATGTTTTCCTGCTCCCAATTAATAGCATACGGAAAACTGCTTACTAACACTACAACAATACGCGGGTTAGCTTTGTAAAGTTGTTTAACCAGCTCTTCCTGAGCTGGCTCTAATGATATATTTTGCCGGTCAACAGCTTCCCTACCCTCGCTCGGATCAGAAACCTTTGCCCACCCCGCATTACCTGTTGGATGATTGCCAATACAAACTATAGTAACATCAGCTGTTTTAGCTAGGTTAACCGCTAATAGGTTATTGGTGGTATGTAACACTTTTACGTTGGCACCTACCTTATTTTTTATACCTTCAAGAGGACTAACGCTGTAAGATGGCGAGCCGCTGTACCAATCCTGTAGCACCTCTGCCGAACGTGGGCCAACTATGGCTATCGTTTTTAATTCGTTTTTATTAAGCGGCAAAAGCCCTTTGTCATTTTTTAACAAGACGATTGATTTTTGAGTAATGAGCCGCGCAAAATCCTGGTGTTTTTGCGATAACCAAGGCTCGGGCCCATCTTTAATATTTTGATAGGCCACCATATCCGCAGGGTCCAGCTGGCCAAGTTTTATCATTACTCTGAAAACGCCACGCAGCACTTGGTCAATATCGGCTTCGGTAATGAGTTTTTTGTCTATAGCATTGTGCACACTCGCGCTATAATTATCCAAAAATTGATTGATGCCTGCTTTAATACAAGCAGCGGCAGCGTCGTCGGTATTTTTGTAATATTTATGAGCAGTAACCAACATTCTAAAAGCACCGCCATCTGTACATATGATACCATTTTGGCCCCATTCGTTAACAGTCACGTTTTTTAGCATCGGGTTAACCGCCTGCGGAATACCATTTACTTTATTATACGATGCCATGTAGGCCCTGGAGCCACCTTCTGTTACCCCCATGCGGAATGGAACGGAATAATACTCACGAAACAGCCTTTCATCAAAATCTGATGAAGTACTATCACGGCCATTTTCATTGCTGTTAGCCAAAAAATGTTTCATTAACGCGGCTGTTTTCCAATATTTAGGATCATCACCTTGCAAACCTTTAATGTAACTTACGGCCATAGTTCCATTAAAAAACGGATCTTCGCCATAACATTCTTCTGTGCGGCCCCAGCGCGGGTCGCGGCCCAAATCAGAATTGGGTGCTCTTACAACTAACCCGCCCTTATGGTATTTACTGCTTTGAAACATATAACGTGTTTCATCAGCTTCTATGCCGGCAGCCTGTTTCAAAAGCTCCGTATCCCAGGTTTCGGCCATGCCAATGCTTTGTGGAAATATAGTTGTGGGAACAGGAGTTTTATGCCCCCAATCCCCCGGAATACCCATGGATAAGCCATGTAAACCTTCCACATGATTAGTACCCACAATGCCTAAACGTTCAACAGTTGGGTTGGTACTCAAACATTTAATTTTCTCATCCAATGTCATCAATGAGAGAATATTTGTAACCCGTTGCTCTACTGGCATGGCAGGGTTTTGAAAAGGATATTGATTTTGGCCATATGCCGCCTTGCTTATAAACAAAAGCAAAAAGAAGCCAATTTTTAAAGTAACCGTTTGATAAGGATGTTTTTTCACTATAAGATTTTTAATTGATAAGGTTGATTTTTGATTTATTGGTTTGCAAATGTACCGCTAGTTCAAAATTTAAAATCTCAGCCACGTATCCAAATAGGTATATAAATGTTTACACTCGGTAAAAATGTGTAACAATATTATAGACAAACTATTGACAAGTTAAATTATATATCGTATATTTACGATATATAATTTAACAAATGGCGATCAATCGAAAAGAGGAGTTTACTGACACAGATCAAGAGCTGTCTATGCTGGCAAAAGCGATGTCGCACCCGGCCAGAATTGCAATACTCAGAGTTTTAGCTATACGGAGAACCTGTATATGCGGCGAGATTGTAGATGTTTTACCTTTGGCTCAGGCTACGGTTTCGCAGCACTTAAAAGAATTGCTAACCGCTGGATTAATTAAGGGAGCTATTGACGGTAAAAAATCATGCTATTGCATCAACTGGGATACCCTTCAAGCTTTCAATACCACATTCAATACCCTTTTCGGCGATTTGGAAACAGCCGGGGGCAATCAAAATTGTTGTTAATATTAAATCAAATATATCATGGAGAACTCCACATTTCCGCGCATGCATGTTAGCTTATACGTAAGCGACATTTTAGAAACTATTAGTTTTTATAATCTTTTTTTTGGCAAAACGCCTGATAAAATTCGCAAAGGTTATATCAAATATATTCTCGATCAGCCTTCGCTCATTATATCTTTTGTAGAAAACCCGGCACGTGTTCAGCAAAACTTTGGACACTTGGGTTTTCAGGTTTCCAGTATTGAAGAAATGCAGGAGCGTATGGCCCAGGCGCAAAAATTTGGTCTGGCCACCCGCGAAGAAATAGGCACCAACTGCTGCTTTGCCAAACAAGATAAGTTTTGGGTAAACGATCCTGACGGTGTACAATGGGAAGTATATTATTTTCATGAAGACGCGGAATTTAACGATCCGCATTATGAAGAAGAGGCCACTTCGGCTTGTTGTATAGCACCCGGTGACGAATTGAAACCTACAGTAGAGATGGTTAATTTGGCAACGGTACAGAGCTGTAGCCCGGGTTCTGGATGTTGCTAATAACTTATTGATATTATGGTGATTATAGAACAACTACAGCATCAACACTACAGCCAGGTAAGCCGTATTTACATAGAAGGCATAGCTACCGGGAATGCTACTTTTGAAACCGTATGCCCCGAATGGGAAGTTTGGGATAAAGAGCATTTACCCTACTCGCGCTTTGTAGCCATTACAAATGATATGGTATGTGGATGGGTGGCGCTATCTCCAGTATCAGGAAGGTGTGTTTATGGAGGCGTAGCTGAGGTAAGCGTATATATAGGCAAAGAACAACGTGGCAAAAAAATTGGATATACTTTACTTGAACATTTAATTAACGACAGCGAAGCCCGGGGTATATGGTCTATTCAAGCAGGTATATTCCGTGAAAATACAGTGAGTATACAACTCCATCAAAAGCTAGGGTTCAGAATTATAGGCTATCGCGAAAAGCTTGGAAAAATGGAAGATGGCCCCTGGCGTGATGTAATACTGCTTGAACGCAGGAGTAAAACAATCGGAATCTAAATATCATAATCCATTTAAATTAAACTATTACAACCAAATAAATAATACCCTGATGAAAAGAATTTTAGTACTATGTACCGGCAATAGTTGCCGGAGCCAGATAGCTCATGGCTATTTAAAATATTTTGCAGGCAGCAAAGCCGAAGTTTACAGCGCCGGAGTTGAAACACATGGCGTAAACCCTAAGGCTATTGAGATAATGGCGGAGGATCATATCGATATATCAAAGCATACATCGAATAACGTTGACGAGTATATGAACATTCCGTTTGATTATATGATAACTGTTTGTGATAACGCCAAAGAACGTTGCCCTTATTTCCCCACTCAGGCACAAAAGTTCCATTATAACTTTCCAGATCCGGCAAAAGCCACAGGTACTGACGAGGAGGTAATGGACGCGTTTAGAAATGTTAGAGAAATGATTAAAAAGTATTCAGCCGATTTTATTGAACAGCATATCAATACGCATCCGTGAGCGCCAATAATTGTAATCCCACGCAGCGGAAGAAGCTTTCGTTTTTAGATCAATACCTAACCTTATGGATATTTTTGGCTATGGGCATTGGCATAGTGCTGGGGTATTTTGTGCCTGATGCTAAAGTGTTTATTAATTCATTTCAGTCTGGAACTACAAATATCCCTATTGCAATTGGCTTAATACTAATGATGTACCCGCCTTTTGCTAAAGTGAAGTTTGAGCAATTGGGCGGGGTATTTAGCAATGTAAAGATCCTCTCTTTGTCGTTGATTATGAACTGGGTTATCGGCCCGGTGCTCATGTTTTTTCTATCTATTATTTTCCTCCGAGATCATCCGGCTTATATGATCGGTTTAATTATGATTGGCTTGGCGAGGTGCATAGCCATGGTAATCGTTTGGAACGACTTAGCTGAAGGTAATCGCGAATACGCCGCTGGTTTAGTGGCATTTAACAGTATTTTTCAGGTTATATTCTACAGTTTGTTTACCTGGATATTTATTACCGTGCTGCCGCCTTATTTTGGCTTAACAGGTTTGCGGGTAAACATCAGTATAGCCCAGATAGGGCAAACGGTATTTATTTATCTGGGGATCCCGTTTATTGCTGGCTTTTTAACGCGTTATATTTTACGTAAATATAAAGGCGATGATTGGTATAATCAGGTTTTTATTCCGCGCATTAGTCCGGTAACACTTGTGGCGCTGTTGTTTACCATATTGACAATGTTCAGCCTTAAAGGCGGCCTCATCGTTCAGATTCCTTTTGATGTAGTGCTTATAGCTATACCGCTGGTAATCTATTTTATGATCATGTTTCTGGTTACTTTTTTTGCCGGGCGTTGGCTTGGTGCCGATTATTCGCAAAACGCGGCACTATCTTTTACAGCAGCGGGTAATAATTTTGAGTTGGCCATAGCGGTAGCTATAGGGGTCTTCGGCATTAATAGTGGCGAAGCCTTTGCAGGAGTAATTGGCCCATTGGTAGAAGTACCTGCATTAATTGCATTGGTGAATGTAGCATTATGGTTAAAGAAAAAGTACTATTGATGGGATAGTTATGCTATAGCGGATGTAACAAATAGAAGAGTAGAAACAAATCGTAGTAGTTTTTGGTATTATTGTAGTGCTATCAGCGTTTATTAACTATGAAAATTTATACAAAAGGTAAAAGTATCGTTTTGGTATTTTTGATTTCAATTATGCTGTGTGGGTTTAAGTCCAGCCTAATAGTTAAATACCATCCACCTGCAACACCTGTTTCTTCTTTTTTTACCGAGCAAGAATATAATAAACTATTTCCTCTGCGCGATAAATTTTATAGTTATAGCAGTTTTAATCAGGCTATTAAAGAATTAGGTCAAATTGAGGTTAAGGTTGAGCGGCGGAGCGTTTCTATCTATAAACTAACACGTACCGATAAAAAAACCGGCAAGTCTGTTATTATACGGCAGGATGATGAATGGAACGAAGACTGGGCTAAAAAGAGCCCATACAATTCTTATATCATCAAATACGGCAATTTTTGTGATGAAAAAGACCTGATCACCAATAAAAAAGAATTAGCGGCATTTTTTGCCAACGCAGCGCATGAGACCCGCCATGGCCAAGATGGTAAATATAATGATGGCTTAATGTACACCCACGAGCTAAATACATCCCTGCCGTATATTTCCGAAAACGACGTCTATCCACCTGTAAAGGGTAAATATTATTACGGCCGCGGCCCGCTTCAATTAAGTTATAATGGTAATTACGGCTATGCTTCGGCTTGTATTTTTGGCGATAAACAGATTTTGCTCAATAATCCTGATCTGGTATCTACCAACGCGGTGATAGCTTTTAAAGCGGCGATATACTTTTGGATGACGCCGCAAATTAAACCATCGGCCCATGATGTGATGGTGGGCAATTGGAAACCTACGGCTGACGATAAGTTAAAGGGTCGCTCACCCGGTTTTGGCATGACCATCAATATTATTAACGGTGCTATTGAATGTAATCATGGCGATAGTGTGAACGGCATGAACGACAGGATAGGTTTTTATCAATATTTTTTAAAAAAACTGGGCGTTAACGACAATAATTCTGCCTGTTCGTGCGGCAAAATGCAACCCTACCTATAATTGTTTAGATAAAAAGTGGCAAATATCATACCTTAGAGCGCAAATTTTAAATATGTCTAAAAAAGAACAAAACAATTCTATCAAACAGGTACTCACGCAGTTAGTGCTAAACGTGTTTGAACAGAATGGCAACCAAGCATTAAACTACAAGCAGGTATCTGCAAAACTCAATATACTTGAACCCGAATCAAAAGCGGTAATACTGGAAATACTTAAGGATGAAGCTTTTAAACAAACACTTAAAGAGATCTCTCCGGGTAAATTTCAATTGATCGAACTTAAAACTTTTATTGAAGGCCGGGTTGACCTCACCAACGATGGATCGGCTTTTATAGTAACTGAGGATGAATTTGAGAATGACATTTTTGTAGCTCCACGTAAGTTGCGAAACGCACTTCACGGCGACAGGGTAAAAGTGTATGTGTATGCCAAAAGTAAGGGCAAGCATAAAGAAGGTGAAGTAATAGAGATCATCAAACGGGCTAAAATGGAGTTTACAGGTATTGTAAAGCTCTCTGACAGATTTGCTTTTTTTGTTCCGGACGACCGGAAAATGTTGCATGATATTTTTATACCGCTTAACGATTTAAATGGTGCCAAGAATGGCGAAAAAGCATTAGCTGAAATTACCGACTGGCCGGCAGAAGCAAAAAACCCCGTCGGCCGTATTAAAAGTGTATTAGGTAAACAGGGTGAGAACGATACCGAAATGAATGCCATTTTAGCGGAATATGGCTTCCCCCTATCGTTTCCTGCTGAGGTTGAACATGAGGCTAACGAAATTTCAGAAACGATCAGCCATGAAGAAATTGCCAAACGCCGTGATTTTAGAGATGTATTAACTTTTACGATAGACCCTTTTGACGCGAAAGATTTTGATGATGCTATTTCATTCAAAACATTAGATAATGGGCATTATGAGGTTGGCGTACATATTGCCGATGTATCACACTATATCATTCCAGATTCGGCTTTAGATAAGGAAGCCTTTGAAAGAGGTACATCTGTTTATTTGGTGGATAGGGTAATACCCATGTTGCCCGAAAGGCTATCAAACGGCTTATGCTCTTTGCGCCCTAAAGAAGATAAACTTTGCTTTTCTGCCGTATTTGAGTTGGATGAGAAAGCCAATGTAATTGAAGAGTGGTTTGGCAAAACTATAATTCACTCCGACAGACGGTTTAGTTATGAGGAAGTGCAGGAGATTATCGAAAACGAGGACGGTGAATTTGTAAAAGAAATATTGCTGTTGAACAATTTAGCCTATAAACTCCGCGAACGTAAATTTAAAAATGGAGCCATCAGCTTTGAGACTAAGGAAGTTAAATTTAAGCTTGATGAACATGGCAAACCAGTAGGCGTTTATGTTAAAGAACGTAAAGATGCTCACAAGCTTATTGAAGATTATATGTTGCTGGCTAACAGGAAGGTAGCCGAACTTATTGCTAAAAAAGGTAAAGGTAAACATAAATACACCTTCGTTTACCGCTCACATGATTCGCCGAAGCCAGAAACGCTGTTAGGTTTCGCGCAGTTTGCGGCAAGGTTTGGTTATAAGATCAATACAAAATCTGATAAAGAAATTGCCCGTTCGCTTAACCATTTAATGGAAGACGTAGAAGGCAAAAAGGAGCAGAATGTATTAACCCAACTGGCCATACGTTCCATGGCTAAAGCGGTATACACTACTAAAAAATCAAGCCACTATGGTTTAGCGTTTGATTTTTATACCCATTTTACCTCGCCTATACGCCGTTATCCGGATGTGATGGTGCACCGCTTATTGCAGCATTATTTAAATGGGGGTAATTCGGTTAACGCCGAGCATTATGAAGTGCTTTGTTTACATAGCTCCCAAATGGAAAAAAAGGCGGCAGACGCCGAGCGTTCATCAATTAAATACAAACAAGCAGAATATCTTAAAGATCAGGTGGGCAATATTTTCAATGGTATAATTTCTGGAGTTACCGAATGGGGAATGTACGTAGAGATTATTGAAAACAAGTGTGAGGGTATGATACGCTTACGCGATATATCTGATGATTTTTATACGCTTGACGAAAAAAACTATGCTATCATCGGTCAGCGTAAAAAGAAAACTTACCGTTTGGGAGATGAGGTGAAAATAAAAGTTAAACAAGTAGATCTCACCAAAAAGCAAATTGATTTTAGTTTAGTTTTGGATTAATGACATCATTAAACTTTAGGAGTCTATATAATGGCTAATAGTATAATTCAATTGTTACTTTTGTAACCAAATACCGGGTGCGCTTAACTATGCAACAAATTAGCCAGCTTCAAAATTTGATTACGCATTACATCAGTAAAAAAAAATATGGAACCACGCCAATAGAACTCTACGAACCTATTGGCTACATCATGTCGTTAGGTGGAAAGCGGTTGCGCCCATGTTTGTTATTGATGGGTTGCGATATGTTTGGAGGGGATGTAGAACAGGCCCTTGCCCCTGCCCTCGCTATTGAAGTTTTCCACAACTTTACTTTAATGCACGATGATATTATGGATAAGGCTCCCTTACGTCGTGGTAAACCTACCGTGCACGAAAAATGGAACGCTAATGTAGCCATACTCTCGGGCGATGTAATGATGGTTGAGGCAAATAAGCTTATTATGCAGGTGCCCGACGAAAAATTAAGGCCGGTTTTAGATGTTTTTAATGATACCGCTGTTGGCGTTTGCGAAGGCCAACAAATAGACATGAATTTTGAAGACCGTGAAGTGGTAACTATTTCAGAATACATTAATATGATACGCCTTAAAACTGCTGTATTAGTGGGTGGCGCATTAAAAATGGGCGCGCTTATAGGTGGTGCAAATAATGAGGAGGCTTCGCTTCTATATGCTTTTGGCGAACAACTAGGCATTGCTTTCCAATTACAGGACGATATTTTAGACGTTTATGGCGATCCTGAAAAATTTGGTAAACAAGTTGGTGGGGATATTATCTCCAATAAAAAAACTTACTTATTAATCAAAGCACTTGAACTTGCTGAAGGAGATAACATGGCCCAGCTTAATTACTGGTTAAACATTAAACAATTTATTCCTGCCGAAAAAGTAACCGCTATTAAAACTATTTATAACGAACTAGCTATTCGCGAACATGCCGAACGCGAAATGAACACCTACGCGCAACAGGCGCTGTTAAACTTTGAAAAGATAAACCTTCCCAACAAACGCAAGGTGATATTAAAAGAGTTTGCAGATATGCTAATGGTAAGAGAATTTTAATAACCTGAATTTAGCCTATCCTTGATGTTAAAAAACACATTAATAAAAAAAGTATGGTTGCTCCTTTTAATAATACCTATAACCGGTATATCTGCAACAACACAGCGTGCCGACAGTTTAACCAGAACTCAATTTATTCATTTACAAACTGCAAAGGCTGATAGTTTAAATAAATTAGCTTTAAGTCTTGCTTCGTCTAATAATACAAGTCCGGCGCATCTAAACCAGGCTATCAGCTATATAATGCAGGGCTTGCATATATATTCAAAATTTAAGGATACCATCGGCTTACGACAAACTTTTGATCACTTAGGTTTAGTATACGGCCTGCAAAAAAAGTATACACAAGCCAAATGGTTCATTTTACAATCTAATACTTTATCGAGGCAGCAAAGAGATACCCCTCAAATTATTAACTCATTAATAAACCTCGCATCAGTAAAAAAAGCTATTAAGGATTATAAATTAGCGGATAAAGATATCCGTGAAGCCGCGATGTTGGCTAAAATGTTTCAGCAAGAAAAAATGCGGATACACCGAGCCGACTCAATGAAAAGTATAACCGCGATAAGTGATACCCAATTAGCTAATTCGCGACAAAAAAAAACCACATTAAAAAAGCAGGCATCTTCACAATCTAATTACTTGCCGATAATTATTTCTGTTTTTATAGTGTTGTTTTTTATCATAATCCTGTTTTTGTATAACTACAGAAAAAATCACAGAAAGAAATAAAAATAAATTAAAATATAATTTATATCGTAATTGTGTAATATATTTCTCAAATAGAATCATAGATGGGAAATGCAGCCCCACTGCAAAAAACATAACACTATTGTTTTGTTTATAAGAATTTAAAAATCAAATACTTATAAACGCCAGTTACTATGGCATTGGTCTTGAGTATAATTATTAAAACCTAACGTTATGGAAATGTTTCTTATTGTTTCTGCTATTGTTATTGGAGTGTTAGTGATCAGTAATGTTATAACAAAATTAATTGACAGGTATAAAATTCAATAACGTTATAACATGTCACATACATCACTACACTAATACCTCTTTTAAACGGGAGATCTGGTGATCGGCTAATTTTTGCAGGGGGCCACTCACCATCATTTTCATCATCATGTTTAAATCGGCAGCTATGTGCAGCGTAACAGCTGTACTGCTGCCCTTATCTTCCAACACCCAATTTAATTCAACGGCAAATGGGGGCGTTTCTGCAGGGATAATATGAATTTCTTTATCTTCAATTCTGCTCTCTACTTTCAAAGCGAGTTTAGCCATGTTTTGTATACTAAATTGCGCCGCATCAACAGTTGAAGACCAGTTGTAAACGTTATCTGGCATAAGTTGCTGATGATTATTGAGGTCAGCTAAAAAATGGTAAACTTCAGCCACAGGTTTATGCAGCGTAACTTTACTTTCAATATTTGTCATAAGGTACTTATTATATTATTCATTTTTACCCCAATCAGCAGGGTTTTCGCGCCATTTTTGTAACACGCTAACATCATCACTCGAAATGTACTGATGTTTTTCGGCGTATTTAATTAACGCGGTATAATTTGAAAGTGTTGCAAGGCGGCATTTTGCATTTTTAAAATTCTGAGTAGCCGCGTCAAATCCATAAGTAAAAATAGCCACTAAACCTGCTACTTCGTACCCTGCATCGCGAAGCGCGTCTACAGCCTGAAGGCTGCTTTTACCTGTTGATATCAAGTCTTCTACAACCACAACACGTTGGCCAGGAAATATATCGCCCTCAATTAAATTACCTGTGCCATGTTCTTTAGGTTTGGCACGTACATATGCAAAAGGAAGCCCTAATTCTTGAGCTACCAGTACTCCTTGAGGGATACCGGCGGTTGCCACGCCTGCTACACAGCCAACCACGCCAAATTCTTCCTGTATTAGCGTAGTCAACTTTTGGCGAATATAGGTTCTAATGGACGGGTGCGAAAGTGTGATACGGTTATCACAATAAATAGGAGATTTCCAACCCGAGGCCCAGGTAAAAGGATTGTTAGGTTGTAATTTAATTGCTTTAATTTGCAACAGAAATTCGGCTACTTGTTGTTCGATCTCACTTTTATTAAACATGGCTCAAATTTATAGAATTTATATTAACCAAAAGACGCTTCTGATTACAGAATCAGCACCAAAAAATCTTAACAAGTTTCAACAGATTGACCGTCAATCATTTGATCTTAAAATAATTTATCCACGAATATTAGAACATTATAAAGGGCATAATTTTTTTGTTCTTTGTAGTGATGCAAAAGGCTTTTTTAAGCATATTACTAAAACCATTACTTTAATTGAAGCTGCGGGTGGTGTAGTTAAAAATGAAAGAAAAGAATATTTGTTTATTTACCGAAGCGATAAATGGGATCTTCCAAAAGGTAAAATCGAAAAGGATGAAAAAATAAAGGAAGCCGCTATCCGCGAAGTGGAAGAAGAATGTGGTATTAAGATAAATAAATTAGGCAAAAAAATTTGCAAAACCTACCATGCTTATATCTATAAGGGTGAAGTTGTAATTAAAAAGAGCCATTGGTTCAAAATGAAAAGCGTAGGTCAAGAAAAACTGAGGCCCCAAAAGGAAGAAGGAATTACAGATGCGCGCTGGTTTACTAAAGAAAAAATGGGCATAATAATTAAAAACACTTTCCCGTCAATTATGGAGGTGATGGAGCACGTAGCTCTTATTAAAGATAAGGAAGTGCCTCTTTAGGTATAAATTGATCGGCATTACCGTTATAGCGTAAAATTTCGCGTACAATGGTTGAGCTAATTGACGAATATCCGGGTTTGCTTACAATAAATATACTTTCAACATTGGGCTCCAAAGCGTGATTCATTTGCGCTATGGCTTTTTCATATTCAAAATCAGACACGGTACGGATACCTCGTATCATATAGGTTGCCCCTATTTGCTTGCAAAAATCAATTGTTAAGCCTTCATAAGCTACTACGTGAATTTTAGGCTCCATCTCAAATACAGCCCTAAGCATCTGCTCACGTTTTTCAATACTTAAAAAGCCTTTTTTACCACTGTTAGTTCCGATACCTACATATACCTTATCAAACAAATTGACGGCCCGCTTCAAAATATCAACATGGGCCTTCGTTACTGGATCAAATGAGCCTGGAAATAGTGCAATTTTCATAGATGATATAATTTGTTGACACTGGTATTTGTTATCGAAAATACGCAATAATTAATCATCAATGTTAGGATAATGATAATTTATGCATATGAATCAGTAGGCGCTCTAAAAAACGAGAATGAGGAATGCCCATATTTACGTTGCTCAACAAATGCCGGATGCTGGCTCAGGTTCTGCATGGATTGATGTTCAACAATCAATAAGCCTCCAGGAGCAAGCAGGTTTTTTTCAAAAACAATTTTAGGAATTTCCGGAATTCGGTTCAAATCATAGGGTGGGTCGGCAAAAACAAGGTCATACCGATCGGTATCTATGTCCAAATATTTAAAAACATCGGCTTTGTAAATCTTAATCTCATTAAGGTTATGCTGTATGGCCATATCCCTTACGTAATTAATACATTGTATGCTACGGTCAACCGAGATAACCTTACTGGCATAGCGCGATGCAAATTCCAATGAAATATTACCGGTACCGCAAAAAAGATCAAGCACGTTTAGCCCTTCAAATTCAATTTGATTATTTAAAATATTAAACAAGGCCTCTTTGGCCATATCCGTTGTTGGCCGTACAGGTAAATTAGTAGGCGGGTTGAGCCGCAGGCCTTTTAATCTTCCACCAATGATCCGCATAGTGTTAAACCGGCAAGCATTAAAATTTGGTGAGATAAAAACCCTTGTGGTAGGGTAACAATTTGATTTTGATTGAAATAAACATTAGCAAGCATGTCATTAACCCGGTGTATTTTTTGATCGGCAAAAGTTACTTTACCGCTTAAAATAACAGAAGTTTCCTCCAGGTTTAAATTTAATTCATTAGATACCAATAAAACATAATACATTAATTCATCAGCATTATTAAATTCAAAAACATTATAAAAGCCAAGTTGATCATTTCTAAAATATACCAAATGAAGCAAGTTTTCTTCTAGGTGTGCATATAGATTTTGTGAAAGGGGTTTTACAAAATTTATGGCCATTATTAATGGCTTTGCAGCAAAAAACACATTTTTCAGATCAATGTATCTTTTAAGAATTTTGATTAATCCTTCCTTTACACTAAAAACTATATAGTTACTGGCATCCAGCTCGTTAACAAATATATAGTCAGTAGGTTCTATCATCAAAAATTTGCTATAATTAGCCAAATCATTTTGATTATATAAATCCTTTGGAATTAAAGTAAAAGTGGTTGATTGGACAGCTACCTTTACCTCGTCGTAGTTTGCAGATAAGATATGTTTAAGATCCTTAGGATCCGCTAATTCAAAATGACTGTAATTCTCACCCCATACCAATACTTTTTTAGTATCGGTACGTAAAATTGCGAATGAGAATAACTCATCACTGATTAGTATCAGCAACTCGTTACCTGCGGTGCGTTCAGAGTCGTACTCCGGATCGTAATAGTTGTATTGACCGCTACTCATATGCTAACAAAAGTAAAAAAAAATACACATGTCCTCCCTGCTATGCGTTTTTTTATACGCATTTTTGAATTATAATGGATACCCAGGCCGAATATTTAATAAAATCGTTCCCACATACGCCAACAGGGCAACAACTAGAACTCTTTAACAGGCTTAACATTTTTTTATTGAGCGATGAGGGCAACGAGTGCTTTTTATTAAAGGGGTACGCCGGCACCGGTAAAACCACAGTTATAGGCACTCTGGTTAAAACACTCCGAAAGTACAATTATAAATATGTATTGTTAGCCCCTACTGGCCGGGCGGCTAAAGTGATCTCTGGCTATTCGGGAAAAAAGGCTTTTACTATTCATAAAAGAATCTACCGTAAAAAATCGGCAATGAATGTAGATGAATCATTCCTCATCGCTGATAATTTAGCTACTGACACCTTATTCATTGTAGATGAGGCATCTATGATATCCGATGAAGTTAGTGGTAATAACCGGAACAGCCTGCTGCAAGATTTGATAAACTATGTTTACAATACCAAAAATTGCAAGTTAATGCTCGTAGGGGATACTGCCCAACTGCCACCAGTTGGCTCAATTGATAGCCCTGCGTTGGATGAAAAAATATTGAAAGGAAACTTTGGGTTAAAAATATTTGGTTTTGAGTTGACTGATGTGGTGCGTCAGGAAAAAGATTCGGGTATATTGATGAATGTTACCAAAATCCGTGATTTGATTAGAAACAATAAGAGCGAGATCCCTAAAATAGTTACAAAGGGGTTTAAAGATGTATTTCGCCTTAACGGCGACCGCCTCGAAGAGGGCCTGAATTACGCCTACAAAAAATATGGTATGGACAGCACCTTAGTTATTTGCCGTTCCAATAAAAATGCCAACCTCTACAATCAACAAATAAGGGGGCGCATTTTATTCCGCGATGAAGAAATTACAGGTGGCGACCAGATTATGGTGGTACGCAACAACTACTTTTGGTTACAGGCTGAAGAAGAAAATAGTACCGGCTTTATTGCTAATGGCGATATTGCCCGCATAAAAAAGATCCGGAATTTTCAGGATCTATATGGTTTCCGGTTTGCTGATGCCCAATTGGAGTTTATTGATCATGCAGAAAACCCAACCGTTAACTGCAAGCTAATGCTTGATACGCTTTACTCTGAAGCCCCTGCCCTACAACCTATTGATCAAAAACGATTTTTTTTAGAGGTTATGAAAGATTATGACCACATACCTAATAAGCGTGCAAAATACGAGGAGCTAAAAACTAATCCATATTATAATGCTCTGCAAATAAAATTTGCATACGCCGTTACCTGCCATAAGGCTCAGGGCGGGCAATGGAACGCCGTTTTTGTTGATCAGGGTTATCTGACGGAAGAAATGGTGAATAACGATTTTCTGCGCTGGTTCTACACCGCATGCACACGAGCAACCACGGCATTGTTTTTAGTTAACTTTAACGAGCGTTTTTACCCTCCCGGTCACGATATTAATTTATAACCCTGCAACAAATAACCTACCTGCGCTGATATTCTGGCGACCCAATAATTATACCCACTACCTGTGCCAGCATATTTTTATTTGCCGCTTGCTGCATAGCAAGTGTTTTTACAGGATCTGGAAGAGGCGTTGGTTTCTTTTCTTTAGGTAAAGGGCCGGTCATAGTCATATCGCCAATTGGTGCAAGGCTAACCTGTGGCGCCGGCGATTTAACCGCGGCAGCATCTACCTTAGCCGCCAGATCGGGTTGGTTAAGTAACGGGCTCAATTGTTTGATACTTTTATCGAGGTTACGTTCGGGCATTATAATTTTACTGTAGGTATATAAGGCCGCCTCAGCGCTTTCGGGCTCATGGTTATTGTTTAACGTTACTAAATTAACACTTACCCCCGGTATGCGCTGTGTAGCCAGTGCCAGGCCAAAATTCATGCGGTTTAGCAACGATCCTGTGTTTATCCAATATTGTCCTTTATCAGGAAAACCTGTAGGTGCCTGATAATAGTACATTTTTTGCCCCATACGGCTTATCCAGTTATATAACTCGTATGGTTTGGTAATATTGGCATTTAAACCCCGTACCGAACTGATGGCCAACTCAAAAGGCGACTTTGTTTTCTGCCTTACCGATTTTTTGTTCCAGAATTCGGGCGAAGTAACCATAGTAATCAGCACTTGTTTAATATCACCATCTTGTTGTAAAAACGTTTTAGCCATTTTGTTGATCAGCGATGGTGGTGGGTTATCATTCACAAACCGAACAGCCAGCTTACGTGATATAAATTTTGCTGCAGATGGATGGTGTGCCAGCATTTCTAACAATGTTACACCTTCATCGTATCCGCTTGTTGGTTCTGGATTAGCAGCAAACTGGTGCCCTAAAACTATTTTTTCTCCCTTATCATGGCGGGTGGGTGTAAATAAAAAGTCGCCCTCGTGTACAAAACCCTTTGCCGCTAAATTGTTTTCTCCTATTTTAGTTACTAAACCTTTCATGGCACTGCCATAACCATAACTGCTTATCGGGTAAATTGTCCACCCGGTTAAAACGCGTGCGGCTTGTGTAACATCACTTTGGGTATAACCGCCATCAACGCCCAGGGTATGCAATTCCATAACCTCGCGTGCGTAATTCTCATTTAGCCCGGTAACATTTTTAACCACGGTCAATGTTTTTACCGTTGGCTTTTGCGGCTTTGCAGCAGTAGCATCCATCATCATCATCATGCTCGTGGCTCCTGCTTTATCAGATTGGGGCTTCGGCTTTGCATCATCCCCCATCATCATACCCATTGCTGGTTCCGATGGTTTTGAGGCTACTTGTATCGGTTTAGCAGTCGGTTTTACTGGCGGAGGTGGTGGTGGACCTACACTGGTAAAATTATCTAAATAGTACAACATAGCCGGAGATTTGGCCGAAGCAAGCACTAATTGATCAAATTTACCTAAAACATTTGGGCGTATCACATCGCGCTCGTAAGCGGGTATAAATTCGGAACACTCACTTTTGGTAAGTGAAACATTAAAATGATTGAACCAAAAATCAGTTAAAACCTCATGCACTTGGTTATTGGTATATGCTGCCCTTAATATTTTCTGACTGATAAATTGTTTGTAAAGCTCCTGATCCGACCTAAAACCCTTACGTTTCATGTAAGCCTGCAGGGTATCATTAAAAGCCTTTTTATTTACTGCTTTCCCAACAGAATCCTTGCTAATCACGCTATCTTTAATAGCCATTTGCTGCACTACAAAGCCTTGAGGGAACTCCTTTAATACCTGTTCATTATTCAAATTTACGGCATCATAGCCAGTTAATCGATGTTGAAGGGTATCATCTGGTAAATTACCGTCCAGTTGCTGTTCAAACCAGTTCTCCAATCCCATTTTTACAACTTCGTCCACCTGGCCGGGTGTTGCGCCATAGGTAAACCTGTCCAGCAAATGTGCCGCTGCTTGCCTTTCGGTTAACCCGGCATGCCTATATGGAAAAGTATATGTTTTTACTGGTAAACTAGTTCCGTTAAAAAATGAAACTAACAATACACCAAAAAACAATGTGATCAAACTTATTGATAAAAATTTAACGTTTTTCATAATTGGTTGCTATATGCAGATAAACTTTAGACGTTTAACTATGCTTATGGTTTAAAAAATTGAAGTAATTTTTTAAATTATTATTTTTAAATAAAACACTGGCAACTTGGCTGTTATAATTACAATGGGTAGACAATACGTCATATCCAAATATTTATTTATGTCTTTTTATCATATCATGATATGTGGCAATACTTTTGAGCACTATATATTATGAACTTTAACAACTTTACCATCAAAGCACAGGAAGCGGTACAAAAAGCTTCGGAAATAGCAGTTGGCAACCAGCAACAGGCTATTGAAAGTGCGCATTTACTTAAAGCTTTACTGCTGGTTGATGAGAATGTTATATCATACCTGTTAAAAAAGCTTAATGTAAATTTAAACCGGTTAAACGATTCGCTTGATAGTCAGATAGCAAGTTTTCCTAAAGTAAGCGGTAGTGAGGCCTATCTATCATCAGGCAGTAATACGGCTCTGCAAAAGGCACAAAGTTACCTGAAAGAATTTAAAGACGATTTTATATCGGTAGAGCATATTTTACTCGGTCTTTTAGCTGGTAGCGATAAACCCGCGACCTTGCTTAAAGATATGGGTGTTAACGAAAAAGACCTCAAAAAAGCCATTTTAGAATTACGCGGTGATAGCAAAGTTACCGATCAAAACGCCGAAGCTACTTATAATGCCCTCAATAAATATGCCCGTAACCTCAACGAATACGCCGAATCAGGCAAACTTGATCCAGTTATTGGCCGTGATGACGAGATCCGCCGGGTAATACAGATCTTATCTCGTCGCACAAAAAATAACCCTATTTTGGTGGGTGAGCCCGGTGTAGGTAAAACGGCTATTGCCGAGGGGATCGCTTTTAGAATTCTTAAAGGTGATGTGCCCGAAAATTTAAAGTCTAAAACGGTTTACTCGCTGGATATGGGCGCGCTTATTGCCGGTGCTAAATATAAAGGTGAGTTTGAAGAACGCCTAAAGGCTGTTGTAAAAGAAGTTACCCAGGCCGATGGCGAGATCATCCTATTTATTGATGAGATACATACCCTGGTTGGTGCCGGTGGTGGCGAAGGTGCTATGGATGCTGCCAATATATTAAAACCAGCACTGGCCCGTGGCGAACTTAGAGCCATAGGCGCCACTACATTGAACGAATATCAAAAATACCTGGAAAAAGATAAAGCTCTGGAACGCCGTTTTCAAAAAGTAATGGTTGATGAGCCCGATACCCAGGATGCTATATCGATTTTACGCGGGTTAAAAGAAAAATATGAAGCACATCATAAAGTGCGCATTTTAGACGAAGCTATTATTGCATCCGTCGAAATGTCACAGCGTTACATATCAGATCGGTTCTTGCCGGATAAGGCTATTGACTTGATGGATGAAGCCGCCGCAAAACTGCGGATAGAAATGGATTCGGTACCCGAAGTTGTTGACGAACTGGAACGCCGTATTATGCAATTGGAGATAGAGCGGGAAGCAATTAAACGGGAGCATAATGTAAAAAAGGTAAAGGACCTGAGCGAAGAGATCGCGAACCTTTCGGCCGAGCGGGATTCGTTACGTGCCAAATGGCAGGGCGAAAAAGACGCGGTTGATAAGATCAATAATAAAATTGAGCAGATCGAGAACTTTAAACTAGAGGCTGAGCAAGCCGAGCGTGCCGGCGATTATGGCAAAGTGGCCGAGTTACGCTATGGCCGCATCCGCGAAACGCAGGAAGAAGTGGATAAGCTAAAACAGGCCCTATTGACTAATAAAGACGAATCGCGTATGCTAAAAGAGGAAGTGACCGCCGAGGATATTGCAGGCGTAGTTTCCCGGTGGACAGGTATCCCTATCTCTAAAATGATACAAAGTGAGCGCGAAAAACTTCTTCACCTGGAAGATGAGCTCCATAAACGGGTCGCTGGCCAGGAGGAAGCCATTGAAGCTATAAGCGATGCAATACGCCGCAGCCGCGCTGGTTTGCAGGATAAACGTAAGCCTATAGGCTCATTCATATTTCTAGGTACCACAGGCGTTGGTAAAACAGAATTGGCCAAAGCCCTTGCCGAATATTTATTTAATGACGAAGCCGCCTTAGTGCGCATAGATATGTCCGAATATCAGGAACGCCACTCGGTTTCAAGGTTAGTGGGCGCGCCTCCGGGCTATGTAGGTTATGATGAAGGTGGCCAGTTAACAGAGGCCGTACGCCGCAAGCCCTATAGCGTAGTGTTATTGGATGAGATCGAAAAGGCCCATCCTGATGTGTTCAATATTTTATTACAGGTGTTGGATGATGGTCGTTTAACGGATAACAAGGGCAGGGTGGTGAATTTTAAAAACACCATCATCATCATGACATCCAATATAGGTTCGCATATCATTCAGGAAAACTTTCAGGGCTATCAAGAAATAAACAAGGATGAGGTTATTGCTAAAACAAAAAATGAGCTGTTTGAATTACTGCGCAAAACTATTCGTCCGGAGTTTTTGAACCGTATTGACGAGATCATTATGTTTACCCCACTTGGCCGTGACGAACTCGCGAATATTGTGAAGCTGCAATTTAAACAATTGCAAAACACGCTGCTGGAAATGGGCATACAACTTGATGCCAGCGACGAAGCTTTAGACTGGCTGGCGCAATTAGGTTACGACCCACAATATGGCGCCCGTCCGCTAAAACGGGTTATTCAGAAAAAAATACTTAACGAGCTGTCAAAACAAATACTAGCCGGTAAGATAGACAAAGACAGTAAGATCAAGCTGGACGCTTTTGACAACCAGTTCGTGTTTTTAAATGAAGGTACGCCCGCGTTTACTTAAATATTTTTTACTATCCCCCTGCCAAACGCAGGGGGATAGTAAAAATACATGAAGATACTAATCAATTCGTTAAAAATGCGGACTTCAACAGCTTTGGTATCTTAATAAAACAAGTAGGTCAAAATCGCTTAATTAACTATTTCCAGATAGATATCGCCATTTTACCAAGTCATCTTTATTTTCAATATTTTTTATTCCACCATCATAAATTAAGCAATACCTGTTTGCTACATCCAATACATTTTTATAATCGTGGTCTGTTAGAATGATGCCTTTTGTGCGGGCATGATCGTTTATCATTTTCTTTAATTGCTCAACCATTAGTGGCGCAACCCCATTAAACGGCTCATCCAAAAATACAAACTTATTATTTGTATGTAAGATCAGTTTTATTTCCAGATAACGCAGCTCTCCACCCGATAAGTGGCTGACTTTATTTTTCTGAATTTTGCTGATTATAGCATCGTCCACAAAAGACGGTATTTTATCAGGCGTGAGGTATAACGCCATGATCTTATTCACAGTTAAATGCTGCAATAAAAAATTATGTTGTGGTAAGTAGCCAACTAAGCCAGGTACTTTAAAAGGCTGACCATATACTTTACCATCAATTCTGATAAACTTATTATCGCCTTTTAATGAGCCGAATAATATTTTTAGTAATGTTGATTTGCCTGTGCCATTTCTACCTAGCATACCAATTATATCTCCAGTTTGACATTTCAAATAAATATCACTGAGCACCTGGCGGTTGCCGTAGGATTGGGTCACACTGTCAATTTCTAAGATGCTTTGCATAAATAGCGATAATGACCAACGATGCGCCTACAATAAAATTACCCACAACACAAGTAACCATTAGTTGTATTTTTGATAGGCCCTTATTGTAAAAAAAATAATATTCTTTTTGTTTCGAGATCTCTTTATAAAGCAAGCTTAAAATTGTTCCTCCCGATAGAAAACAGACCCCAAAAGCGAATAACACACTTAAAATATCAAACATATTAAGTGCAGCACATAAGGCAGAAAATGAGATACTTATTGGTAAGGTGCTTTTATAGAATACCGATAATAAACTAATTTGGTTCTTACTTATAGGCATCAATAGAGGGCTTTTCGTTTTGTGGGTCAATAAATAGAGGCTTGTTACTCATTTTCTTTATATACTTTGCTTATTAGATGAAGTAAAAAGCCACCTTGTTTAACTGGTTTCAATATATGTAATATTCATTCAAATATCAGTATTGTATTCAAAAAAGGCGGCCCACTAAGTAAATAATTGTAAAACATATGGAAATGCCATGAATAACTTAATAGTATGTGATCTAGCGTCGTATCAAACATTCATTAAATAATAGACAGCATTGAGACCAGTAGTTTTTATTTGTCATCAAGATATACCAAACAAACACCATCTAACAGGGTTATAGTTTATAATAATTAGACTAACTGCTATGAAAAATTTTGAATCACTTGTTGACGCCCTTCGCGACCTAAATAAAAGAGGATATACTGCCGATTTAACCCTGGCCGGTGATTCCCTCGAAGCTAAAAACGAAAAAGTAAACCTCTATGCCGATGATTTTGAGATCAACGAGTTTTATAAATTCGAGGGAGCTACCAACCCTTCTGATACCTCAATATTATACGCTATCGAATCTAAAAAACACAACCTGAAAGGGGTGTTGATAAACGCTTACGGTGTATATGCTAATACCAGTTCATCAGCCATAGAGGCCAAGCTAAATCATTACCATATCAAATAACAAGTTTGTTTTTTGTGTTGTACCATTTGGTCACTTCGGTTCCAGGTAATGCAATAGTTTACGCCCACGAGATTGTATAGCAGGTTTACTATTATGCTTCAGCATGATTTTGATCTGGTCTGTAAGCATTTCGGCTATCCAACTATAACGTTTTTGGAGATGAAACAGCACCTGTATAGCGAAAGCCGTTATAGCTACCGGCGTTTTAGGATCTATAATCAGGTCAAAACACCTTGCGGTAACAGGTTCCATATCAATTTCGGATATTTTCTGCCGGATCAGTAGGTCTGCTTTTGGCCCGGTAACATGCATCATCACCTTAACATAATGCCGCAAGCAGCTTTTATTTTGGATGATCAGGACCGAGGCGGTCACAACATCCAAACTATTTACAAAACGGCGCGGGTTGGTCAATATCAAATTCTCCAATATCCACGCCGCCCTGAACGCTACCTCTTTTTGAGGGTAGAACGTTAGTTCGACCAGATCATTGACCTCAAATTTTCTGGTGTACAGAATATCAGTAAGTTGCAGCACTTTGGTTTTACCAATGGTTTGGGATATATGCTGCAATAATTCCGTTTTATTGGTAATGATCAATGGCTCCATAATATTAGCTCAGTTTTATCATTAAAATTAGAAACAAATATATTGAGCTATTATCTATATAAATCGTTTAACTTAAGCTTTCTGCATTTAAAGTCAAAAACGTACCTTTGCGGCATATGATAACCGTTTCTAATCTTTCGCTGCGTTATGGCAAACGCACACTTTTTGAGGATGTTAATTTAAAATTTACCCAGGGTAACTGTTATGGCATTATAGGTGCTAATGGTGCGGGTAAGTCAACCTTCTTAAAAATACTTTCGGGCGAAATTGACCCTACAAGTGGCTCTTATAGTTTTTCGCCTGGCGAACGTATGGCTGTGTTAAAGCAGAACCACTACGAGTTTGACGATTTCCCTGTTATTGAAACAGTTATGATCGGCTATAAGGAATTATATGCCATTATGAAAGAAAAAGACGCCATTTACCTGAAGGAAGATTTTACCGATAAAGATGGCGAGCGGGCCGGGGAACTGGAGAACTTGTTTGCAGAAATGGATGGTTGGAACGCGGAAAGCAATGCGGCTACCATATTAAGCAATTTGGGTATTAAAGAAGAATACCACTACAGATCGTTAAAAGAACTGGATGGTAACCAAAAGGTGCGGGTATTATTAGCACAAGCCTTATTTGGTAAACCTGATATTTTATTGTTGGATGAGCCAACCAATGATTTGGACATCAATACCATTGCCTGGCTCGAAGACTTTTTGGCAGGCTACGAGGCCATAGTACTGGTAGTATCGCACGATAGGCACTTTTTAGATACCGTTTGTACCCACGTTGTTGATATTGATTTCAGTAAAATGACCATCTACACCGGTAACTATACCTTCTGGTATCAATCGAGCCAACTGGCGTTAAAACAACGGTCGGATCAGAATAAAAAGATGGAAGATAAAGTCAAAGAGCTTCAGGACTTTATCCGCCGCTTTAGTGCCAATGCTTCTAAATCTAAACAAGCCACTAGTCGTAAAAAGGCTTTGGATAAGATCAATTTGGATGAGATACAGCCATCAAATCGTAAATATCCGGGTATCATATTCAATAACCTGGGCCGCGAGGCAGGAGATCAGATATTACAGATCGAAAATTTAAGTAAGAGCCTTAACGGCGAAACCTTATTCAGCAATATAAATTTGATGGTGAATAAAGGCGATAAAATTGCTGTGCTATCGCAAAACAGCTTGGCTACTACTGCTTTTTACGATGTATTGTCCGGAAGGGATAAAAACTATAAGGGCGATTTTAAATGGGGCATCACCATTAAAATTGGCGATATACCAATGGACAATGCCGACTATTTTAAAGATAAAAATGACAACCTGATTGATTGGTTGCGCGAATACTCAGAAGGCGATCAGGATGACCAGTTCATCCGCGGCTTTTTGGGTCGGATGTTATTTTCGGGCGAAGAAGTATTGAAAAAATGTACAGTATTATCAGGAGGCGAAAAAATGCGTTGCATGTTTAGCCGCATGATGCTGCAACAAGCCAACTTGCTGCTATTTGACGAGCCTACCAACCATCTCGACCTGGAATCGATAACGGCACTCAACAATGGCATGAAAGACTTTAAAGGCACTATGCTGTTCACATCCCGAGATCATGAACTTACAGAAACGGTGGCCACCCGTATTATTGAACTTACACCCGCCGGCATAATTGATAAGTTAATGGGTTACGACGAATACATTAATAGCGAAGCAGTTAAAAAACAACGCGAAGAAATGTATGCAATGGCATAGATAGCGATAACATGAATGGCGATAATTTTTCATATTCTCATTAAAAAATCGTTTATTTGCCATCCATAAAAATGACTCCTTAGCTCAGCTGGTAGAGCAAATGACTCTTAATCATTGGGTCCAGGGTTCGAATCCCTGAGGGGTCACCTCTTCAATTATTAGCCCTTGTAAGTCAATAACTTACAAGGGTTTTTTATTTTTACTGTCAACGCTACTGTCAGTAAAATTAAGTATAATTTGGTAAAATTCAATTTAAACCGAAGTTAAATCATCAAAATTTTACTTACTAAGTTATATTTGCTTTCATATTGGCTCTTTACGATATTAGCCACAACCGCTTTTTTGCAACCTATCTAACTCCTTATTGTTGTGATTTGCTTTCAGATTTGTTCTTTACGATATTAGCCACAACAATATCACCTACGCAACTACAAAGCGTTAGTTGTGATTTGCTTTCAGATTTGTTCTTTACGATATTAGCCACAACAAGCCTTGCCATGAGCAAAAGCATTGTGGAGTTGTGATTTGCTTTCAGATTTGTTCTTTACGATATTAGCCACAACTATTTTAGCGAGCGCACCCGAACCGGCATTGTTGTGATTTGCTTTCAGATTTGTTCTTTACGATATTAGCCACAACCCGCCTAGGTCATAACCTTTGTAACCAGCAGTTGTGATTTGCTTTCAGATTTGTTCTTTACGATATTAGCCACAACTCGTTCCACTCGCAATGGAATACGTTTTCCGTTGTGATTTGCTTTCAGATTTGTTCTTTACGATATTAGCCACAACATAGAGTGATGTATCGCATTGATTTAAAGTATTTTATCGTAAAAAATACAAAAGAAAAATATCCTGCTTCTAAGCGATTAGGGCGGGATTTTTTTTGATTAAAATAATTCTAACTGTTGCGGTGTGTTAGGTAGGTCTTTTTGCTCCTTGCCGTAAAATAGTTCCATCATACCAAATTGCTTATCCGTAATGGTTAATATACCTACATGGCCTTTGGGTGGTAAAAACTTTTTTAATCGCTTAATATGTACGTCTGCATTTTCGCGGCTACTGGAATGCCTTAAATAAATAGAGAACTGAAACATGGCAAACCCATCGGCCATAATATCTTTTCGAAATTTGGCGTATAGCTTCCGATCTTTTTTAGTTTCAGTTGGCAAATCGAATAATACAATGATCCACAAAATACGATATTCGTTAAAGCGCATAATCAAAATATTTATCGGTTAATTGCGCTGGTTATATTAACTCATCAAATCTGGTTGGTTTGTTTTTGGGCATAGGCATTAAAGGATATATAATCTTTCTGCTTTTGCCTTCATAACACTTAGCTAAAGATGAGGTTGTACGCTGCAAACCAACCATTAACGGGCTCGTGTCTTTATCCCAATGTACATTTCGTGTAGCTATACTTAATAAAAGTGTTTTAATTTCTGTAGTTAAAAAATCGAAGTTTTCGCCATCATCCAATATTTCACAAACCAACTCATCAACGTAAGGTCTGTATGGTTCCATAATATCATCGGCAAGGCAGTAAGCATTATATTTATTATGGTGATGAATACCAAAGGTAGGGAGCAAGCCCGAACCTACCAGCCCTCTTGCTACCATTGCCCGTAAAATAGCGTAACCGTAGTTTAACAGGTTGTTAGGTGGTTCACCATCCCGTCTTCTAAAAAAGTTTGCTTTTACACCAAATAAATAACGCCAATAATATGCCGCTGCTCGGCCTTCAAAATTATCGGGATCACCCGCTCTTACGCTTTTAGCCCAATGGACTAAATTATCTACTTCAATTCCTCTACGGTTTAATAAGGCTGCTTGGTTTAATATTTTGGCAGATACCGTTTGTTGCCATAGTTGCTTTTTAAGTGGTTGTGTTGCTTCTATTTGGTATCTAAAACGCTCACTCTGTACATCATGACCATCTAAAGGCAAAAATAAACCTACAGGGTGGTGTGTGTGGTCGCAGGTAATAATGGCGGCATTATTTTGTAGTAACCCAGCTATAGCCGCTTGCGTTATGGTAATTTGTTGGTTATCTAATATTACAATACCAATATCTTCTATTGGTACACTTCTTTTGTTGTCTTTGCCTCCTAAATTGATAGTATCGGGTAACTCAATTAATAGTTGTTCATTGCGTTTACTTAGGTAGGCAGGGTTTCCAAAATGAAGTGTGCGCTTAATCATTGTTTAATGAAGGTTGAATAATTCCTAAATTATTTATTTTGATTTTTATACCCGTCATAGCTTGTAAACTTCGCACTCTTTTTACCTTGCCAATTTGTAATGATAAACTTTCATTCTTAACGTCATTAAATTTATCGTCCACTTTAGTTTCTAAATGATGTCTGAAATTATAATCATTGCCAGCTATTTTTTGTACACGGTATAAATTATTACTAATAAAAGAAAGGTCATTAGTATTTATAGCAGATTGTAAATTTTCAAATGAAATGTCAAAAACAAACATTTCATTTTGCTGCATTGATGTAATAAATTTCCAATTCTCTTTAGGCAGCTTCGCCAAAACTTGTTGATCGTCAAAACCACTACTTAAGATGGCATCCCATGTAGACTTCGGCTCTTTAATAATTACAGGTAAACCAGATTTTTTGCGTTCAAAAGCATCCCAAAGTGTTACTGCATTCTCTTGTAATTTACCTTTGTCATCCTGATAGATCGCTATATGGTGATTGTTACTTGTAGATACAAAATCAACAGGTTCTCCTTTTCCGTTTTTATGTAAAGGTTGTAAGCTTGTTGAACCTGTTTTGCATCTTACAGACTTGATAATTATACCTTTTGCTTCATTCATCCAAACTGTATTTTCAGCATTAAATGCTATTTTTGGATTGTTACCATGCTTTACAAGATGGTTTTTAACGATTTTCCTAATGCCATGATCTACTATGGATTGAATGTCTTTTTCTTTGAAATCACCATTCAATTTATATTTAACAACGGGTTCCTTTTTATAGATGCTTACTTCGTTGTACCCATATAATCCAACAAACTTCTCTAACTCTTTACCACTAAAGGCCTTTTTGGGGTCGTTTTCAAAATTTGATAAGTGAGCTGTTACCTGCTGTTTTATTTTGCTGTCAGCGATATCTTTAACATTATCAAAACGTGTGGATAGCTTTACTTTTTCAAATTGTTTTATTTGTCCATATACCGTTTCTTTATGTAAAAAACCACGTGGAGTAAGCGATGGCCGATGTTCACGGGGTTCATGGCCTTTTTTTATTTTATTGATAGATTTGGTAGCTACACGTTTACCTGCCTTAAATGATATTAAAATGTTTGAAGCACTGTTTTGAACTGTGGCGGTATCAAATGGCTTTTGATCTATCAGGTATTTTTCAAGTAAGGTTAATTTTTCGTTATAAACATGGCCTCTGGTCAGCGCAAACATTTCATCACGGGTATGTTGTGCATTCAAGTGATTTATTCTTTGAATAAATCCTTGCCTTGTACAGGCTATACTTAAAGCATCAACAGCATGGTGCCTGTGATCTTCCCGTTTGCTCCAACCCTTTATTTTTTCAACTTGATGCGTTTGCCCGTTACTGGTATACGGTATCATTTCAGTTAGCCCAACTGTTCTGTATTTATCAATCTGTAAATTCATCAACACATCATCCCAGCCCCACAAATGCCTTAAACGCGATGTTACCGTGCCAGTAGATGAATAAACGTTACGGCAAATTTTGTGTAATAAGGTTTTAACCTCTTTGCTTATAAAGCGGGTTTCCTGCATTTGCCTATCAATAAAATCATCAGGGATTTTATCCAACGGCATCATCAGCTTATTGAATTTACCTTTTGATATATTCTTTTTATTTAATTGCTGCTTAATAAACTCTAAATAATCATGAAATGCTTGATCGCCTTGCATTTTCATAAAATCGTAGGCCGTTTGGTTATCCTTATCCTTATTTAATTTGCGAGGGCAAATAGTTTTATTAGAAAACGAATCGTCAAATAACCGTGATTTAGGTATTATGTGTTCTATATCATATAGTACACCTGGCACCATATTGAATAACTCCATTAAACCAATAACTTTAGTCGGCTCATAAGGCGACACTTTTCCAAACTCTTCCCAAAGTTTATAACGTTCAATGTCATTTTTACTAACTCTATTAAACCCGTAATTTGATAATTCTTCTGCTATGGCTTTGTGTCGTTTGTCCTGTTTTGTGTTTCTACTAAAAGCATCATTACGCTCACCTGTACTTTGCCTTAATTCTCGGGCCAATTCAATTCTTATTTCAAATTTATCTGTTGAATGGCGTTCTTCATTAGTTATAAGCCCATTTTTTTCGTCAATCAATTCGTTGATAAGGTTAATTACCTGATTAATAATTTTTTCTACAACAGGTTGTCTAAGGCTGTTTTTCGTATAGAGCACTAATTTGTCTTTAATTTCACGAATTGCATTTTCGGTAGTCGTAATACTATCGGAATGATTGTACCCGGCTTTTGCACATGCTTTATCATAACCTAAGCCGTCCATTAAATGCGGTAAAATATTGCGTAATGCACGAGCACTCATATTACCATAACCGGCTTTTTGAAAATCAAGTTTGGCTAATGCCTCAGCAATCTCTTTTGAAACGTTGAACTTCTTTTGAAGCGTGTTAACCAATAAGTCTGTTTCCTCAATTGAATAGATTAGGTGCCATAAACAATATAAGGGCTGATTTTCAAAATGGGTTTTTATCCTGTAAAATATTTCCCCCGTTTCTTTATCCACTCTTCCTGATGTTTCGATTTCTAAATCAAATTGAAGTAACTCTGAAAGGTTTACATTGAACTTATCAAAAACCTTTTTTATATCGGTTAATGTCCGGTTACCCTCCATGAATTTCTCATTACGGAGATTGATCTTATATTCATTGTATCCGGAATTGTAGCCAAGTTTTTGTAATATCTGTTTAGGCGTTAATTGTTCACCCCAATTTAGTACGTCAAAAAGTTGTTGCTTTTCTGTTTGGCTTAGTTTGCGTTTGCCAAATTGATCAAATGTAGTTTCTGCTGGGTTAAGTAGTGGGTATTTACTACGGCTTTTCATAGCCATAAAATTCGTGATCTCTACATTATTCAATTCTTGCCAAATTTTTGAAACCTGAAACAAGGGTGAACTTTTAGGTATCACCTTTGGGCCGCTAAAAACTTCTTTTTTATATCCACTACGTTTATCATTGTACATTTTACCCTCAAACGTACATACCGACACCAAACCTTTTTGCGATTTAAGCGGACGATGATAATAGATTACCTCATTCCTAATACGGTTGTTATTTGCCTCGTTTAAAATATTTGGATAAAACTGTTTTTGCGTTTGCCAAATCCTGTCAAATTCGCTTTCATAGCTTTTGCGCATAAAAATATTTTCCTTTATGCGATAAAAAGGATTCTTTAATAATTCTTGATAAAAGTATTGACCGATAGTTTGCTCTTTAACCAACTCTTCTCGGTCGGCAATTAAATCCAGATAGCCTTTTTTCTTTGCCTTTTTAGCATCGGTATCATCAGTAGCCTCTTGTTCGGGTTTTATATCTTTAGTGTTATTTTCATCATCGTTATTAGCTTTCCTGTTGCTTTTATACCCTCGTTTTTGGTTTAGATGAAATAATATCCGGGCTAATTCCTGTAATGTAATTTGCTCCTTTACGGCTCTACTTCTTAAACCATATAATTCAGTTGCAGATAGCGTGAACAACTCTTTTCCTGGCATCATGTCTAAAGTATTAAATACCGCAGTTAAAAATTGCTTGCGCATCTTGTAACGGTGCATACTTCTTCTTACACCTCTTTTTAAAGTTCTGTTGGCATTTTTTGAGATGGCATTACCTTTACTAAATTCGTCTGCATCATCTTTACTCAAAGGAATAATACGAACACCCATACCGGCAATATGATATTTTTCGTCATCAGTTTCAGGTTGATGTATTAACGCCCATCCAATTGAAGATGATCCTAAGTCGAGGCCTAAAACTTTTTTCATGAATTTTTAGATTTATAATAAATATGAAACTAATTATTTTATATTTGCAATACAAATCTGAAGCAAATCACAATAAGGTTTTACCGTTGTGAAAACATTTTAGGCGGGGCAACTCGCCTTTTTTTATTAAATAATACGATTACTCGCTAATAAAAAAAATGCTGACCTCTACTTTTAAAGCATCAGCTATTTTTAACAAGGAAATTATTGTAGTATTTACCTCGCCGCGTTCTATACGACCAAGTTGTCTATACTCGATTTCAGCTTCATTTGAAACTTGTTCCATTGTCAAACCTTGCTGTATGCGGATGTTGCGAACATTGTTGCCGACCTTTTTTAAAAAAAATTCATAGCGCTTCCGTTCCACGCTACTAAGCTGAATTATTACAATAAATTTTATTAGGTCACAAAAGACCTATTTTGTAAATTTGGGATACATTAAGTCTTAAAAAATTCTATGGGTATATTATCATTAGTATCAAAAATTGTTACAGTTATTTCAGATGAAATTAATACTCCTGAATCTTTTAAAAGGGGGCAGCAGTTTGAAGATTATGTGGAAAAATATCTATTTCCCCCCAATTATTATGATCTTACAGAAAAAACTCATAATTATCAAACTAATAGCAAACACTATGTTGAGGCATCACTAAACCCGGATTTTAAATTTCGTGATCGCCTAACAAAAAAGGAATTTTATATTGAGGCAAAATTCAGGACAAATTTCTATAAGGATAAATTAGTATGGTGCAATGAAAAGCAATTAGCACGCTATAAATATATCAATCAAAATACACCTGTTTTTTTGTTATTAGGAGATGGTGGAAAACCAAACTGGCCTGAATACATATCTTTAATACCAATATCAAAGGCAAAGTATACTGGCCTTTTCGCTTCATTTGTAGATCAGTTTGAGATTGAGCATGAAAAACAGGTAACTTCAAAAGTTTTATGGAGCCGAATATGAAACTTTATGTAATAAATACTGCTCTTCTTAATCCATCCTAAGCAACCCAATACATAAATTTTAGTTTTCAAAGGGGGATGAAATAAATCGTCTAAAGTAGAGGTAGGGTATATTTATATGATTTTTGAGAAACCGCAGGGCTTGCCTTAAAATTGGTAGATGATTTTTTTTAACCTTTAATTCTGACCCATCATCACCCGTTATAAACACTAACAAACAAAGGATATATAACCCTCGCAATCAAAAGATAACTTCCATACAATATCTTACTGTCTATTCTTATCAAATCTATCATAAGCCATTAAACACTCATTAAAAGAAATTTCAAACGTATGCTCAATAATATTATAAAAAGAGCATGCAGACCTTTAGGTCTTCATGTAATTTGTTCGATTATAGCATAGCAAGTTTTAAATTTCAATACTAAGTGTACTACGGCTAAAATATTTGATGTATAAATACTGGATACATACAATCTGCTTAATCCATCTTAAACAACCCAAAGCGGTGGCCTAAAATTAAACAGGTGGCTTGTGCCGGGATAAAAAGTTAATGAGCGATAGTGAATTGTCTTTTTGTGCTGGGTGGTGAAAACAAGCCTCCTGTTTAATTTTAAAGTGGGGGGCATTAGCGTTTTTAGGTCACAGTCTTGAGGAAATCCGAAGTAAGTTAATATTGATTATAAAATGTTCCGTGTCTGTAACACGGAACATTGAGTTCCACCAGTGGAACTTTTTATATTATTGATTTACTCAATTTGATTATTGTAAAAACATTATCTATTTAGAACATAAAAAAACCCATGCCTTACATGACATGGGTTCTAGTTAATTTAAAGTATCCTGTTTGCTTTGGTGAAATTGTATTTATCCAAAGCTTTTTTAACTTCCATCTCATCAAAGAACCGTCCTTTGCCAAGCTTTTTGCCTGTGATAATTCCCCGATTTATCCAGTTATGAACAGTTGCTTTAGATACCTGAAACTTGGTAGCTAAATCTTGGATGGATAGCGGAGGTCTTTCTGCCGATTTTTGTTCTTCGAATTTTTCTAACGCTTGTTGAAATAATTGCTCTATATGATCTAGCAAAAATTTAATTCGGATTTCTCCGACATTTAACTGATTGTAATTGTTTTTTTGTTCAGTATTGTAATTACCAATGGACATAGTGAAAATTGTGAAGCATGCTAAATAATAATTTAATACATGTTAAACCCGATACATGCGAATCCACTAACTTAATTTCCGTAAGTTTCAAGGAATTATTTTAAAACAATCTCAACGAGTAGAAAAATAATTCAAAATATTAAATAAATGAAAGAACGACTTTTGCTATTTTTTTGTAATTAGAACATCTAATTAAGGTGATCGGTCACTAAAAATACCTTAAGGTATCAATTAATAGCTTGACCTTATTAAATTATAAGGTTACGCAATGTATAACTTTTTTTCCCAAATCTTATTCATCTCAACTAATTTAACTTTATCTGTTATTTTAATGTATTTCTTAAATGTCTTATAATCCTTATGCCCGGTTATTGACATAACTGTTTCAGGCCTCATGCCTTTTTCAAGCGAAAGCGTTACAAAAGTTCGCCGGGCTGTATGAGTACATAAAAATTTATATTTGGGTTCTATAAATTCAACTTTTTCAACCCCTCTGTATTTTACAATTAAAATACTATCCTTAAAACCTGCTTTGTAACCAATTTCTTTTAAAAAATCATTTGTCTTTTGATTAGAAAACATTTTAGGTAATATGCCATTATTTCTCTCTAAAATTTGTTTTGCATAAGGATTTAACGGTATCCTTAAAAACTCCTGCGTTTTTTCTGTTCTAATTTCAATATGACCATTCTTTAAATTCTCAGGTTGAAGTTTTTGAATATCCGAAAATCTCAACCCTGTAAAACAGGCAAAGCAAAAATTTTCCCGAACTATAATATGGCTTTGACTGCTAAGTTTTAAATCAAGTAAATGCATTAATTCTTCCTCACTTAAGTAGATCAGTTCGGTATCCTCTTTAAAAGCTTTAAACTTCTTAAATTCTAAACCAACATTATTATATCCCCTTTCGGTTGCAAAACTCATAAAGGCTTTAACAATCTTAATATACCCCCCTATCGAATTATTTAACAACTGCTTCTCTTTCATTAAGTAATCCAAGAATTTGATATAGAAGTCACTATTAATTCGCTCAAAACTTAACTCATATCTTTTTGCTTTACTAAATGAAACTAAATGATTAAAAGTTGTAACATATCTTTTTAGAGTAGTAGCTCTTATTCTACTTGATGCCACCTGCTGGTATTCTTCGAAATATTCAATAAAAGACTTCGCTTTTACATCAGATTTATTTAAAGTAGCATCAAACTTTTGTTTAATAAATGAAAATCTTATTTCATTAAAAGTTAGCAATGATTCCTTTTGTGCTTTAGTTATTATTTCCTCTAATCCGTCAAGATGCCCATTAACAAATTCATCTTCGGGAAATTTAACTTTTACACGCTGCTTCTTCGTCCACTGCGATGGATAAACTTTTAATTTAATTGAGTGACGGAATTTTTTACCATCACATAAATAAGTCATTAGAATCGGGTGCATGCCAGCCTTATCAGCTTTGTCGAGATAGAAATTCAGTGTTGCCATTTTTCGTTTATTTAATTTTTACTGTCAGTATTACTGTCAATTTGTTGTTTACTCAACTCTTTCAAAGTTGTGTAACCTTAACAGTAAAAACAAATTAAATAATTGAAAATCAATTTGTTATATCAAATTCAGTCAAATTTAATCAAACTAAATTAAATAGTTTTTATTTCCTGAGGGGTCACCAGATATAGCCAGATACAATGTATCTGGCTATATTATTTGTACATTGCAGGTAAACTCTTATAATGTAATTTTTTCAGATGAGTTCGTTTTCTAACACTGCTGGCTCATTGCTAATGATTTTAACATTGGTTATTTCCGGCATAGTAACCATTTTTTTAATTAGATATTTTACAATCAAGTTTGATGAAGATGAGAGAGATTTTATGTTCATAATAAAAATATCGTTGATTGCGATAGGGATTTTTATCGCAAGTTTAATAATAAGTTTTATAGTACTTTCATTTTTATTTGTCGGGCACTGACAAATAGCGACTTATTAGTGTCGTCAGCTTTTCGCAATTCTTATTTGTCCTACCTTCCTCAACTTTTCGATTAAATGTTTCGATGTAGATACCATAGCGTTCACCCCCCCTTTGGGACAAACGGGAAATAGATCGTTTGTCCTTTTTTTCCTTTTCAATTCGCTGTTTATCAGCTAAATAAAATTAAATATTCACTGGTTTTAAGTTTTGATAATCCTACAAAAAGTTCGATATTTCACGTGTATCCTCTACCATATATTCTTAGCCCGTTGGGAATCTAACCCCACGTTAATAGTGGCTATGTTCCTCAAATTTTCGCGAATATGGTTCGACAAAAATCCTATAGGGATCACCACAACCACTCATAACAGTCTTTAAATCACATTAAAGGCTGTTTTTACTTTCACACTAACCAAAAAACAAGCAAAAACACCTCTTTTTCAAATAAAAGTTTCACAGATATTTCACTGAGTTCACAGTTATGAAAACCGAGTTTAACGAGAACGTTTCCTTCAAGATCATACTAAATCCGTTGGAGCGAAAGGACGGCACACATTCCCTTTACCTGCGCGCTTTAATAAATAAGAAAAAGAGGGAGATCAATTTGCACGTTAATTGGCCAAGGGCCTTTTTTTGATACCTAAAAGCAAGTAGTATTACCAAGACACCCAAAAGACGCAGACGTTGAGGCCGCTAATATGGTACTCAATGAAGCTAAAGGGTCGGGCTAACCGAATCAACTTACGCTACTTTGCCGATAATAAAAACCTTTCGCTCGACCTTTTTCAAAAGGAATTTGAGAACTACGAAAGCCGAGATAATTTTTTATTGTTTTGGGAAAACAAACAGAACGAGCTTTATAAAACAAACCCTAAAACAGTTTGAAGAATTTTTGCTGCAGAATATATCCATAAGAATACACAAATCGTTCCTGCTATCATTGATAGGCTGTTAAATACTTGTAAGGTAATGAAACAACCCTGATTAGCATAACGCTACCCTTAGGTAAAGTATATAAAGAAAATTTGATGAAGCGCCTCTACTAAATTTTGTTTTTTATAATAATAAAGGCTGCCTTAGTTTACCCGGCAGCCTTTAATTTGGAACTGTGAATTAGTAACCTGGGTTCTGATCTAAAACTGCATCTTTATTTAAATCTATTTCAGATTGTGGTATAGGCAATAATAAATTAGTGGAAGTTATTCCATTTACTGGATTAAAAGCATTATTTGAATTTAATCGTAAAGTACGGTTAACAAGCGTTCCTGTACGCATTAAAGTAAGGCGTCGGTTTTCTTCGCCAATTAACTCTCGCACCCTTTCGTCTAATACAAAATCCAAGGTCATTTGCCCGGCTGTAACTAACGGGGCATTAGCACGCATCCGCAACGCGTTTATATTATCAGCGGCTTGTTGTGTTTTACCTTGTTGCACCTGCGCTTCGGCAAGTAATAAATATGTTTCACCTAAGCGCATTAATATAAAATCCTTAACCATTGCAAACCCAAAAACGTCATTAGGGTCATACTGATACCATTTTGTAATATGGGGCGCAATTCTGATAAGTGTATCCGAACCTGTATAAGGCACTGGTTTGCCAAATGTGGCGGGTTTAGTAGGATTGTTATAATAAAACTGCCTGCGCAAATTATATTTAGAATTACGCATATCCCCGGCAGGGTATAAGCCGTAAACTACCCAATTATCCAGTCGAATACGCGAAATCCCTCGTCCGCCTAATGAATCGCATATTGACATACCTCCAACCTGATAATAAGCAGCACCCCAAGCCCGGCGCTGTTGCGGGTTATAAGTAATGCCTCCTGGAACTGTCGCTGGATTTTCTTGCTCCATTACCCAAATGGCTTCACTATTGCCTTGAGACCTTCTTTGATTGCCGTAAACAAACATATCAGAATAATAGTCGCCCGGTTGGCCTGCATGAATGCCATAACGCGCGGTAACTAAACTAAACTTGTTACTGTTAATTATGGCTTGGGCTTGAGCTTCGGCTAAATCAGGTTTGCCTATGCGCAGGTATGCTTCAGTAAGTAATTGCATAGCCATGTATTTGTTTGCCCGGGCAACGGGCTTACCCAACGCATTAACTTTCCCACCCACAGCACCAACATCTGAAAGATAGGTGCTTGCAAAAGTAAGATCGCTTATAATTAAATTATTTACATCGGTTAATGGTGCGCGTACAAAATCAGTTTTAGGGGCTGTAAGCGGTGCTGTTACGAGCGGTACCTTGCCAAATGCGGTAGCTAGCACATTATAGCCATACGCTCTAAAAAACTTCGCTTCCGCGCTAACCGCATTTTTATTAGTAATGCCAATTACCGGGCCCCTTTCAATATTAGCAATTATTATGTTGGCATTATTAATAAGCTTATAGGCCCACTGCCATGTAAAGTATGCAGCATAGTCAGTCGACGTTAATGTACTGTAATTATAATATGGTATTTCTATCCCCTGTACCTGGCCAGAGCCGCCGTTAGCAATATCGGTACCTACCTGCCACACACTTGGCCAGCCCTGGTTATCTGAATAGGTAAAGAATACGCTATTTTGATAATATAAGCCCGCTAAAGAAGCTTCAAAGCCTAACGAATCGGTAAGGGTTGACGATGCATAGGCTGAATATGGTTTTTCGTCCAAAAAAGACTTTTTACACGAAGTAAAAGTTGAAATCAGCGCGCAAAAGCACAGTATTGTTATTATATATTTTTTCATCTTAGTTTAATTTATATTAACGAAGTGATATATTTAAGCCGAATACAATTGTTCGGGCGAGTGGATAATCATTAGTAGTTGTTCTGCCACCAAAATTATTTTCAGGATCCCACCCAACCCACTTTGTAAAGGTGTACAAGTTCCTTCCACTTATAAATGCCGTAAGGCTACCTAATCGCAACTTATCTAAATACTTCTGAGTTAGTACATAACTTAAAGTAACATCTTTTATACGTGTATAACTTGCATCACTAGGATAACCATAACCTTTAGTATTGGTATAAGCCAAACTTGGATTGGTATTGCTTTGATTTTCTGGTGTCCAATAACCTGCCAAGGCAGCTGGCAGGTTTCTTCTGCCAGCCTCATCCGCATAGTTGAACGAACCATTGTTTTTTACATTTCCCTGAAAAGTTTGTATAAAAACATTTAGATTAAACTGTTTATAATGAAAAGTATTAGTAAAACCACCCGTCCATTTAGGGTCAGCTGAGCCTTGTATAACCTTATCATCAGACGTGATCTTTCCATCTGGTACTCCATTAGGGCCGCTTATATCCGCAAATTTCAGATCACCAGGCTTTGCACTTGGATCAACAGAAAAATTATCTCCGGTTTGCCAAACGCCTATTTTTTGATAATCATAAATAACATTTACAGGCTGGCCAATAAACCATCTATTACCCACGTCACTTTTCTGGTCACCATATAAATCGAGTATTTTATTACGATTAGCTGAATAAATGATAGTGCTTTCCCAACGGAAGTCTTTAGTTTTAAGATTAATAGTATTTAAAGTTAGTTCTATACCTTTGTTTGACACCTCACCAATGTTATAATATACCTGATTATAACCGGAAATTACCGGAATGCTCCGCAGTAATAATATATCTTTCGTTAAATCACTATATACATCAATCGTTCCATTTATTCGACCTTTGAAAATCGAAAAATCAACTCCAATATTGGCCTTATAGGTATCCTGCCATTTAAGGTCGCCATTTCCTAGCGTATTGTTATTTGCCAATACATTAGCTGAAACTCCTGTTGTACCTGCCCCATTGAATGGGAACTTAATGGTATTTAATGATGTAATTGTTGAATAGGGTTGTAACGACTCTGAGCCGACTCTACCATATGAACCCCGTAACTTAAGGTTGTCGACAAAAGTTGCGTTCTTCATAAATTGCTCGTTACTGATATTCCATCCAATAGCCACCGAAGGGAAGATCCCATATTTGGATGTGTTTGCACCAAATACCGATGATCCGTCTCTCCTGGCAGTTAACGTAAATAAATATCTGCTATCATAAGCGTAGTTTATCCTTCCCATTTGGGATAAGATGCTACGGCTATTAGAATAGCTGTTGGCACTGGGCGTAGTACCAGCACCCAAATTATAGTAACCTACCTGATCGTTAATAAATCCGGTAGAAGAATTATTTGATTGAAAATAATTACCTGACTGGGCACTATATAAAGCTGTAAAATCAACATGATTTTTTCCAAAATTGCGATTATAAGTTAATATGTTTTCAACAACCCAATTTTTAGATTCGGAATTATTGGCATTAGCGGTTCCTAATAAATTATTGGCATCGCGGCCAGTATAATCATCATACCTGTAAAAAATGTCTGTATATGCAGCATTTATCCTGTATTTTAGATCAGTAATAAATGTAGGTTTTATTTCAGCATATATATTGCCGTTAAGGTTATTATTTACGCTGTAACGTTGGGTAGTTAATCCCAATAAGGGGTTAAGGTATAGCAATTCTGGATATTCCGGATAGATATTATATTTCCCTTGGGCAGTATATTCCAGCCCGTATGGGCTGCTTAATGTAGCCACATTTAAATCTGCATGTGAGCCCCCGTCGTCGTTATTTGAATAGGCTAGGTTAACTCCAGCATTTAAATAGTCTGTAATCTTAAAATCCAGATTGCTTCTAATATTTGCTCTTTTATACTGATAGCCTTTAATAATTCCTTGTTCGTTATAATACTCTCCGGAAACATAATATTTAGCGGTTTCTGAACCACCTGATAATGTTAAATTATGATTTTGGTATACTCCCTTTTGTGTTACTTCTTTAATCCAATCGGTAGTGAGGCCAGCATTGTAGTTTGTTACCTCAAAAGCATTTGGCAAGGGAGCGGTATTGGTTAATTTATTTTCTCTTAAATAATCGGCATACTTTTGAGCATATTGCGGGCCATCCATTGGTTGAAAAATATGCGCAAAGCCTTCCAAACCTACTGATGTATTATATCTTATTACAGGCTTTCCAACAGTTCCTCTTTTTGTAGTAATTAATATTACACCATTAGCTCCCCGTGTTCCGTATATAGCTACTGCGGAGGCGTCTTTCAAAATCTCGACCGATGCGATATCATTAGAATTAATATCATTTATAGAGCCTCCGGTAGTATTAAATGGTATACCATCCAATACGATTAAAGGATTAGTATCAAAATTGGGGTTAATGGTGGTTGAGCCTCTAACTAAAGTATTAGGAGTCGCACCCGGAACTGACGAGTTTTGCGTTATTTTAATACCGGTTACCGAACCTTCAATGGCTTGATACACATTTAGTACCGGAATTTCTGACAGCCTGGATTTAGGTACCGAAGTTACCGCTCCGGTTACATCAGATCGTTTTTGTGTTCCGTAGCCTACTACAACTACCTCATCAAGGTGCTTGCCACCAAAATCTGGAAGTGTAACATCAATTTGCGAATTATTTTCTACTCTTACCCGTTGTGTTGAAAGGCCTATAAACGAATAAACAAGCACAGTTGGTTTAGTTACATTGATTTGGTAAAGGCCATTCCCATCCGTTACGGTGCCGGTTGTAGTACCTTCAATTTTTATGCTTACGCCCGGTAAGGGCTCCTGTTGGCTATCTGTTACTTTGCCTTTAATAAGCATAGCCGATATGCCAGACTGGCTACGACTTACAAAGGGTAAACAAATAATGAGTAAAGTAAATACTAAGATTACTTTTACAACATAATGTATACTAATGTTTGTAGAATTTTTTAACTTCATAGTTTATATATTTTTAATAATTGGTTTCTCGACTGGTTTTGATTAAGTGTAAAACGCTTCATTACCCATCATCGGGTGAAAAAATAATGCAGTTCCAAACTACATTAGCTGATAATAACTTCTTCATCACATTTATTTTTTCTGAGTTTAGCCGGAATAGGGCTCTATAACAGGACTAATGTCTCAATTATTAAAGCGTGGGTGTGAGGGTGAAAACTGTAAAATACCGGGGTGTAAATTCATAATATAGCATTAAATGCACATATTAGAGCCATTAATGCCTTACTATCGCTTGCAATTGAATATTAAAGCTTGTTCGAAAGGGAGATGTTGCGATGACAAGAATCTAATAGAATGCCTATAATAGGTGCATTTTAGGTTCCTGGTTTCCGCAAGCTCCGCAGCGGAAACATCCGACTAAAAGGAGGCAAGATTTCTTTTGTGCGGACAAAAGTACATCTTGCCAAACACAAGTGTGTTTTTACACTCTCCTTAAAACGCTGTTTGAAACTTGGTTTTGTGTATAAATGATTAAGATTTTTATTGGGACTGACCTGTTGGCCAGTAAATCAGGCTGCCAATCTTTTGATGATAGGACGGATGATAATGAATATACCGATATTCGTTTAAGTCTTTTATGCATTTATGGTAAGTGGCAGTTGAGGCGATTTTGCATAGCTTCATTAATTCCTTACGGCTGATCTGAAAGGGGTTTGCAAAAGCTCTTTTCTGGCTATATTGATACATAGCGGCAAATAAACTTATGTGTACAGATGATAAAATGGCAACAGGATAACCACCCGATAGAACTAAGCACTCATAAAATGCTGCACCAGAAGCTGGACTATACACCGTAACCCTGTTGACGCCGGATTAGTTGAAAAACCGGAAGATTACCTATAGGTCATATCAATCAATTTTTCACTTTCGACAGTTTTTTGTTAAGCATCGAGAATTTGTGTTACAGAAGTTCGTGCTTAAATCATTGAGAAATGGCTCCTATTATTTTAAGCACCACAAAAAGGCAGAGGGTACTTATAATGTTGAAATATGCATAAGTCACAACAGGGATCGTCGGTATATTTATACCGCGCATTATGTAATTTTACAAAAAGTTAACGAAGGATCTAAGTATAAAATATCTATTCTTAAATTCTATCATTAATGCAACACTTGAAGAATACAGTAACGCCGTGAGTAAATTAGGGAGGCGGCTGAATTTATTTGGCGTAGAAGAGCTGAACTCATAAATAAGAGATCTTATTACGTTGAAATATAACCGCGGCAACTAAGCTTCTGGCAAAAGTTTGCCAATTTTAATTAAAGAGGTATTTTTTACGAGATACCCCTGTTTAAAATCAGAATTTACCCCCTATATCGCAATCCTAATATTGTCAGATTAGCAGTACCAAAATCTGTTAGTTAACAGAGGATCTTTTTATAAACTTTTTTCTTAAACTATTATTAAGCCTACAGCAACTGCAATATTTTCTATTGCTAAAGGCTGGGGTACGCACAAAATTATTATTAACCATTTATTAAACCAAAACATGAAAGAAACGAAAGAAAAAAATTCATGAACAACATGTTCATCAGTACCAATAAACCTATTAGTTCATTATTTTCAAAAAACACTATGCAATATCATTTACCCAAACCAGCCTTATTGCTAAAACTATCGAAAGCTGCATTAAGCCAGATTACAATTTTGCTTTTGCTTACTGGTATAAGCTATGCAAATAACAGCAAAGCACACCTGATTAATTTTTCAAAAAAGCCATCAAATACTATTAAAACCGTTCCCCCAATTGTGATAAAAGGCAAGGTTACAGATAGAACCTCGGGCGAAACATTAATTGGAGTATCAATAAAAATTAAAAATACATCTGTAGGAACTGTGACGGATGTAAACGGGAACTTCGAAATTACTGCACCAGACAATGCAATATTAGTTGTATCATATATTGGATACGATGCAGTTGAGGTTCCGGTAAACGGAAAATCAATAATTGGCATCCAGCTGAAACCATCGTCTCAAAACCTAAATGAGGTTGTAGTTGTAGGTTATGGCACTCAAAAGAAAACTTCAACAACAGCATCTGTTTCCACACTAAAAGCTGCCGATATTGTTCAAAAACCAGTTGTTAACTTAACTAACGATTTGGTTGGGCGTGTTTCTGGCCTTGTTGTAACACAAGGTAGTGGCGAGCCAGGCCAGGATGGTTCAAATATCCTCATCCGGGGTATCGGGTCCTATATCAATTCTTCTCCTTTATATGTTGTAGATGGTGTCCCCCGCGATTTTAGCCGCCTTGATCCCAATACTATTGAAACACTAACCGTGCTAAAGGATGCAGCTGCTGTTGCCCCATATGGTGTAGCCGGTGCAAATGGTGTAATATTAGTAACAACGAAAAGAGGTAAAATCGGTGCGCCAAGTTTAAGTTACAATGCTTACTACGGTACGCAGAATCCTACTAAAGTACCAACATTTGTAAATTCGTATGATTATGCTACTTTACGTAATGAAGCAAATGCAAACGATGGTAACCCGGTAGCTTATTCAGCTACTGACCTGCAAAAGTTTAAAGATCATTCTGATCCTGATGGGCATCCTGACGGCCACCCCTTGCAAGATATCATTAAACTTAACCGTCCGCTTTACAACCACAATGTAACCTTATCTGGCGGTACAGATAAATTGAAATATTTTACATCTGTGGGTTATACACACCAGGCTGGTATGTGGGATCCTACATATCTGGATAAATACAACGCGGCGTTAAATGTTACCGCTGACGTTACAAAAACAACTAAAGTATCTATATCAATTAATGGATATAACGAAGGCACACATTATCCTGGAGAATCTGCTGGCAGGATCATAGAGCAAGCCCAAAGACAAGCCCCCACAACACCAATTTATTACAGCAATGGATTATGGACGGGGTATATAGGCCAGTCCCTCATTGGTGAGATCTACCATAGTGGTTACCAGTATAATGAGAAGTTCGCAATCCAATCTCAATTTACCATTGAGCAACAATTGCCCATAAAAGGATTAAGTATTAAAGGTGTTATCAGTTATGACCCATCTTCAAACTTTAACCGGGGCTATCATACGCCTATTCCTTTTTACAATGTTGATACTACAAAACATCCATATGTTTATAATAAAGGCGTACAGGGAGCATCAAAGGCCTCTTTTAATGAATATTACGAACAAAATCACGCCTTTACTTATCAAGGGTTCTTAAATTATCAAAAATCAATCGGCAAAAGTGAATTTACAGCGCTGGGTGTTGCTGAATATAGGAATGAAAAATTTCAGAACCTTGCCGCTAACAGGCTTAATTACAATTTGAACGTTGATGAATTGAGTTTTGGAGGCCCAGCCGCGGCTGACGCTACAAATGGAGGGTCATCCAATCAAAATAAACAATTGGGCTTTGTTTATCGATTTACTTACGCTTACAATAGCAAATACTTTATTGAAGCGGCCGGCCGGTACGATGGTAACTTTTTATTCGGCCCAGGTAATAGGTTCGGTTTCTTCCCGGCATTTTCTGCTGGATGGAGGGTATCCGAAGAGAAATTTATAAAAGATAATTTTACATGGATCAACAACTTAAAGATACGTGCGTCATATGGACAATCAGGTGCATTAGTAAAAGACCAGAATGGAAATCTTTTAAGAAATCAATATTTAAGTAATTACTTAACAAATAGTCCCTCTGCTGTACTTGATGGCAGCACAACCCAAGGTGCTTACGAAGCATTACAAGGAAATCCAAATATTACATGGGAAAGAGCAAAAAAATCAGATGTGGGTTTTGAAGCTAGCTTATGGAATGGAACTTTAGGTATTGAAGCAGATTATTTTAGCGAGAAACGTTCAAATATACTTGCGGATACTTCGCAACATTTACCCCCGGAATATGGTGTTGGCATCGGCCGAACAAATGCTGGGGCGATGAGCAATCATGGTGTTGATATTACAGTAAGAACCTCTCATACTTTTTCAAGTGACTTGCGCTTTGATATGTCGGGCACGTTCACTTATGCCAGAAATACGCTGACGAATAATTTCGAAACAGGAGCTGTGGCCAAGAACCCGAACAGGAGCCAGACTGGAAAGCCTTTGGGTACTTATATAGGGCTTCAAGCAATAGGTTATTTTACCCCTGCTGATTTCAACCCCGATGGTACGCTAAAAACCGGCATACCAAGTCAGGTAAGTGTTGGAGGAGCAACTGTACATCCCGGCGACCTTAGATATGCAGATATTAATGGAGATGGAAAGATAACCGTTGATGACCAGGTTGTTATAGGGCACCCTAATACTCCCGAGATCATATATGGCTTGGAACCTCACCTTACCTTCAAAAACTTCGATTTGGATTTATTAATTCAAGGGTCCGGAAATAGTAGTATATACTTAAATGGTTATTACATATCACCATTTAGCGCGTCGGGCTCTGCATCGCAACTCGTAGTTGATAATCATTGGACCCCAACAAACACAAACGCGCTTTATCCAAGGCTATCAGGCACACCAACCTCAAATAATACCCAAGGTTCAAGCTGGTACGTACGAAACGATTCATATGTCCGTTTAAAAAGTTTTGAGTTAGGCTATACTTTTTCTAACAAGGTATTGCACAATAAAATACAATCGCTACGCGTGTATTTTGCCGGACAAAACGTATTGAACTTTACGCCGCATATGAAAGAGATAATTGACCCTGAAAATAACGGTAATAACCGTAATTATTATCAGCAAAGGGTATTATCTGTAGGTATTAACACTACTTTTTAATTTTTAAATAATAGAGTGATGAAAGATAGATATATAAAACACGGACAAGTTATTTTACTGGCCTTGCTATTATTAAGTATAGGAGCTTGTAAAAAAGACGATTTCTTACAGGTAGATGCTAAAGACGCGCTAAATGAAGCGATCGTATTTAGTTCGGAGGCTAATGCCGACCTTTTTGTAAATGATATTTATAATCAGTTACCTGATATAAATAATGAATATCAGATATCCGACCAATATACCGACAATAGTTTTTGCGGGGCATCATGGGAAACCGGCCAATCTACGGTTAGGTCAGGTTCAATTACCCCTTCTAATGATCCCGGAGGCCCCGCAAATATGTGGGATTATACCAGCAACTTTAACAAAATAAGAAAGTGCAATGTGTTGCTTGCGAACTTAAATAAGTATAAAGCAAATTTTTCTGCAGACTTTATAAAGCATAGGTCGGCCGAAGCGCGATATTTGCGCGCATTTTTTTATACGCTTATGTATGAAAACTACGGAGGTGTTCCAATTATTACAACTCCTTTAGACAATACTTCAGGCACGCCATTATTTTTCCCAAGAGCATCAAATGATGCGATGCTTGCATTTATTGAAACAGAATGCGATGCTGCTGCTGCTGATCTGCCGGTGATAACTGCAAAGAATGCTAAGGGCAGGGCCACACAAGGAGCTGCTATAACTCTAAAAGGTGCAGCTGAGCTTTTTGCTGCCAGTCCGTTATTTAATACCAGTAACGATCTATCTAAATGGGCAAAAGCGGCTGCAACTAATAACCAGATTATCCAGTCCGGAAATTATTCTTTATTCCCAGATTACGCGGGTCTCTTTCTTTCAGGAAACAATGATAACCAGGAAATTATATTTAACAAGGAATATCAAGCCGTTACAAAAGGAACGCAACGGGATGGTATGCTTGGCCCTGTATATGTAAAAGGTGTACAACAAGCCTGGGGTAATTTAGAGCCAACACAAAGCCTGGTAGACGATTATTTGATGGATAATGGTTTGCCTATCGCCGATCCGGCTTCTGGGTATGATCCCCAAAACCCATATACGCATAGAGAGCCGAGGTTTTATCAGTCCATTATTTATGATGGTTCTATGTGGCAAGGTGGTATTATTACTACAAGGATAGGTGGCAACAATGAGATTGATTTAGGTTCAACTAGTGATATAACCAATACAGCTTATTATGGCCGCAAAACCTTAGATGAATCTATAACAGGACAGGCCAGCCTATCAGCATTACGTCCAGGCGGATCAAATTATATATTTTTCCGTTATGCTGAGGTTTTATTAAATTATGCAGAGGCACAAAACGAGGCTGTTGGAGCTGATAATTCGGTATACAATGCACTCAATTTATTGCGTACAGGCCGCCCAACTTCAGGGGTTGTACCCGCGTTGGTGCCTGGATCAATGACTCAAAGCCAAATGAGGGATTATATCCGCAGGGAACGTAGGATAGAATTAGCATTTGAAGACAAAAGATGGTTCGATATCAGGAGATGGAAAATAACAACCGGGCCAAATGGCGTATTAACCACACCAGATTATGGAATGAAAATAACCACCGATCCTGTTAGTGGGAAATTGATCTATACTAAGGTTAATGTGTTTAATAATAAGTTTTTTGATTATCAAAATATACTGCCAATACCGCAGGGAGTAATCGACAGGAACCCAAAATTAGTACAAAATCCAGGCTATTAATTTTTAGCTTTCAGAAGTTCACATCCGCGTTATCGTGGGTGTGAACTTTTTTAGTATATGTGGGTATAAAAATTAATGTGGCAACTATCTTGTATTTTAAACTAAATTTATACTGCCAACCAAGCCTTGATATGAAGAAACCTTTACTACCTTTTAAATTGCCCCAAAAAAGCATTAATCACCTTTGTTATTTGGTTTTTTTTGTGGTTATGGGGTGTAAATCACCAGCAAATCAGGAGCAACACCATATTAACGACACCTTATTTACACTACTCCCCCCCGAGCAAACGGGTGTAACCTTTACTAATACCTTAAACGAAGGGTTAAATACCAACGTATTAATGTATGAGTATTTTTATAATGGCGGTGGAGTAGCCATAGGCGACCTGAACGGCGATGGCCTTCAGGATATTTATTTTACCGGCAACATGACCGATAATAAATTATACCTCAATAAGGGCCACCTGAAGTTTGAAGATATTACCGCTCAGGCTGGTGTAGCGGGCAGGCCCGGGCCCTGGAAAACAGGAGTTACCATAGCTGATGTAAACGGCGATGGTAAACTGGATATTTATGTATGTTATTCAGGGAAGTTAAATCCGGACAAGAGAAAAAATGAGTTATTTATTAACCAGGGAAACGACAAGAATGGTGTACCTCAATTTATTGACCAGGCAGAACAATACGGTTTGGCCGACCCTGCATATAGTACCCAAGCGTATTTTTTTGATTATGATAGAGATGGCGACCTGGATATGCTTTTGATTAACCATAACCCGGCAAGGATCAGCGATCTGGATGATGTAAAAGTAAAGGACTTTATCAATAAACCAGATGCCGAACGTGGTATCCGGTTGCTCCGGAATGATAATGGCCATTTCCATGATATAACCAAGCTTGCCGGAATTAATGGCAGTTCATTATCTTATGGTTTGTCGGCAGGTATTGCCGATATAAATGGTGATGGCTGGCCGGATATTTATATATCTAACGATTATAATATGCCCGACAGGCTATACATCAATAATCATAACGGTACATTTACCGATAAGCTGCAAACCCAGTTGGGGCATACTTCATTTTACTCTATGGGGAATGATATTGCCGACATCAATAACGATGGCAAGCCTGACATTTTTACACTGGATATGCTGCCTGAAGATAACCGCAGGCAAAAACTGCTGTTCCCTGCAGATAATTATGAATCTTTCAATCTGAATCTTCGTGTTGGCTTTTATTACCAGTATATGCGTAACATGCTGCATATAAACAATGGCAATGGCACCTTTAGCGAGATTGGCCAACTGGCCGGGATCTCCAATACCGATTGGAGCTGGGCCCCGTTATTTGCCGATTACGATAACGACGGGTACAAGGATCTGTTCATCAGTAATGGTTATACCCGCGACTATACCAATATGGATTTCCTAAAATTTATGGGAGACAACCTGCGTAACAAGAATGTAATGCGTCAGGACCTGTTAAACATTGTTCAGCAAATGCCATCTTCAGAGGTAAAGAGTTATTTTTTTAAAAACAATGGCGATCTGACGTTCAGTAATAGCAGTCAGGCCTGGGGTATTGCACAATCATCAAACAGTAATGGAGCGGCTTACGCCGACCTGGATAACGACGGCGACCTTGACCTGGTGGTGAATAACATCAACCAGCCGGCGTTTATTTACGAGAACAAAGGTTCGGGCAACCATTACCTGAACATCAAGCTGGAAGGCGGGGGGAAAAACACGCAGGGTATCGGTGCCAAAGTCACCATTTATGTAAAAGACAAAAAGCAATACCTGGAGCAAATGCCCACCCGGGGGTTCCAGTCCACGGTATCGGCCATATTGCATTTTGGTTTGGGTAAAGATCACCTTATCGATTCGTTAAGGGTTGTATGGCCACAAGGCAAGCAGGAAGTAATTAAGAACGTTAAAGCCAACCAGCAACTTACTTTACAGGAAAAGCACGCGGTAACCAGCTATAAAATGGCATCAGCGGTATCCCCGTTATTTACCGAAGTAAAATCACCGGTTGCGTCCAAAGCCGAAAAAAACAGCATCAATGATTTTAAACGGCAGCCGCTGCTGGTAAACCCGATGTCGTTCCCGGGGCCATGCCTGGTAAAGGGAGATGTAAACGGTGATGGGTTAGCAGATGTATATGTAGGCGGGGGGAATGGCAAAGCCGGCGAACTCTATATCCAGCAACGTAACGGCAGTTTTGTTCTCAAAAAGCAGGCAGTCTTCGAAGCCGATAAAAAAAGTGTAGATGCCGATGCCGTATTTTTTGATGCCAATGGCGATGGTAAACCCGACTTGTACGTATGTTCGGGCGGGTATCATAACTTTACAGCGGATGACCCCAGCCTGCAGGACAGGCTCTACCTCAATGATGGAAAGGGGAACTTTACCAAGGCGCAAAACGCGCTGCCCAACATGCCGGGCAGTAAGAGCTGCGTGCGCGTAGCGGATATTAATGGCGATGGCTACCCGGATCTGTTCATCGGGGGGCGGGTAATCCCTGGCAGGTATCCCGAAAGTCCGCAAAGTTATCTATTGATCAATGATGGCAAGGGCCGTTTTACGGATAGAACACAACAGATAGCCCCCGGCCTGCAGCATATTGGCATGGTTACGGATGCCGCCTGGGTGGATATGAACGGGGATAAAAAACCCGACCTGGTGCTGGTAGGCGAGTGGATGCCGGTAACAGTGCTTATCCAAACTAAGGGTAAATTAGTTAACCAAACAAAAAATTACTTTGATAAAAACTATAGCGGCTGGTGGAACAAGCTTTTGGTAACCGACCTGAACCACGATGGGCACCCCGACCTGGTTATTGGTAACCAGGGATTAAATACCCAATGTAAAGTAAGCGAGGCTGAACCAGCGGAAATGTATTATAAAGATTTTGATGATAACGGATCAGTAGACCCGATACTATGTTTTTACATTCAGGGTAAAAGCTACCCTTATGTTACCCGTGATGAGTTGCTTGATCAGATGAGCATCATGCGGCCCCGTTTCCCGGATTATAAGAGCTACGCCGACGCTACCTACGAGACCATATTTACGGCGGAAGAGCGGCAGGGGGCTAAACATTTGCAAGCGAATTATTTAAAGACGGCCTGCTTTGTAAGCGATAGCAGAGGCCGGCTACACGAACAAGCCCTGCCCCTAGCGGCCCAGTTCTCGCCTGTGTATACCATAACCCAGCTAAATGATGACCTATTGTTATGCGGCAATATCAACCATGCCCGTATCCGGTTTGGTAAAAGCGATGCCAATTACGGGGTGCTGTTAAAAGGGGATGGTAAAGGGCATTATAGTTATGTGCCGCAACTTAACTCGGGCTTCCATTTATGGGGAGATGTAAGGAGCGTTTTGCCAATTAACCAAACCCTGCTGTTTGGTATCAACCAAAGCGAGATAAAAGCTTATCAATTA
>JANXTT010000010.1 GCA_025352225.1 Mucilaginibacter sp. | reverse complement strand
TTGAGTTTTTTCAAAAACGGAAGTTTTCATGCGAATGTTATTAATTGTGCTGGACACGGGCTATAATAAAATTAAATATTATTTAAGTGTAAACAAAATTTATCTATGCACATAGTTAATTATTAGATAGTGGTTTTATAATGCTCAATCTAAATAATACCCATACGCTATAATAGTGTTGTGAAAGTTAATTAATTAGTATTTAAATATGTTTACCAAATAAAATTATTAGGCGTTTGAATATTATTGCGGTTTTTTTTGATGGATATAGATTTTGTAAAAAATATAATTATATATTTATATCACCTAACCTAATGCAATATGATAAATGAAAAACCTCCATCCGGCAGCAGCCTTTGTATTATAATACAGCCAATGTGGTTGTATATGATATAATTTTTGAAAGCTATTTAAAGTTATCCACAAAGTTTATTTTAACAAACGGTGCCTCGCCGTACAGAGGGCTACACTATGAAGAATGAGATCATTGACATCGCCATTGTTGGCGGTGGGGTTTCGGGCGTATACAGCGCCTGGAAGCTTAAACAAAAATACCCGGCAAAAAAAATTATCGTTTTTGAAGGCGGAGACCATATTGGGGGGCGATTACTCTCTGTGGTACCGCCCAATATACCCGATATGGTTGCAGAATTAGGTGGAATGCGGATTCTTGAAAACGCCCAACCAATTATTGTTGCTTTAATTAAGGAACTAAATCATCAACTACCTAAAAACGAGCAGATAGAACTGTACGATTTTCCTGTGGATGAAAACCAGAATATAGCCTACCTGCGGGGGGTGTATCTGCGGTTATCTGACTTTGCGGCCAAGCCAGACAAGGTGCCTTATAAGCTTTCATTTTTAGAGCGAGGTGGCTCGCCGGGTGGGATAATTGTTAACGCGATTGAACAAATTGTGCCTGGAATTACCAATCCGGAACTTACAGAAGTGCAAAGGCGGATTATGGCACAGGAGGCAGATTTTGCCGGTGAGCCCCTATATAAACAAGGTTTTTGGAACGTATTATACCGGGTAATTAGTGGGGAAGCTTATCAGTTTGGTATGGACGCGGGCGGTTATGATTCTACCCTTTGTAACTGGAACGCCGCGGACGCCATCCCCTGGTTTCTTACAGATTTTGGCATTGTTCCAAAATATAAGGGCTTTAAAAAAGGATTCCAACAAGTACCTCTCACGGTTGCAGATTTTTTTGTTAAACTGGGCGGCGAAATTCGTTTAAAATCAAAACTCGACGGTTTTGAAACCTTAGATGGTAAATTCCATCTTTCTTTTCAAGGTCAAGCCGTTATTGCTGATTCATTGATACTGGCTATGCCGCGGCGTTCTCTGGAATTGCTTGCACCTGCAAGTCCAGAATTGCGGCAAATACAGCAATTAATTACAAGTGTTACACCGCGCCCTCTTTTTAAATTGTTTACCACATATTCAAATCCATGGTGGATGTCGGCAGGTTATACCGATGCCACAACCGGAAAATTTGTTCCTGTTGAATCAGGCAGAAGTGTTACAGATCTCCCTGTAAGGCAAACCTACTACTGGCCCAAAAATAACGGGCAACCTGCAACCAGTGGCGAATCCATGTTGTTGGCCAGTTATGATGACGGTAACAACATTGGTTTTTGGGATGGCCTGCGCCCGCAACGCACACAAGCATGGCGTGAAGGATTGGCGCATCCTAAAATTGAAAATCCATTTTTAGGGGAAAATAATTACGATAACGAAAATCTGGATTGGTATAAATATACGGCACCTTATAAGATGGTGGAAGAAGTAGCCAGGCAATTACAGCTAATGCACGGGCTTAGCCATACGCCAATAGTTAAAAATGCCGCTTTTCGCGATTGGGGAGAAGATCCTTTTGGTGGGGGGTGGAACAGTTGGAACATCGGTGTAAAGAGCTGGGAGGTAAAAGAACAGATTACTCAGCCCATCAAAAATTTACAACTCTATATCTGTGGTGAAGCATACTCAGATGCTCAGGGATGGGTAGAAGGAGCCTTGCAAACTGCAGATATCATGCTTAAAAAAATCATTAAATAAAAATCACAAAATAAAACAAGCCTTATTAAAATGGAAAAAGTAACAATTAACTCACCTGAAACCCTACGTTTGGGTGGAACAGTACATGAAACAGCCTCAATTTTTGGCCCTTTAACAGATTTAATCGGAACATGGGTAGGTAGCAAAGGCTGGAACCTGGTAGCTGTACCTAATCAAAAAGGTAGCTTTCAATTAATAGTAGCCCCTTATACCGAAACACTTACTATTACCCCGCTTAGTACACCTACGCCAAACCGCGGGGCTACTATAATTCAGCAAGTACCTACCTTAATGTATAACTTAAGTATCCACGATTCTATTAATGGTAATTTGCTACACGCCGAAAATGGTACATGGCTTTTGTTAAATGATTGTCCAAGTGATTTTACGATAGCAAGGCTAGCCTCAATTCCGCATGGCGATTCTCTGTTGGCATTGGGGTCATCATCTATTACGCAGGGGCCGCCGCCAATTCCAACCATCAGTACATTGCCTATTACTGGTGGAGGTGCTCCTTTAGGTTATACCGATCCATACCTTACACCAGGGCCTCCCGGTTTTAACAAAGTTAACCCAAATGCCATTTTGCTTGATGCGATTAAAGGACAAACAATTATATCCAGTACTAATATTTTTGTTAGTACCGCTAATCAGGGAGGTATAAATAATATCCCATTTGTTACAAAAAATGCCAATACAACACGATTTGAAGCTATTTTTTGGATAGAAACGGTGCAAAATCCGCAAACAGGCAAAACTTTTTTACAGTTGCAATATTCGCAAACAACTATTTTGGAATTTCTACCTCAGTTTCAGGACAGTTCAAAACTGATACAATGGCCACACGTTAATATTAACACTATGGTTAAACAATAAATATCAATAATAACCCCGGCTGTTAACCAACTGGTCTGGGGTTATTATAAAAATGACTGTAGCCAAAATGTAATAGCTATATAAATCCCTAACAGTATAATAGAATGCAAAAAACACCATTTACAGTCGCAGATTATCTTTTAACCAGGTTAAAGCAACTTCAAGTAACAGAGGTATTTCAAATTCCTGGAGATTACGTTAAACATTTTACCCAAACACTAGAGCATTTTAATGGCGTAAACGCAATTGGTGCTATAAATGAGCTTGATGCTGCTTACGCGGCAGATGCCTATGCACGTACCCGTGGATTGGGAGCAGTATCATTACAATATGGGGCAAGTACTTTTAGCGCACTTAATGCCATTGCCGGCGCATATGTTGAGTTTAGCCCTGTTGTAGTAATCAGCGCGACTCCGGGCGCGGACGCTCGTCAAATCACTAAAATGTATGACGTACTTTATCATCATTCCACTGGCAATCTAAGTGCCGATCAGGAGGTATATAAACACGTTACAGTAGCTACAGAAACACTTAGCACTTCAGTAGGTGCTCCAGCAAAAATCGATAATTTACTTATCGCGGCTATTACTTACAAAAGGCCCGTTTACATAGCCTGTTACAAAGAAGTTTGGGCGGAGCCTTGTGCGGAACCATCCGTAAAAACCCTGCAACCATTAGTTATAAAAAGCGACCCGCTTGCGCTTGAAAACGCGGTAGGGCAAGCCTGGACACAAATTATAGCGGCTAAACACCCCATGATATTTGCAGGTGTAGAGGTGCTCCGCCACGGATTGTCTGACCTGTTAGAACAACTGATAGACGCCAGTGGTTTTTTATACACCACTACCACCCTCGGCAAAACGGTGCTGGATGAAAAGGGCGACAAATTTATTGGGACCTATTCCGACGCGGCCTCTATCAACAACGTTCGCGAACTTGTTAAACAAGCTGATTGTTTCATCACCTTAGGAACCATTATTACCGATGATTACCTTTGGTTTATTGAAAACAAGTACGCCAACATGGTACTTGCTACCACACAACAAATACGCGCGGGCTATTTTGTTTATGAAAACGTAACCATGAAAGATTTTATGGAAGGCCTTTTAAATCGTTTTAAAATCACTAAAGGTTACCCTGTTTCTGTAATGGCTCCGCCACAACCAGCTTATCCCGAACCATGGGTATCAAATTCGGATGCGCATTGGAATAATAAGCCTGAAACAATAACTTACAACCGTTTCTTTGAGCATTCTATGAGGTTTCTGATTGATAATAATATGCTCAAGGATATTGTGATGACTTTTGGCATCAGCTCATCGTTGTATGTAGCCACTAATGCCTATGGATTGTATAAAAATAGTTTTATTTCATCAGCAGGATGGCAGTGTATCGGATTCGAAACCGGCGCGGCTTCGGGTGCTCAGCTTGGCAGTGGAAAACGAGCCTGGACTATAGCGGGCGACGGTGGGTTTATGATGGTTTGCCAGTCATTGTCAACCCTTGCTAGAAACAAGCTCAATGCCGTAATTTTTGTTATGAGCAACGCCGTATATGCTATTGAACAGGTGTACGTTGATATGGACGCATTTAAACCCGGTGCCGAAAATAAGTTTGATACTTTTGACATTCTTCCAAAATGGGATTATCTGGCACTTGCCAAAGCATATGGAGCTGATGGATATCGGGTTGAAACCGTTTCTGAATTAAAATCAGTACTCGGAAAACTTAAAAATACACTCAATACACCAACGTTGGTAGAAGTAGTGATTCCCGAAAAGGATCTTCCTGATCAAATGCGACGGCTTGGTTTAGAATAAAATCAATCTTTACGGCCTTAAAATATTAAAAATCCTATGAAAAATAAAACTTATTCTATTTTTGGAGCTGGTGCCGCGGGGCTATATACTGCATGGCGATTACTTAATGGTGAAACAAAAAGTGAGTTGGGTAAGGCCAAACAATTAACAAAGGGCGACGTACTAGAGTTATACGATTGGGGCCAATATGATTTTTCTAAAGAAGATCCCGGAACCCGTGCTGCAGGTGCCCGGGTTTGTACCTGGCATTACGAAGACGACAAAAAGAAATCGTATGTGGAGCTTGGCGGTATGCGATATTCGGATTGGGATGGTACAGATAATGGTGGTGGGCATCGCCTGGTTACTACTGTAATTGATTTGCTTGATCTGAAAAAGTATTCGGTACCTTTTAACGAGTCTACCAATCCCTTGTTTTATCTGCGTACAAAAAATATGTACCTGAATGCTATTACCTCAACTAACCCGGCACCATATTTTGCAGATCATTTTGCTGCCACAGATTCGCCTGATACAGGTTTCGCAACCATTGAAAGCCTGGCGGTTACACAAAATTCGGGCCCGCAAACACGCGCCCAATGGTGCGATTTTTATCAAAACGGACGTATTAATGTTGATATGCCTGAGTCTTCTGTTTTTCAAAAAGGTGACTTGCTTAAAAATATTGGCTATTGGAACCTGATGTTCGATCAGCTGGGTTCTGATGGGTTTAATTATACTGCCGATGGAAACGGCTACACTTCCAATGTTATCAATTGGAATGCCGCGGTTGCAATTGAGACCAACAACGAGTTTACACCGGGAACAGAATATAAAACCTTAACAACCGGATACTCAAGCATGTTTAACGCTTTGTTTGATGCTGTTTTAAAGCTGGCAAAAGAGAAAGGAGTTGATTTACAATATCGCCCAAATACACGTTTGCATTCTATTTTAGAAATAGACAAAGTGGTTCACTACGCACTTGCAACCCGCGAAAATCCTAATAAAAAATCGGTGTCCAAAACTACTGATGCCGCTTGGCTTGCTATGCCCCGTAACGCTATAGATTTGGTAGCGCAGGCTACACGCTATGAAAATCATCCCGGGCTTGATGTACTCAACCACAATAAAGTGCAATTGTATCTGGAATCGGCTATTTTACAACCCTCCTATAAAGTAGGGATGTTTTTTGATGAACCCTGGTGGACAGATACAGTTAATACCCCATATCCGGCCCAGCTAACCAGTTACGAAGTTACAATCAATGTACTGAAAGAGCTGGAAGCGAATGGTTTCCCTAAAAAGTATGTTGACGCGATTAGCAAAAATCAGTTAATTGTGGAAACTCCATACCCATCGGCCGCGGACTTTATTAAAACAGTGGAACAATGTATCCAAGAGCGGCTTTCAATACTACAGGAACAACAATTGCTTGCTGCAGCCGAGCGTAACACCATAGGGCCAAGCATAACGGATACACCAATCCGTCAGGTTGTTTATTTTGGAAACAACGCACTTGATAAAAATGCTAAACCGGTTTATGGGCTTTTGGCCAGCTATGATGATGAACAGTTTACTAGTTTTTGGGAAGAATTGGAATATGGGGTTAATGATGTAGAGAAAATTCCTTTTTCTGGAAACTATCAACCGTTAATAGGCCCGCGCCAAGCACCTGATGTGATGGTAAAAATGCTGCGGCAGCAATTAGCTGCAGTACACTTTGGGCCACAATCGGACTATAGCGCAGTACCGAAGCCATTGGAAACCAAGTATATGGATTGGTCGTTGCCGCCATTCAATGCCGGTTACCATGCCTATGCCGCGCATTATAATGTATGTGATGTGCAGCAAAAAATTCGTAAGCCATCTCAATTAATTGATGGTGCAGATGCCAATATTTTTATTGTTGGTGAAGCATACTCAAATGACCAGGCATGGGTGGAAGGTGCATATTGCACTGCTGAATCGGTTTTAAATGATTTTTTTGGTATTGAACCCCTTATTGATAACAAGGATTATCCGTTTATTTGTCCTTGTTGTTAGTTATAATCGAAACCTAGTTATTGATTAATACAAAAGAGGATGTATCATAAATCAAATTGACCCTCTGAGAATTACCTGTATGAAAACAGACTCCATCAGGTATCCGAATAAACTAAGGAAAAAAGAGGCTGATCATGATTTATGATACAGCCTCTTTTGTATTGAAGTATTTGCAAGCTACAGCGCTATGTTAGATGCAGTGACAGCAGTATATTAATTATTAATCGCCAAGTATTTTTTTGATGGATTTTTCAAAGTTGATGTACGCGTTCTCATCGTTCATTTCAGTTGTATTATATACAATAGTCCCTGTTTTATCAACTACAATATATGAGGGGATGGCAATAGTGTAAAATTGTTTGGCAATGGAACTCTCGCCAAATGAGGTACGTTCTGACACATTTATCCAATCGAGGTATTTGTCATTTATATGACTTTTCCATTTCTCCGAATCGCTGTCCAAATTAAAATATACCACATTAAGATCTTTGTCTTTGTATTTATGATAGATGGATTGTAGCTTTTTTTCGTAAAATTGGCATGATGAACACCATGTGGCAGAAAACGCTATAACGTAAGGCTTGCCATTTAATGATTCATTGTTGAATACTTTTCCTCGCTCTGTTTTAACCGAAAACTCCGGAACCTGATTGCGGGTTTTTACGGTAGCCAACGCCTTTATTTCTTCGGTTAAGATAGTACTAACTTCTATCCCCAAGGCCGATGATTTTAATTCGGTATCTAAGGTTTTGAAGGTTTCCATTAGTGCTGACTGATTTCCGTAATGAAGCCCTGTTAAAATGCGTAAAACTATGAGATCATAATACTCATTCGGGTATTGGCGCAATACTTGTAGTTGTGCATTGGCTAACTCAAGGTTTATTTTTTCAGGGAGTTTTTTAATGTTTTTGTTTACTTTGTCTGCTACCCCATATGTCCGGTAATATAGTTCGTATAAGCTATCTAGCTTAATATCTATTCGATTGGATGTAGAGTGCAGTAAATTGGTATTACCCATCTTGTTTTGATAGTAGTCCATACTTTCTTTATCTACTTCCATTTCGTTCAAGCCAGTATCCACTACAAATTGCAGCCAATATCTTTCAACTCCATCTTTCTTCATATATAAAATGGCCTTCTCGCAGGGCTTATTTATCATTCCGCTAAAGGTAAATTCATTATCGGTGACAGTTGTAGAATCTAATGTTTTGAATTGATGAGATGTGGAGTAATAATCCCAGATTTGCAAATACACTTTGTTGCCATTATATGCTGGGGGCACAGATCCGTTTAAATTGAACCGTTGCTGCCCATACGAAGCATTAACAGTTATTATTATCAATATAGTCAATAAATACCTCATATGTAGTATTTGGATAGCATTAAACTTGGTCTGTTTTATGTGACTAATATAAAACAATTAAGCCTACCATGTTGCTAGAGAATGTATAATGTTATCAACAGATTAATTGAAATGTCTAAAAGTAAAAGGCCTCAATTGAGGCCTTTTACTTTGTAATTTCATAAAAATTTATACAGAAAAACTTTCGCCGCAGCCACAGGTACGTGTTGCGTTAGGGTTGTTAAAGGCAAAGCCTTTACCATTAAGGCCATCGGTAAAGTCGAGTTCGGTACCGGCCAGATACAAGAAAGATTTCATATCTAATGCTATCCTGATGCCGTTATCTTCGAAAAACTGATCGCCTTTTTTTTCTTCATTGTCAAAATCAAGATTATAAGATAAGCCTGAACAACCGCCCCCCTGCACCGAAACCCTCAAAAAGTAGGAATTGTCCATTCCTCCCTCCTTAATCAGTTTTTCAACTTTGCTTTTTGCTTTATCAGTTATAGTTACCATTTTTTAGTATTTAGTATCAAGACTATAAAATAGCCTTATACATTAATTCAATCTAATTTTAGACTAGCAGCATAGGTATTAACATCATTCAAAATATATAATGCCGATACGCATATCTATACCTATTATCTAAAACTAGTGGTGCGATTTTTCGCTAACCAATGCTTCCATACCATTTTTGATACGGTAGTCGTTAATTGCTGCCTTAATAGCGTCTTCGGCCAAAACAGAGCAGTGAATTTTTACTGGTGGTAAAGCTAATTCCTCAACTATATCCATGTTGTCAATCTTCATGGCATCGTCAATGCTTTTACCTTTTAGCCATTCGGTCGCTAGTGATGATGACGCTATAGCTGAGCCGCAACCAAAAGTTTTAAATTTGGCATCGGTAATAACGTTATCAGCATTAACTTCAATTTGAAGGCGCATAACATCTCCGCACTCTGGGGCACCTACCAAGCCTGTGCCAACGCTACTTTTACTTTTATCTAAAGTACCAACGTTGCGCGGGTGGGTGTAATGATCAATTACTTTATCTGAATAAGCCATCTTTTGTAAGTTTAAAGTTAATAGTCAAATATTCGACTTGTTATATTATTTATTAGGTGTCAGATCGAAATAAAATCCGACTTCCGTGAATTATTAATGTTCTGCCCACTCAATCGAGTCAAGGTCAATACCTTCTTTAAACATTTCCCATAACGGGGATAAGTCGCGTAGGTGATTAACAGACTGTTTAGTTACTTTAATAGCGTAGTCAATTTCTTCGTCGGTAGTAAAGCGACCCAAGCCGAAACGGATTGATGAGTGTGCCAAATCATCCGACAGGCCCAGGCTCTTTAAAACGTACGATGGTTCTAATGACGCCGAAGTACAAGCTGATCCTGATGATACAGCTAAATCTTTCATAGCCATCATCAAACCCTCGCCTTCAACATATTTAAACGATATATTAGCTACATGTGGTAAGCGGTGTTCAACATTGCCGTTTACATAACTTTCTTCCAAAACAGTTAATTCTTTTTCGAGCCTGTCACGCATAGCCGACAAACGTTTGGTGTCTGCTTCCATATCTTGTGCGCAAATTTCGCAGGCCTTACCTAAACCAACAATGCCTGGTACGTTTAGCGTGCCTGAGCGCATACCTCGTTCGTGGCCGCCACCATCCATTTGAGCTGTAACTTTAACTCTCGGATTTTTACGCCTAACGTACAGCGCGCCAATACCTTTTGGCCCATACATTTTATGTGCCGACATGGCTAGTATGTCAATACCATCCGCGTTAACATCAACCGGTATTTTACCAACAGCTTGTGTAGCGTCGGTCATAAACAACGCGCCAAATTTATGTGCTATAGCAGCAATTTCTTTAACAGGTTGTATAACACCAATTTCGTTGTTACCATACATAATGCAAACCAAAATGGTCTCTTTGGTCATGTTGGCTTCAAGTAAATTAAGGTCAAGTAAACCATCGCTTTTAACCGGAAGGTAAGTAACCCTTGCACCCAGTTTTTCAACATGTTTACAGGTATCTAAAACAGCTTTATGCTCGGTGTTGCAGGTAATAATATGGTTACCCTTATCCTTATACATTTCAAATACGCCTTTTATACCCAGATTGTCTGACTCAGTAGCACCCGATGTAAAAATGATTTCTTTTTCAGTGGCACCTATTAATTTGGCAACCTGTTCACGGCCGTAATCAACAGCCTCTTCGGCTACCCAGCCAAAAGGGTGGTTACGACTGGCCGCGTTACCAAATTTATTTGTAAAGTAAGGCAGCATGGCTTCCAAAACTCTTGGATCCATTGGTGTGGTCGCGTTATTATCTAGATATATAGGGATATTCATTGCTTAATTAAGATTAATTATAATTAACAATACAAATATAAGTAACATTATTTAAAATGATTACAAACAAGCGTTTTTAAAGTTGGTATCTCTAATTATTTTACAATATTTGGATAATTACAATAGCTATATTAAGCACAACCGTACGATGAACAAAATAGAGCATATAGGTATCGCGGTTAACAGCCTCGAATCTGCTAAAGCTATATTTCAGAAGCTTTTAAATACCCCGGTTTATAAAACCGAAATTGTAGCTAGTGAACACGTAACAACCGCATTTTTGCAAGCTGGGCTAAATAAAATTGAACTGCTCGAAGCTTCATCTCCCGATAGCCCTATAACTAAATTTATAGCGAAGAGAGGCGAAGGAATACATCATATAGCCTTTGAGGTTAATGATATTGTTGCTGAAATGGCCCGCCTTAAAGCTGAAGGTTTTATATTATTAAGTGATGAGCCTAAACCTGGAGCCGATAACAAGTTGGTTTGTTTCGTCCACCCTAAAGGTACTAATGGTGTATTAATAGAGCTGTGCCAAGCTATAGCTACTAAAGTTTAGTGTAAATAATCCCAAACAAGAGATGTGATATTCTTTGAATAATTTAAGAGAATGTATACCATCCAAAACCTGCGAACAGTTCGAAATTTATTAATACTTAAAATTATTGCATTTTAGGCAAACCGTTTCCGTGTTTTGTTAGTATGTATTATAGTTAAAATTACCTAATTAAAAAAACTATAATGCCCCATATAGCCGCAGTATCTAAAATTGAGCTTCCTCATAAAATTAAACAAACAGAAGTTAAGGCTCAGGCACGAGCTTTGTTTGCCGAAAATTTCCCTCAGGTTGACAGGTTGATCCACGCCTTTGATAATACCGAAATCATCACCCGTAATTTTTGTAAACCAATTAGCTATTACGCCGAGTCTAATACTTTTGAGCAACGTAACAACGATTATATCGATTGCGCGCTAACTTATTCGGTACAGGCTATTGAAAATTGCCTAATTAAAGCTAATTTAAGTAAAGAGGTAATAACAGACATTCTTTTTGTATCAACAACAGGTTTGGCCACCCCCAGCATAGACGCCCTGATTATTAATAAAATGCGCTTAAACCCACATATTAACCGTGTACCGGTTTGGGGTTTAGGTTGTGGTGGGGGAGTATCGGGTATGGCCAAGGCTAACACTTTGGCTAAGGCTAACCCTGATGCAGTGGTATTATTGGTAGCTGTGGAATTATGCTCTCTTACATTAATTAAAAACGATTATAGCAAAAGTAACTTTATAGGTTCGAGCTTATTTTCTGATGGTATAGCTGCCTGCATTATTAAAGGGGATAATCACAGAACGGGGACTGGGGTAACCTGCCTGGCATCAAGCAGCAAATTATATTACGATTCGCTGGAAGTAATGGGTTGGGATTTTCAGGATACTGGTTTTAAGGTATTGTTCTCTAAAGATATCCCTACCTTTATTAATGAACATATCCACCAAGATGTCGTAGATTTTTTAAATAAACAAAATCTGGTATTAGCGGATATTAAAAACTTTATTTTTCACCCGGGGGGTAAAAAAGTATTGGATGCTTATAAAGATGCGCTGCAGGTTGAAGGTGATTTTTTGAAAAACACGCATCAGGTAATGAATGATTATGGCAACATGTCGAGCGTTACGGTTTTATATGTCCTCGAAAAATTCATGACCGAAGGGTTCGACGATGGTTATGGATTGATGTTGGCCATGGGCCCAGGTTTTAGCAGCGAAATGGTTTTACTAAACATGAAAAACAACTGATGCTATATTTTATTTCTTTCATTGCTTTTGTGGTTTTTCAACGGTTACTTGAGCTGGTTGTTGCACGGCAAAATGAACAATGGGCAAGGAGCCAGGGTGCTTTGGAGTATGGCCAGAGCCATTATCCTTATATTGTATTGCTCCATACCATGTTTATTATCTCCATGATAGTAGAATATTTATACAAAGGTGGAGCATTCAATTATGTGGTATTATTGATTTTTTTTGTGCTAATTATGCTTAAAGTATGGATAATATCCTCACTGGGTAAATACTGGAACACAAAAATCCTGAAGGTGCCTGGTTCGGCTTTTGTAAGAAAAGGGCTCTATAAATTTTTCAAGCATCCTAATTATTTCATTGTCGTATGTGAGATTATAGTTATACCATTGGTTTTTAACCTTTATATTACAGTTGTAGTTTTTACTGTATTAAATTCAATAATGCTAAGGGTACGTATTAAGGAAGAGGAGCGGGTTTGGGGTTTTTAATAACCCTGCTAAGGTACATTAATACACCATCTCAACACTCCTGAAAACGGAAGTTACACCCGAATTTCACTTTCCAATTTATGGCACGAAATTTATATACGTATGGTATATAAAACTCACCAAAAAATTAAACCATGAAAAAAATGATGATCGCCTTAACTGCTGTTGCATTTAGTTGTAGCGCTATGGCAAAAAACACAAACTTATCTGACACCACTATGCACAAAATGAGTACTCATACTTCTATGCATAAAATGAGTCATAAGTCGTCTTCCATGCACAAAACAGAGGATTGTGTTATGATGATGGATAATAAAATGGTATGCATGAAAAATGGTAAAACCATGCCCCTTACAAAAACGATGACTATGACTAACGGAACAAAGGTTATGGCGGACGGAACTGTTAAAATGAAGGATGGAAAATCAATGATGCTACAGAACGGACATTGCGTAATGATGGATGGTAAAGTAGAGACTATGCCCATGAAAAAAGGCATGATGAAAGATAAAATGAAAATGTAATTCTTTTTTTGGTAAAGCCCGGTAATTATATGCTGGGCTTTTTTTTAATTTTTAAGAAAGCGCAGTGTGCATCAGTTAATACTACGCCTGGGCACGGAGTAAAAAATGCACCTTTTCTACCAGTTCAACAATGTCAAATGGCTTTTTAATATAGTCATCAGCTTTGCACTCGTTTTCAATATTTGTCATATCATTAGCTGTTGACATCACAATAACGGGAATGTTTTTTAACTGCTCAACAAGTTTAAGTTTAGTACATAACCTATCATCAGATTTTCTATTAACCCATTCGTCAACAATTATAATATCAACAGTTTGCTCATCAACTAGTGCGAGTATATTACTTTCAGGGCCGCTTTGTGTTTGATAGCCTTCCTGTTTAAAAAGAATACATAACATGTCACGTATATCTTGGTCATTATCAATAATCAGTACATTTTTACTCAATGGTTTAATTTTTAAATATAAATTAATTAGGTAATCTATAAATACAAATATATTTCTTTTTATGTAATATTCTAATGGTGTTAATAAATATAAAAATTGTCGCATTTAATTTATTTAATCAAGGCACTATTATTGTTTAACAATATTACAATAAGGTTTAAAGATGCATTATATAGCGTTAATCGTTATGATAGTCATTACAGCCTAATATTCTATAAAAACCAAAATGAAAGATGAATAAGATGCTAAACAAGGTGCCAGAAGTTACTTTATTTTTCTGGATCATAAAAATACTGGCAACTACAGTAGGCGAAACAGTTGCCGACTTTTTATCGGAAACATTGAAATTTGGTTTAACGGGCACATCTTATATAATGAGTGCTGTATTACTGATTGTACTTATAATTCAACTTAAATTTAAAAAGTATATACCTGGAATTTACTGGACGGTGGTAGTTTTGCTTAGCGTTGTTGGGACATTAATCTCGGATAATTTAGTTGATAATCTGGGTGTTAGTTTAGCTACAAGTTCTATAATGTTTGGATCGGCGCTGGTAGTAGTTTTTGTAGGCTGGTATTTAAATGAGAAAACATTATCTGTTCATGATATTGATACTACAAAAAGAGAATTGTTTTATTGGGCAGCAATTTTATTTACCTTTTCATTAGGTACTTCGGCCGGCGATCTTATTTCAGAAAGCTCGGGTTTAGGTTATAGTTATGCAACGCTCCTTTTTGCTGGAATAATAGGTTTAGTAGTCCTCGCATATTATTATTTAAAATTGAACGCCATACTCGCTTTCTGGATAGCCTATATTTTTACCCGTCCTTTAGGGGCGTCTCTTGGAGATCTGCTCTCACAGCCAGTTAAAGCAGGAGGGTTAGGTTTAGGAACCACTATTACAAGTGCTGTTTTTCTTTTAACTATTTTGAGCTTGGTTATATATCTAATGATCAAACAAAAACACACACAGCTTCAGGGTTTAAAGACCGAATAATATTCTTTTCTAACTTAAATTACAATTGTGGACAATGGTAATTTACCCCGGCAGAATGAGCTATTTATTATGGATTGATGAGGTTGAGTAGTAAAACGATTATTGTAACTTGATGAATTAATTAACATCAAATTTATTTTTAAGTTAATCATGAGCAGTTTCTTAATAGTTAAGGTAAAGTTTTTTATAGTCCCTTGTTTACAACCTCAAAAAAGCGGTCAAAATCCCGCTATCAATGATTTGCTGCTAACTCATGATTAAAATGTATTATTTAATGTTGTAAAAGTATCATAAAAAACTATCATTTGAATGGATTTTGGTAGTTATAAGGTTATTATCTATTTATAAAATGGTATAATAATATTATATGGATGGTTGGCATTAATTTACTTTTGATTGACAATTATAAACCGAATTGTTTTTTCCAGGCAAAGTTTAGTGCACGAAACTTAACGCGTGGTTAATGAGCATTTACTAAATTATTAATTAAAAAGAAAATGAAAAACACAATGAACCGGAAACTTAGTTTCCGAAGTATGGCGTCTATTTGCGCAATCCTTTTTACGGTATTTTTAAACAGTTGCCAAAAAAACAATGTTGCCCCTGATGATAAATTTATTGTTCCACCAATAAATAACAACAGCTTCTCAACATCTGGTTTTGGTAATGGTGCAAATCTACAGCCTTCCTATTATAACAATGGCAACCCAAATTTTGGCTGGTCGTTGATGAGACAACAATCTAAAATACGTACACTAAGGATAGAGATTGACCCAAGCCGGGTTAGCGTAAACACAGCAAAAGGCTGGATATCGCAGGCTAAAAGCAATGGTTACAATTCCATTATCTGTACTTTTCATCAATACGGAGGTTCTGATAATCTGGGTGACCTGTTAACCGCAGCCAATTGGTGGAAAAACAACTATTGGGCACTTGGCGGTGGCTTTACCATCAACCTTTGTAACGAGTGGGGGAGTCATAACATCAGTGCTTCCACCTATGCAAATTATTACAATCAGGCTATTTCAGTTGTACGTCAGGTTTACGGTGGTAGTATCATTATAGATATACCGGGATGGGGCCAGGAAACACTTACTGCCTACAATGCTTGCAAAACAAGTAACCCTCGAATTAATGATGGTAATATCATTCTATCAACCCATATTTATCCGGGAAATTGGAATCAGGGACGTAACCATGTATTCCAAAGATCGGATCTGGATGATCTTTCAAATACTGGCAGACCATGTTTAGTTGGTGAATTTGGAACAGGTTCCGGCAGTTGCGATTGGTCGGGCTGTGTTGATTATGCAAAATCAAAAGGATGGTCAGTTTTAGCATGGTGCTGGAATGGTGATGGCAATAGCCTTAACATGGTTAGTCCGTCATGGGCAAGCAATCCTGGAGCTACGTCTTTCTGGACTAACTCTTACTTCAATACAGTATACGCCAAATTGTAAAATATTACAATAGTTAGATCCATCCTAATAGCGCTGTTAGGATGGATCTGCTTTTTAATGTGCTTATTACTCGTATCGGTATAATCTTACAAATTGAATAGTATATGATTTAGACGGAAATTTTAAACCCGTCCCGGAGAAGATGCTGGTATTAATTTCGTTTCCATTTAAAGTTCGTCCTTTAACCCATTTACCATTTTTAAAGCTTCCCTCGTTTGCTATTTCTATGGCCACTAATGGCAATCTTTCGGGGGTTGCGGGCGTAAATCTTATATCAAGCCCCTTACCCGCAATTAAATATTCCTCTGGTGCTGTATTGATAATAATGCCGCCCTCCACATGGTTTTTATTTTTATCCAGCAATCGGGCTTCAATTTGATACCCACCTAAATTAAACCGCTGTATTTCGGTAGTTGTATCTATTAAAATTCCACGCATGGTTTGTTTCCCTTGATTTTTAAGAATAATCTCCTTTAGCTGATCTAATACCATATACGCATTTTTGATCTCTGCATTTTTTGAGTAATCGCCATCAATACCAAATGGTGAAAAACACATGGCATCGTGTTCGCCAAAAGCGTAAAAAGCGCTCGCGGCACCCCATGCTCCACCTCGTGTTTCGGGTATCATTAATGGGTTTCCAAGCCGGTGAAATTGATCGGTTACCCAGGTAAATTGGGGTATATAAATATCAGGCGCTATAAAATCAATGGCTTTTGCGGCACACCTATACATATCAATTACCTGAGGCAAGGGTCCACCGCTAGGATATTTTCCGGGGTAGGGTGTTTCGGGTTGTTTAAGCCACGCGTTTACATACATGGGTATACGATAGGCTGATTTACCAGTATTAGCTACAATACCAATATATTTGGCGTAATAATAGGCCATAAACAGCTCTTCGGTATAATAAGATAGTTTTTTCCAGTCTTTACTATCAAACGAGCTTTTGCCAAAAACTGACTCCCAATTGCCTTTGGTTTTAAAACCATTGGCTTTCCATACACTGTATAGCTCCGGTGCAAGATTGTTTTTATTTGTGGTTAAATAGGTTGACAATTCAGCCGGAATATCACTTAAAAAAGCTTTGTTCGCATCATCAGAGTAGTCGCGGTTAGATAGTAATACGCCACTTTCGTTTTCAACCTGCACCATAATTACAGTTTGCTGTTTTTTATCAATCTCTTTAATATGCGCCATCAATCTGCGCAAAGCATTTGCATCAGCTTCCCATGTTGCTTCGCCAAAGGTTGACAGTATTTCCAGGGTTTTCCCCGATTGATCTTTAACATACGGGAATTGGTGAAAGTTTTTCTTCACCCAGGAGGGGGCGTATGTTGAGGAACTGTTTTTCCAACTACCAAACCAGGTCAGAATTAAATGCAAACCTTGTTTACGTGCGCCCATAATCATACTATCCGGCAACGAAAAATCAAACCGCCCCTTTTGGTCCTCTATTAATTCCCAAGACACTGGCGCTATTACCGTGTTAAGATGAATTTTGGCCATATGCGCCCATATTGGCCGCATGTAACTAGTGTTGGAAGTACTTGAATTATGTAGCTCGCCTGCCAGCATTAAAAAAGGCTTACCTTTTACAATTAAACGCGTAGCAGTACCCTGCTTTTCAAGGTGGGGCGGGTTATCAGATTTAGGGTTTACAATATGCTGTATACTTTGTGATTCTGCATTTAAGGTAGCCATAATTATGCAGCAGAGTAAAATAAGTTTATTCATTTTGTACTATATGAAGTTTAGTATTATTGCTAATTAATAGCCCCCAAATTATTATATATTAAATATAGTGATTTATAACAGATTGTTCCGGTCAATAGGTTACTCTTACTATTGGAATTACTTTCAGTTACAGCTTTAATATTACTGCCGTCCAATATATAAACAACAAAACCCTCTCGAAAAACGAGAGGGTTTTGTATTACAGAGAAATCGTTTTTTTAAATCTATTTCTTTAAAATTTTAGTACTCATGCTTTGCTTGTTATTGCTAACATTTATAATGTAGAGCCCTGTATGTAGTTGACTCATATCTAAAACAATATCAGCTTGTGTTGCTGTCCCAGTATAAACAGTAGTTCCATTAATCAAGCTCACTACTTTAATTTTACCGCCAACCATATCTTTAGGAATTAAAACGGTAACATTGCTTTCAACCGGATTAGGATATACAATCATAGTACTTACAGGTACTTGTATGCTAATCGTATCAGCACCGTTAGATTTGCTTGCAAAACTTGATATCGGCGCGGCTCCTCCGGTTACTGTTATGTTAAAGGTCTGGCTCTGTTTACATCCACCAGCATTGGTATATGTGGCAACATAATTTCCTCCCTGATTAGCTTGTATATTCGATAAGGTAATTTCCCTGGCTGTTGATGTAAAACCGTTTGGGCCGGTCCAATCCCATGTTGCGGTAACGTTGGGTTGTGGTCCCATTATTAATGTACCGCCCACAGCAAGCGTTGCACTTTGTGTTTGCGCCCACGCGTTTGTGTTAACTTTTACGTATGGTGTTATGGTTGTTGGTGTGCAATTGTAGTTCTGGTTAATTTCTATCACCCTTGTTATGCTTCCACTAGTTACGGTTACAGAACCTGTACGCGTAGTTGATCCATTATTGGCACTTACTGTAACTGTAAAAGTTGAATTATTGCTACCACTGGTTTTTGATGTAGTGATCCAACTTTGATTGTCAGTAATCGTCCAGTTTTGAGTAGAAGTTATGGTTACTGTTTGTGAACCGGTTGCTGATGAGAATGTTAAAGTGGTAGGATCAACACTCAATGCCGCTGTTACCGATTTTGCTGAACCATAAGCAATACCCCGGCCCGCAGTACTAAGGTAAACCCGGCCATAAATATTTTTATCACCCATTACAAATTGGCCATTAGCAGGGCCGCCATACTGGTGCATGTCATCATTTACACGAACCCAGGTTACCCCTTTATCTGTTGAACGATGTAAGCCTGTTACACCTGCAACTGTTCCCCAAATAAAAATAGTTTCGTAACCGCCTGTATTAAGTGCCATACCCATGCCCACGGCACTGCAACTGGTTACCGCGTTTATTTTTTTGAAAGCGGTAGCGCCACCATCTTCGGTGTATGCTAAACCACCACCATATAAAGGTATCCATACTGTTCCCTCTCTACCCGGAATAGTGCGGATTATTTTTGAGCCTCCGCTATTTGTACCATTTGGTGCTGCGTTAAATGATACACCGCCATTAGTGCTCACCATAAAACTGCCATCATTATTATTATAGGCATAAAATTTGTTTGAATTTGAGCCATCTGCAACCGGGCGGGCGTTATTGATATTAAGCCCTGATACGTTGTTCCAATTTGAGCCATTGTCGGTTGAGCGGTAGGTGGTAGTAGAGTTGTCCGGGCAATGTAATAGTACACTTCCATCTGCTGATAAAGCCACCTGCCCACCTGTACCCTTTAATACGGAAGATTTTGTCCAGGTTACACCCTGGTCATTTGAATAATACATTGAGTTCCCCACACGTACTATTTTATTGCCGTTATTTACCGCATAATCTAACCCGCTGGTTGTTCCCATTCGTGGGTTATGTATTGGTGCATATTGTGCCGCGTCTGTATGTCTGAAACCATCATAATCGCCAATAACTGATAAAAATGGGCCGTTTTTAATGCTTACAATATTAAGGGGAACGGTTTCTTCGAGGCCCTTAACATCAAATTTCCAAATGCCTGCACTAGCATTAATGTCGTCGTTTACATATAACCCATTACCCGATACTATATAAACACGGCTGGTATTTGATGGGTCAAACTCTACACAACCCGCCCAATGGATAGATTGCCCCGGTACCCATGTAATGCCGTTGGCATCTAAACTAAAACCTCTTGCTACAACATCTGTCCAGTTTGAACCGCCGTCTGTAGAATAATAGATCTTATCGCCATAAGTAGAACCGTATTGAAAATCGTAAGTATTGGTGGTAGAGGCTACTAAACGGCTGGCGTTATTAGGGTCAACACTAATGCCGCAATAAGCTTTGTTTACCCGGTTACCTGCTGATAGTGGTGTGATATTGCTCCAGGTTCCGCCAGCGATAGTGTATTTCCATATCTCCCCGGTATTACAAGGTTCCGCAGTTGTACCAAAAGGGCCGGAGCCATTGGCATAAGTGATAAATAATGATGCATTATTGCCAGATAACACGGCCCGCATAGGCATTAAACCCGCGCCCAGATTAGGGTTGACCAGCGCGGAGAAGGTTGAGCCGCCATCTTCGCTTTTGTACAAATTACTATTGTTGCCTGTGCGGGATATGCCAGCAAATATACGCTTGGTAACGCCGCCCGAAACACTCGATTTATCCAGTACAACAAAACTTATTCCGTTGCCATTAGCTGTAGTATTTACGTTAAGCGAAGAAACATTGCTCCAGCTAGAGCCCGAATTAGTGCTTTTAAACAAACCATTTGACTGGGTTCCGCAATATAAAACAGAACTGTTGTTTGGGTCAACCTGCAGCTTTTCGCCGGTACCCCGCCCAATTGCGTTCCCGTTGATCTTAAATTGAGAAGTAACATCGGTAACTGTAAATGTAGCACCGTAATCGGTAGAGCGAAGAATATAACTTTTACCGCCATTAAAATAAGATATGCCAGCAGCGAGGTATACATTACTGGGGTTAAGCGCATCAGTAGCTAACGATTCGACCCCTAAAAGTCCCTGAGTATTTTCATCAGCAAAATCTACTAATGGTATCCATTTGCTATTTGCTATGTCCCAGCGGTAGGCTCCGCCCACATCGGTGCGAGCATACATCAGCCCGGGCTGGGTTTTACTGGTAATAATACCCGATACAAAGCCGCCACCCCCAATGGCTACATTGCCCCAATTATACTGTTCAGTTGTTTGTGCCCTCGTAAATACGGACGTTAAAAGAAAAACGCATACAAGTAATAAGACCCGGCGTTTAAGTAATGAAATTTTTCTCATAGTGTTTAAATAAAGATGTAATATAAATTGGTTAATAAATTCAAATACCAGGTAAGCACACGCAACAATGTACTTACATCAAGTTATTTTAATACGCTGCAAGGGCAAGTCACTAGGTTTATTTAATGACTTTTTGGTGAGTAAAAATATTTAATTTATATTTTACATATGTTTATTTATAGGGTACCATATGTTCAGTATTACTTTACTGCAAATGTTTAACTGTGCTAATAGTAAATTTTAACCAGCTCTTTTGTTAACTCAATTATAATAAGCAGTATACGAGGAGGTAGCTATGTATAAAATATTGCAGTTATACAGATCAATTTGCATGAGTAATTTGTAAATATTTAGTGCTATATTAAATGGGGAACAGGGGGATGATTTATAAAGAAGTGTTAATGTAATATATGAATATTACATTAAAGATGAATCTGGATATATTATTTATGGAACTTTATTTTAAGTTTAATTTCTTTTGGTAATCTATCTTCATCACCAACGTATTTTGGACCATTATGTATCAGTTCAATAGCTTTTTGATTCATTATATCATTTAAGCCTTTTATTATTCTTATATTACTAATCTCGCCTTTACTATCTACAGTAAATGCTAACTTAACCGTACCGGTTTTGCCATTAGGCATAATGGCATTTTCGTCGATATATTTTTTGTATGTTTTCCAGCCAACTATTGGTTTTGGCTTTTGCGGTATTTTTGCGGTACCATATCCTTCAACTACTACCTCATTGAGTGAGTTTGAACTTGCTGATAATGCAATTTTTAAACTGTCATTGTTTTGAATTTTAATTTGTTGTTCGTTATAACCAATCATGGCTATATCCAGTTTTTTACCCTTTATTGGTGCTACAATTCTGAATCTTCCACCGGTATCTGTTTGTGTACTGTTTTGAGTGCCTCTTATCTTAACCGAAACACCGGGCAATGGGGTATTGTATTCTTTATCTACAACTCTGCCAGTAATAACCTGTTGAGTATAACCATGCTTTAATCCGTCATTTTCGAGATTTAAACCAAATGCTCTTCCGGCCAATGCTCTATTAATTGACGTGTCAGGGCGGATCTTTAAATCCATTGTACTAACGCTACTCACAGAAGCCGAAATACTTTTTTTGTTTTCTGCGGTATAACCAATTATCATTACTTCTTTTAACTGGTGTGCGCTGTTTTTATAAGAAAGTGGGTTATTAATAGAAGCCTGTAGCTTTGTATCTTTATCCGATTTGCGGCTAATGGCTGAGATATATTGGTGCACAATATTACTTTTACGATAATTTTTTGCAAAAATTCCGGATTTGTCTGATGGTAAAATAGGTTTTTTAACGGGTAAAATCTCTGTTCTTAAATTTTTGGTTTGAGCAGTAGGCGTTGTACTTGCAGTTATGAGTGGTTTGGGTAGTTGTTGATGAAGCAGCCAGAAGCCACCAAGAGTTAACCCAACAAGCAACGATGCAGCAAGCGGCCACAATTTCCATAGCGCAATACTCCGCTTTTTTTCTTGCTGTACACGTTTATTTACCAGTTGATCAATTTGGTTGAGGTTATGCTGATGACCTTTTTCATCCCCATACTCCATGCCTCTTATCAAATCCATTAAAAGCGGATCGTGATGTGCAAGTAACTCCAGCTCATACATAGCTCGTGCATCAAGTTCCCCGTTAAGGTACTTCCGTATTTGCGATATGTCGGGTTTATTATGGCTCACTATTTTTCTCCATGCAAATTTTTAAATTCCTTTTTCCGTTTTGGATATAACTTTTAACTTCATTTAAACTATACCCCGTTAAATCAGTTATTTCCTTATAACATTTTTCATTCAAAAAAAATAGATCAATACTTTGTTTTTGTGCCAGGGGCAGTTTTTCCATACAAAGCTCCATAACAGTAAGTTGTTGTTCCTTGTTTTCATTTCCCTGATGCAACACTATAGGTAATTCCATAAATTCATCTATAGTGGTGTATGTCATTTTTTTGGCTGAGCGTAATTGCATTAAACAATAATTACGGCTCAACACATACAACCAACTGCTGAACTGGTTGATTTCCTGACGGTTTACTTTATTAATAAGCTCTTCAAATATTTGCATTACCGCATCCTTACTCAAATCGCCATCCTGTAAGTATCTTAAACAAATATAATAAACCATAGAGGTATAACCCTGAAACAACTCAGCCAACACAGCCAGATCACCACTTTGGCGATACCGCTTTAGCAGAACCTCATCATTTTCAGGATCAGATTTTTTTGATTTATTAAACCAATTCATTTATCGCCTCAAATTAATTTTTTTTTATGGTTTATGGAAATTGCTTTAGCATGTATTTATTACAAGCTAGCCTTATTGAAATTTCAAATGGAGGAAAATAAAGTTTGCCTGCCGCCCGAGTGACCGGTCAGTTTTGCACTGAAAAGTATAAAACATATTACTTAGGTACGTTACGGCCGCGGCTTACAATCAATTGTTATGGTAAGTGCCCTTTGATATAGGTTGGTAACCAGTTGTTTATGCGTATTTAATGTTTATATGGGACTATAAACAACTTATTAGGAAAGGTTTGGGATATACCCGGGCAAAGATATACACTCCTGTATTGAAAAACTAAAACGCGGACATATCAATTAGTTTGATACCTCCGCGTTTTTTATTGAAAAACTAGATATTACTTAACCCCGAATGGTGATACCAAAGGTAAAACCTGGGCGAAAGTTAATGGCTCATCAAAAGCTTCAGTTATTACACTCGAAGTAAATTTAGCGCCAGTTACAGGGTTAATTAATGTTGTTAAATCAACACCTCCCTGCATAGTATTATCCTCGCCAGCATAATTAGCGGCTATACCTGCAAAACCAGTATCATTAGCGCCAGTTATCCATGATTTTGGTGTAGCTGTAGTTCCCCTGCGAATTGTACGAACATGCGATGCATGACGAGCTTCAACGGAATGAATACTCAAAGCGGCTGTTAAAACTACTTTATTGCCAATAATATTTGGTGCCTGGCCTTTGTACGCCCTAACACCTGTATCTTCAAAAGCGTTTGCTACGATCAGGAATGTTGCATAATCCTTAGATGCAAAGTAATTTGGCAATGAACCACCTGCGGTAAAATCATAAGTACCATTGGTACCCTGAGTGGTTTGAGCTACCGCTGACGTTCCTAAAACATTTTGCAAAAATTTAACATGTGCGTTTTCGTGCGCTGCAATAAGTTGAAAAGCAGCCAGATCTGCAGTAGGAATCAATCCAGGAGTTGCAAGAGCTGTATTATAAAAAGCAGATTCAAGATATTCTAATTTTAAAGCAAAATTTAATGTACCTGTTACATCACCAACGGCTGTTTGGCCGTAAGCTTTGGTAAATAATGAACCTAAGGCAAATGGTAAAGCTGCAAGTGCTATTTTTGAACCGTAGTTACTTAAGTTTTTTATCGCTGCACGACGAGGACTGAACCTTTCATTCAATTCAGGGTCGATTTTTTCTAGTTCTTCTATTATACTGAAAATATTCATGACTAATTTTTTTTAAGGTAATTGATTTGCTGAAATAGATGTGTTTAAATAAACTGCTACAATAGGCAGTACCTGTGATGGCATGCGTGATAAATCTAACGCGTTAGTTGTATCAACAACAGTTGAATCTGCAAACGAGCCATAACTTATCATATCGCGTATAAATGCAGCATGACGGGCCTCAACTGAAACTATTTTACCAGCAAGTGTTAAATAAGCTGGATTTTGCATTACGTATGCAACACCATTATATGCTGATACACCAGTATCTTCAAAACCTTTTGCGGCAGCTAATACAGAGGCTTTGCTTGTAAAATCAATTGAACTGAAGTTAACCGATAACGCTGGGATAGCAGCGGCTCCTAAAGCAGCTTTTAAAAACTCGCGGTGTAATACTTCATGGTCGCGGATATCTGTAAATGCCGATAATTCGGAAGCTGACATGCCAGAATAAGGACTTGCCACAACTTTAATATAAAATGCGGCCTCTAATTGTTCTAAAGCATAAGCATAGTTTAAAACACCAATATCGCCACCACCTACATCTATTGTAGCTGATACCATAGGATCGTCGGTGTGTTTCTTACATGAAGCAACAGCTAATAAGCCTACTCCTGCAGCGCCAACTCCTGCATAGCGCAAAAACGACCTCCGTTGTATTTTTGCATTTAACTTGCTCTCGTCTTCTATGAGCAGGTCATTATTCCTCGTTAAGTTTTCCATAATTAATTTTTGATATGAATTTATAAATCTGACTTAGTTATGATAATCTACGGGATTCAAATAAGGGTGGTTTTTTTTTTGCGAATTATTTTTATTTGAGATCATAACAATGGATCAGCAATATTTTCAGGATAACTTTATTAGTATCATTATATAGTTGGATTGTTAGTAAGTATCCTTGCTGTACTGAGAGACTAATAAAACAGGTGATTTTTTCATCATTAAAATTATTAACGATTGTATGCCTGAGAACAGCCAGGGGAGGAGGTTATTTATATGCCTTTAATTAGCTCGCCAATACGCATTGAACAATTATGAGCGTGATTATATGATAAAATAATTTCATTCCTCATAATAATTGCTTATATTAGTATATCGTATGTAAATCCAATACAGACCTAACTGATAATGCGTTTTAAAATATTTTTACTGTTTTTGTTACTTGTTTTTTCAATTAACAAAATTATTGCACAAAGCACTCAATATCAATTTTCTCATTTAACTATTAGTAACGGGCTTTTACATAACGGCGTAACGGCAATATTAAAAGATAAAAAAGGTTTCATGTGGTTTGGCACCATGGCTGGCTTAAATCGTTATGATGGGTATAAGTTTAAATCGTTTAAACATGACCCTCGTGACACATCTTCGTTGGGCGACGATTTTATAGTAAACATTTTTGAGGCACCCAATAACAAACTCTGTTTAAAAAACCGTACAGGTTTAAACTTCTATGATCAAAAAACAGAAAAATTCACCAATCAACGGCGAAGTTATTTGTCGGGCTTGCACATTCCGGGAAGAGATGTAATGAGCCTGATGAAAGATAAAACCGGTAATTTTTTATTTTTAACCCCAACAGGAGTTTACCGCTACAATCCACGGCTAAAAAACACAGACATTGTATATACTAATAAATCAATTTCAGCAATTCCGGATGCTGTTCAAAATCTGGCAGTTGATTCCCGGAACAACATTTGGATGATAACCTTAAATGGGATATTGCAAAAATTTGATATTAATACCAAACAAATTACTTATCGCCTGAGTGTAAGTGGTTTTAATTTTAACAAACCACGGATCTATGCTGTTTTTTTAGATAAGGATGATGATGTTTGGCTATATGCCTCAAATTTTGCTTTGGGAGTGTATTATATAAACACTACAACAAATGCAATAAAACATTTTGAAAAAGCAAACAGATTAAGCAGGTTAAATTCAGATAAAATTGATAACATTATTCAGGATGACAAGGGGCTGCTTTGGATAGCAACGGATCATGGTGGAATCAATTTGTTGGATAAGAAGGATTTCAGTATCAAATACCTGGTAAACCGCGAAGACGATGCAAAAAGCATTAGTCAAAATAGTGTGATATCTATGTATAAAGACAGCTCGGGCATTATTTGGTTGGGCACCTATAAAAAAGGGGTCAATTACTATCATGAAAACATTATAAAATTTCCTTTGATCCACCATTACTCGTCGGACCCGAACAGCCTGAGCTATGACGATGTAAACGTATTTGCCGAGGATGCAAAAGGGAATTTATGGATTGGTACTAATGGCGCGGGTCTTGTTTATTACGACCGCAAAAGCAATAAATTCTCGCCGTATAAACATAGCTTAACCAATAAAAACACGGTATGTAATGATGTAATAGTGAGCCTCTATATAGATCGTGATAAAAAACTATGGATAGGCACATATCTGGGTGGTTTAGATTGTTATGATGGTAAAACATTTACACATTATAAACATAACGATACAGATACTAACAGCCTGTCGAATGACTGTGTATATGGAATAATTGAAGATTCCGAAAAAAGCATGTGGGTAGGCACGCTCGGTGGCGGACTGAACCGCCTGGATAAACAGAGCAAAACATTTTATCATTATCGCCATAATCAGAAAAACGCTATACATTCTGATTTTGTAATGTCAATGCTTGAAAGCAAAGCTGGCGATATTTGGTTAAGAACTCCAGAGGGGATTGATGTCATTTCGAAAAAAACAGGTAAGTTGCTTCATTATTTCCATGACGATAAAAACTCCAATAGTTTAGTTCATAACAATGTAAGCAGTTTTTTTATTGACAGCCGTGGTTGGCTTTGGGCAGGCACACGTGAGGGTTTAAGCATACTGAACCTAGCTAGCGGTAAATTTACTAATTTTAAAAAGGAAGACGGATTACCCAATAATATGGTGCTTGGCATATTAGAAGATAATAGCCATAATATATGGTTAAGTACCGCAGGTGGCTTATCAAATGTTGTTTTAACAAAAAACAAAGATCGACTGTCATTTTCATTTAAAAATTATGATGAATCAGATGGGTTACAAGGCCTTGAGTTTAATGAAAACAGTGCCTTTAAAACAAGCAAGGACGAGTTAATATTTGGAGGTGCTAATGGATTTAATATCTTCGACCCATCTAACATAAAACCCAATAAAAACAAATCGGATATAGTTTTAACTGATTTGCAGGTACTAAACAAAAGCTTAAGCCCAGGGCAGGAAATAAACGGGAATATTATTCTTCCAAAATCAATTACAGAAACAGATTTTATAACCCTGCCACATAATGAAAATGTTTTCTCAATAGAGTTTGCCGCTTTAGATTTCTTTGATCCCGACAAGGCAAAACTGCAATATATGCTGGATGGTTTTGACAAAGATTGGTTAACGGCAGATAATAAAGTACGCAAGGCTACTTATACCAATCTTGATGCTGGTACTTATACTTTTAAAGTAAAAAATGCCAATTATGATGGCATTGGAAACGCCAAGAAGCTATTTCTTAAAATTAAAGTATTGCCTCCTTTTTGGAAAACACCCTATGCTTATATCGCTTATTTAATAATGCTTGCCGGTACTTTATTATATATTCGCGGCAAAGGCATAAAAAAAATCAGTGCCCAATTTGCAGTTGAACAGGAACGCCAGGAAGCACAGCGGATGCACGAACTGGATATGATGAAAATCAAATTCTTTACCAATGTAAGCCATGAGTTTCGTACTCCTTTGGCATTGATTTTAGCGCCGGTAGACAAGATATTAAAACAGGTTATCGAACCCGATCAGCGTAAACAGTTACAAATAGTTAATCAAAATGCCCGAAGATTATTAAACCTGGTTAACCAACTGCTCGATTTTAGGAAAATGGAGGTGCACGAATTGAAGCTGCACACCACAAGAGGAGACATTATAGCTTTTATTCAGGAGATATCAGAATCATTTACAGACGTAGCAGAGAAGAAAAATATTGGATTTTTGTTTGATTCAGAAACAGACTCGCTCCAAACAGAATTTGACCATGATAAAATTGAACGAATTTTGTTCAACTTGCTTTCCAACTCATTTAAGTTTACCCCCGAACATGGCCATGTAAGTGTATTACTCAATTTAGTTGAAAATAGCCAAACGGTAGAAAAAAATTTAGAAATTAAAGTGATTGATACCGGAATAGGGATTCCACTGGATAAACACGACAAAATATTCGACCGATTCTTTCAAAACGATATTCCGGGCTCAATGGTAAATCAAGGTAGCGGTATAGGCTTAGCTATTACCAAAGAGTTTGTTAAATTACATAACGGAACTATACGTGTAGAAAGCGAGCCAGAGCAAGGTAGTTGTTTTATTGTAAGCTTACCAGTTAAAAATAATATATCCAACACTACTAAAACACAGGATGTAAAAATTACATCTAAAGAAAGTGAAACTGTTTTATCGCCGGCCCTTCGTAACGAAAAAAAACAAACCGTATTAATTATAGAAGATAATGATGATTTTAGGTTTTACCTGAAAGACAATCTAAAAGGAGTTTTCAATATCATAGAAGCCGTAAATGGTAAAGAAGGATGGCAAAAAGCCCTGGCTTTACATCCCAATTTGGTGGTGAGCGATATTAGCATGCCTGAAATGAACGGAATAGATCTCTGCCGTAAAATTAAGGCCGACCCCCGCACTTCTCACCTTCCGGTTATATTGCTTACTGCCATTACTGGCGAAGAGCAACAAATTAAGGGGCTTGAAACTGGAGCTACTGATTATTTAACCAAACCTTTTAATTTTGAGATTCTGCTATCGAAAATTAAAAATATACTCTTCCAGCAAGAGTCAATACGTAAAACCTATCAAAAACAGGTAAAAGTTTTACCATCGGAAGTAACATCAGAATCTCCAGATACCATATTTATTCAAAAGGCATTGCAGATAATTGATAAAAATATTCCGAACCCTAATTTTTCTGTCGAAGAACTTAGTAGTGAAATGTTTGTTAGCCGTGTTACCCTTTACAATAAAATGTTACTGTTAACAGGTAAAAGCCCTGTAGAACTTATTAGATCTTTACGTTTAAAACGTGCAGCCCAACTTATTGAAAAGGGGCATTTAACTATATCTCAAATTGCTTATAAAGTTGGTTTTAAAAGTCAAAAATATTTTGTCAAATCTTTCAAAGCTGAGTATAACACGATACCATCTGCATACCTCAATAATAAGGCTCCACAAGTATAAATCGGGTGCTGCCTTAAATCTATAATTCAACTTTTTAACAATTCCGTTGTTAAATTACAATCACTTTATTAATGATATGCATCATAATAAGTGATTGTTTTATTGTAAGTAACTAAATACAAGTAGTTTAACCTAATTTAACATTTGTGCCCCTATTTATTTACAACGGTAGCATAATACGTATGTAATTTCATACACGCTAAGTAACATTCGCAATAAGCTTGCCGGGCATAACCAGGTAAGTGCCATTTGATAACCAACTACCTATTTTATTAAGTTATTATTCTATAATCATTTTGACCAATTTTTAACATAACTGCCTTAACAATATGGTCAACAAATATTTTAAAAGTCTTAATAATTACTTAACAATATTAACGCAATACCCCACAAGCAATTACAACAAACTAAAATTATTCTAATCCTAACCAATCAATTTATGAAAATTAACGATTACTTAAAAACCTGCTCAACCTTTTTAGAGTTCATTCCCGATACATAAACCAGGTTCCATAACCACCACGGGCCGTTATACACCGGCAAACTAACCAAACCAATAATCATTTAAATAAATGTAAGTATGAGAAATAGAATTATACTTTTTAAACTCTTCGTGTTTATAACGTTTTGTTTTATTAATGTAGGGCTCTATGCCCAAAACAAAACGGTTAAACATAAGGCTTCCAACGTTAATCTGACAGGAAACAAAGACTCCTTACCAAAAAACGTTAGGCTCGTTTACAACCAGAGTATTCCAGCAAATCTTACAGTTGCATCATCGGCAGTTGTTTATAATAAAAACCTTATCCAATCTCCCGCGGCCAGCGTTTTAAATGCTTTAACAGGGCGGCTTTCGGGATTATCTACATCGCAGTTTTCTGGTTTACCAGGATCAGATGGTGTAAGTGTGTCCCTGAGAGGAGTTTCGCCGTTAATTTTGATAGATGGTATTCCGCGTAATCTTACCACAATTGATCTTCAGGAGGTTGAATCGATAACCGTTTTAAAAGATGCGCTTGGTACAGCTATGCTTGGTGTAAGAGGAGCCCGAGGTGCGTTGTTAATTACAACACGGCAAGGGTCAGCCGCTAAGCAGCAAATTTCGTTCACGGCACAAACATCTATGCAGCAGCCTTTAAAAATGCCGCAAGCGTTAAGCGCGTTTAATTACGCAACCTTACGTAATGAGGCAGTGCAAAACGAAATAAATATTAATCCTAATTACCCAACCAATTTGCTATATACCGCAGCCGATCTGCAGGCCTATCAAACCGGGTCCGACCCGGTTGGCCATCCAGATATTGATTGGCGAAAACAGGTTCTAAGAAACACTTCTAAGTTTGACCGTTATAGCCTCAACGTTACAGGCGGTAGCACAACAGCAAGATATTACGTTGGCCTTGAGCATTTTAATCAGGACGGTTTGTTAAAAACAGATGCTGCCAATAAATATAATACCAATAATGGCATAAACGGCTCAATTTTACGCTCAAATATTGATATTAATATCAATAAAAAACTTATCGGGGGCATACACCTTTTAGGTAGAATAATAAATGTGAACGAACCGGGTGCTGGTATAAACTCTATTTTTAATTCGTTTTTAAACACCCCGGCTACGGCTTATGTACCAATAAACCCCGACGGAAGCTATGGTGGAGTGCAACAATACCAAAATAACATACAAGCCCAAGCCACAGGGTCAGGATATTTAGAAAGTTATAACAGAGATATTCTGGCAGATTTTTATCTAAAAAGAACCTTAGATGAAATTATACCCGGTTTATGGGCCAAAGCTGTTGGCTCTTACTCGGCAAACTTAACAGAAAATATTAACCGTAGTAAGCCAATAGTAGTATACCAAAGGCTAGTTAATAATGGTGTTGAAAGTTATAATCAATATGGCGTTTCAGGCACTCAACTAAACACAAATGCTATTAGCTCGCAAGGGCGCCAAAGCTATTTTGAAGCTTCAATAGGTTATAATCACGTTTTCAATGGTACACATGGCATTGATATGGTAGTGCTGGGTAACATTGATAATTCTGTAGCTAACTCCGATTTGCCCTACACCATTACAGGTACATCAGGCAGGTTATCATATAATTACAAACAAAAATATATTGCCGAAGTAGCCTATGGCGTTAACGGGTCAAATCGATATTTTCCAAATGGCACAACCCGGTATGGATTTTTTCCCGCTTTTGGATTAGGATGGAATATAACTAAGGAAAGTTTTATGGAAAATTCCGCATGGCTAAATAACCTGAAACTTTCAGGCTCATATGGAAAAGTTGGGAACGATGTGCCAGGGTACTTTTCTTACATACAACGTTATAACAATGGAGCCGCAGCCTATTTTGGCAGTTCAGCGTCTGGCAACCCTACTTTAGTAGAGGCCAGCATTGCAAATGCCAATATAACCTGGGAAAAAGGCAATAAATTAAATATTGGTTTAGCTGGTGCCATGTTTAAAAACCGGCTTGGCTTTAACATTGAATATTACAATAATAAGTATTACGATTTATTGCAGCAACGCGGGCAAAATACCTCCTTACTAGGTAATAATTATCCAGCGGAAAATATTGGACAAACTCGGTTTAGTGGTTGGGATTTTGACCTGAGCTGGCAAAACGAAAAACGGTCAGACTTTAATTATTTCGTTTCTGCTAACGCGAGTTTACAAAAAACAGAGCTCCTGTACAGTAACGAAGTTAACCAACCTTATGATTATATGCGCCGCACAGGGCAACCAGTGGGCCAGCCTTTTGGATTTACAGCTGATGGGCTATTTCAATCACAGGCAGAAATAGATCATGGTGGAAAAAATAACGGTCCGGCACCAACCTTTTTAGGCTATACTCCCCAACCCGGCGATATTAAATATAAAGATCTGAATGGTGATGGTGTAATTAACCAATTAGATATTACCTCCATAGGATCAGCAAAGCCCCAACTTGTTTTGGGATTAAATTTCGGTTTTGACTATAAGGGCTTTGATTTTAGTGCTTTGTTCCAAGGAATCAGAAACATTAATAATTATTTAAGTGGAAATAGTTACTGGGAATTTCAGAACGGTGGATTTGGACAGGCGTACACACAGCAATTGGATAGATGGACACCATCAAACCCAAATGCAAGTTACCCTCGTTTAGGTATTGGCAGCAACACCAATAATCAAGCGTTTTCATCTTATTGGTATCGTAAAGCCGATTATTTACGATTAAAGAATGCCGAAATTGGTTATACAGTGCCTGCAAGGTTTAGCAATATCATTAAACTACCATCGGTACGCGTTTTTGCCAATGGTTTAAACCTGTTCACCATTACATCGCTAAAAGATGTAGACCCCGAAGTATACAATGGGGCATATCCAATACAAAGGGTATTTAACATCGGTGTAAATGTGAAACTTTAAAATTTATCGAAATGAACAGAACAACAACATTGATATACTTGGTATGCCTGTTAATAACAGGGATAGCTCCTTCATGCCATAAGGAAGAAACGCAACCCCGTAACTTTATCACCAGCGATCTGATTTGGGATGTTACAGATAAAAATGCGGTATTTGCCCAGCAGTTTTTAAATAGTATATATACTAACCTTCCTACTGGATTTAACAGAATAAATGGCGATTACCTGGACGATGCATCCGGCGATGCCGTACCATCAAGAAATAATACATCAGTTCAGTATTACTACAACGGAATCATCAGTACAATTAATAACCCCGATCCCTATTGGGCCAATGCATATGCAGGTATCCGCCAGGCAAATATATTTCTTGCAAACATTGATCAGGTTCCAACAGCGGCAATTTCTATTACCACCTGGAAAGCCGAAGTCCGTTTTATCAGGGCATTTTTATACTTTGAGTTATGGAAACGTTACGGTGGAGTACCGCTTGTGGGCGATAAAGTATTTACACTTAATGATAACCTGCAATTACCGCGCAATACATATGATGATTGCTTAAATTATATAGTAAGCGAGTGCGACGCAATAAAAGGAAACCTCAATGCCGACGCTTTGCCTGCGCCAAATATTGGGCATATACCAAAAGGGGCAGCCAGTGCATTAAAATGCCGCGCTTACCTGTATGCCGCTAGTCCGTTATTTAACGGTGGTAATGCTGACGGTTTAACCGGTAGCGTAACCAGCGACCCATCCCGCTGGCAAAAAGCGATTGATGCCGCCGATGAATTGAGAGCATTGAATTATTATGTATTAGAAGGCTCTTACGGAGGGTTATTTACCAACAAAACCAGTAAGGAGATTATTTTGGCCAAACAATCGGCAAATAATTTTGACATTGAAAACAACAATGCTCCTATTGGATATGTTAGCGGCAGTTTTGTGGGTGCCGGACGCACCAGCCCAACACAAAATTTTGTGGATGCTTTTACAATGAATAACGGCCTTGTTATTACCGATCCAGCTTCGGGCTACAATCCCGCACAACCCTATACCAACCGCGACCCGCGTTTTGCACCAACGGTTTTCTTTACCGGTGTAAAATGGCTTTCCAGAAATATGGAAACGTTTGAAGGCGGAAAAGATAAACCCGGAGGCAGTGTTGTACAAACAAAAACAGGTTATTACCTGCGTAAGTTTATGGGCGATTTTACCAACTCAACCGCGTACTCTAACCAGAGCCATAATTTTATCTACTTCAGGTACGCCGAAATATTGCTTAACGAGGCTGAAGCATATAATGAACTTGGTGGTACTTTAAATACGGAGTCTGCAGTGCAGTTGATTATTCCAATCAGAAAAAGGGCCGGTATTACTGCCGGTATTAACGGCCGGTATGGTATTGCGGCAGGCATATCACAAAACGATATGCGTACCTTAATTATGACCGAACGCCGCATAGAACTTTCGTTTGAAGAGCACCGCTTTTGGGACGTAAGGAGATGGAAAATAGCCAACACAGCTTTGAGTGGGCCGCTTTTTGGAACCGTAATAAACAATAACGCCGGTGTGTTAACATTCCAGGCCGTACAGGTTGATAACATGGTCTTCCAGGATAAGCTTTATCACATGCCTATTCCTTATGACGAGATAGTGAAAAACAGTAGCATGAAACAAAATCCAGGCTGGTAATGGTCAATCAATTTAAACATGATTATAAAATAAATAAAATGAACACGATCAAATTATTTAGTATAGCTATTTTACTGTGCCTTATAGTAAGCCTTGCAAAGGCTCAAACCAAACAGGTACAGGGAACAGTACGCGATGACCAAGGGCCGTTGCCCGGGATCAGCGTAATAGAAAAAGGCATGCCTAACAATGGCATAGCCACCGATGTTGACGGGAAATTTAAAATCACCCTAAAAGGCACCTCGGGTGTGCTTATTATAAAAGGAATAGGATACGAGACCAAGGAAGTAAATATTACCGGCCGCTCCAGTATAAGCGTTACTTTAACTGCTGCTAATAGTAGCCTGCAAGAGATTATTGTAAATGCCGGATATGTGCCACAGAAAAAAATAACCCTAACCGGCGCAACAAGTGCGGTAAGTGGCAAAGAAATACGCCAAAATCCTTCTGCCAGTTTACAAAACACTTTGGCAGGCCGTATTACAGGGTATATTTCACAGCAGCGTTCGGGCAGGCCCGGTGCTGATGGTGCCGATTTTTTGATACGTGGCTTAAGCTCATACACCAATAACAATCAACCCCTTATTATTGTTGATGATATTGAATTTACATATGATCAGTTTCAACGGTTGGATGCCAACGAAGTAGAAACCGTAACTATCTTAAAAGATGCGTCTACCACAGCAATTTATGGCATTAAAGGGGCAAATGGGGTTGTTGTATTAACCACCAGGCGTGGTGTGGTTGGCTCACCTAAAATTTCCTTAAGAACCGATTATAGCCTGAGCCAGCCTACCAAGCTACCTAAATTTCTGGATGCTTATAATACTGCCTTATTGTACAATCAGGCTCAGATCAATGATAATAAGTATGCTGCAACACCTAATCCAACTTTTACACCGAAATGGACGGATCAGGATCTGGCACTTTTTCAAAATGGACAAGATCCTTATGGGCATCCCAATATTGACTGGTACCATGAGTTATTTAAAAAATATGCATCCCAGTCTGACAATCACCTGGATATAACCGGTGGAACCGAGAAAGTAACTTACTTTGTTTCGGTAGGCTATCTAAATCAGGGTGGAAATCTCAGGGATTTTAGTCATGGACAAGGGTATGATGGCAATTATTACAACAATCGTTATAACTATCGGTCAAACCTGGATATTAAAGTGAGTCCCAGCCTTAAGTTAAAGCTGGACGTTTACGGAAATATCAATGAAGTAAACAGCCCTAACATATTTAATAATACAACGGTAGCCTCAAAAAACGATCCTTTTTACGAATACGGTGCTTTCTTGGGGCTATCCCCGTTTGCATACCCAATAAAAAATCCAGACGGCAGCTGGGGATACAGTACCTGGCAAAAAACCGATGCAGGTGGCGCCTCATATAACGGTGGTAATATTATTGAGCGTTTAACATTGGGCGGTTATAACAGGTATAATGAGAATAATATGAACATTGTAACCTCGGCAGAACAAAAGCTTGATTTTTTAACTAAAGGTTTGGCTTTTAAAGGTACACTATCATACGCTAGCAGTTATGGGTATTCAAAAAATTTAACCAGAACAAATATGCCGTCTGCCATTTATACTCTGGCTACAGATACCTATCAACAAACAGACCCTAATATATTTCGGTTAGAGCCACTTGGCTTAAATTACAGCGGTACTAATTTTAGCAATGGAAATACTACCATAAGGACGTATAATGTACAAGCGTTACTGACTTACGACCGCGCATTTAAAAATCATCACTTTACCGGTTTAGCTTTAATGAACCAAACCAGTAAAAATAATTACGTAAATGATGCTAACTATAATTTTATACCGGCCAATACACTTGGTTATACCGGCCGACTAGGGTATGATTATAAACAGAAATACCTGTTACAGCTTACAGGTGCATATAATGGCACCGACAGGTTTGTTTCTTCAAAACGTTTTGGGTTTTTCCCCGCGGTATCTGCCGGATGGAACATTGCCGAAGAGCCATTTGTGAAAAACAATTTCAAAGCGTTAGATCAGTTTAAAATTCGTGCGTCTTATGGGCTTGTAGGGTCTGATAACCTTGGGGGCTTTACTTATTCGTATTTGCAAACCTACTCAGTTAATAACCCGTTTGGCCAGCCTAACTTTGGTATTAATGCCAACGGTGTTAATGGCCTGCAAGAAGGCCGCTTGCCTAACAGCCAGGTAACCTGGGAAAAACAAAAAGAGTTGAATATTGGATTAGACTTTGGATTATTTAATAAAATTAATGGTACTGTTGACGTATTTAATAACAATCGTTATGATATTTTATCACAAAGAGGAACAGTATCAGCCATCTTCGGTCAGGACCTGCCCCCTGTTAACTTGGGGCGCGTAAATAATAAGGGTTTTGAAATTGAGTTAAACTACCACGACAAAATTGGCAAAGACATTAATTATTCTTTAAAAGGGACATATTCATATGCGCACAATACCATTTTATACATGGACGAAACCAGCACCCAGTACCCGTGGCAGGCTATAACCGGACACCCTATTGGGAGCCGTGTAGATTATGAATTTATTGGTTTTTATCAAGATGCTGCCGACGTAGCCAACAGCCCCAAGGTGAACCCTGCTGCAAGGCCAGGAGATCTGAAATATAGAGATTTAAACGGTGATGGAATTATTGACTCAAAAGATCAGGCCGTTATTAGTTACCCTAATACACCCGATACAAATTTTGGCCTCAACTTTAGCTTTAGTTATAAAAATATTAGTTTATCAGCGTTATTTCAAGGTGCTTTACACTTTAATGTACGTGCCTATGAAGAAGCAGGGCGTGCGTTTTCTTCTAACCTAACGGCTATACAGCAACAAGCGTGGACACCCGATATAGGCGATAATGCCAAATATCCGGCACTTACTCTTTTACGTACAGTTAGTGATCCTGGTGCATTTGTTTCTAATTATTGGAATGTACCCGGCGATTATCTACGTCTCAGAACTGCTCAACTAAGTTATTCTTTGCCCGCTAGCTGGTTAAATAAAGTACATATTCAAAGCGCGGTATTTTACTTAAACGGCAATAATTTATTAACCTGGTCTAAAGCGTTCAGCAAGTACGCACTTGATCCGGAAATTACCAGCGGAACCGATAGGATAAACTATCCTCCTCAACGTATGTACAATGCAGGCCTCAATATTACTTTTAATTGATATCAACATGAAAAAAATATTCTTTATCGTCGTATTTGCAAGCATTGTGCTGTCGGCTTGCAAAAAATCAGGAAGTTTTCTGGACGACAAAACCAGTAGTGCACTCAGTGAAGCAACCGTATTTAGTGATAGTACCCGAACCATGGGCTTTTTGGCCCGTATCTACGGGGATGTACCTTTCTCGTTTTATAAACAACGATGGGAAAATGGAAGTACAGAAAACGGCACAGATGATTGTGAGTTTGATCTGCAAAATCCGGCAAGGCGCCCTGTAATTTTATATAGCGCTACCTGGAGCGCAGATAATTTTGCTTTCTTTGATTTTTGGGGCACCCCGTTCACTAATATCAGACGGGTAAATCTTTTATTGTCTAAACTGCCAACTGCGCCTTTAACCCCCACCACCAGAACGCGGGTTGCAGCCGAGGCCCGGTTTTTAAGAGCGTGGTTCTATTACAAGCTTCTGGTTAACTTTGGCGGAGTACCCATTGTTGGCGACAAAGTTTATTCAATTACAGATGATGTTAACTTACCCCGTAAAACCTTTGCAGAAACGGTTATATACATAGTAAGCGAACTCGACGCTGCAGCAAAAGATTTACCGTTACCTGGCCAAGCTAATTTACCCGGCCAATACACTGATGTTGATTACGGGCACGCAACCAAAGGGGCAGCCATGGCTTTAAAATCAAGAGTATTATTATATGCCGCAAGTCCGTTATTTAACGGTGGCGCTTTTCCGGCTCCGGCTACGCCAGATCAAGTTGCGCTGGCCAGTTATCCTGCTTATGATGTAGCGCACTGGCAGGCTGCGGCATCTGCCGCAAACGACGTTATCAACTCGGGTTATTACAATTTATATAAGGATAATACAACTGCGCCTGGTTATGGTTTTTATCAAGTATTTTTAAAACGGGTCAATCCCGAATATATATTTTCATTCAATCGCCCGCCAAACAGGGATTTTGAAAATCAATATAACCCAAAATCACGGGGCGGTTCTGGCAGATCTGCTCCTACTCAAAACCTGGTTGATTGTTTTCCAATGAAAAACGGAAAAGCCATAACTGATCCAACATCGGGCTACGACCCTAATAACCCATACGTTGGGAGGGACCCACGTTTCGGTTATTCTATTATCTATAATGGTTCGTTATACTATTTACCAAGTGCCGGCGGAAAAGCACCGGTATTTACTTACGTTGGTTCGCCGGCGGGTGATGGTATGCCTGCAATTGTAACCAGTAATGTTATTGGTGTAAGTGGTTATTATAGCAGAAAAATGTGCGATGAGAATATCTCATCAAACAGTAGTGGTAATACAGAACGCGGCTGGCCTTTAATTCGTTATGCCGAGATGCTGCTTAATTATGCCGAAGCCATTAATGAAACCGGCCACCCCGAGTTAGCCTATGATAAATTAAAAACATTAAGAGACCGGGCCGGTGTTGACCCGGGATTAGATGGCTTATATGGTATGAAAGCCAATATGACGGTTGATGAAATGCGTAAATTTGTCCAAAATGAACGACATATAGAATTGATGTTTGAAGATCACCGATGGGATGACTCCCGCAGGTGGAAAATTTCAGCGATAACACAAAACGGGTATAATAAGTTAATGAGTATAACTAAAAATGGGAGTACTTATACTTATACAATTGTAAACTCCAGCAGGTTACATGCGTTTTTCCCTAATGATTATATAATGCCTATACCCACCAGCGAATTAAGAAAAGCTCCGGCTTTAATTCAAAACCCTGGCTGGCAATAAAAGTTTGCCCTCTCTTCACATTGGTTAATAAAAAAAGCTATTAGGCTCCCCGCCTAATGGCTTTTTACTTATCAAACGGCGTTCGCTTAGTTCATAATAATGGTCAAATAGTATATCTAATTACTACAGAGCACTGCTATTTATCACTTAATATTAATATGCGATACTTACCAGTGCGGCGCAAAGAAGATCAGAGAAAGGAAACGCTGGCACCGTAAATGCACCGTACAATAATCCGGAACCGATGATGTATCAACAAGGTGTCCAAATTATGCCATCACGCTATGCTCACTGGGCTGCGGCAGATCTACACTAAAAGTAGCGCCCTTTCCAGGATCAGAACTAATATTGATGGTTCCTTTTAAACCATCTACTAAATGCTTAACTAATGCAAGGCCAAAGCCAAAGCCATGCTCACCGCCCGTTCCGTTTGTGGAAGACGCATTGCCATTTAATATGGTTTTAATAGCCGTTTCACTTAAACCCACACCTGTATCTGTAACCCTTATTTGCAGCACATTATTTAAGTCGCTGGCCTTAAGTTCGAGATCAACAATAACTTTACCGTTAACCGAAGTGAATTTCATTGCGTTTGATATCAAATTACCGGTGATCTGTAAAAGTTTATTCTTAGAAAATGGTATCTCCGACGAGGCCATATCAACATTAACCACAAAGGTTATGTTCTTATTTCGGGCTTGTAACTGATAAAGTTTTTCCAGCTTTTCTTTAAAAAGCAACAGGTTGAACTCATCACTTTTAAGGCTTTTCGGCTTATGTTCACTTAATATCTCATCAGCTAACTCTAATATTGACCGGCCGCTTTTATGGATCATTTTAATAAATTCCAAAACTTCATCTATCTTATTGCTATCACCTTGTTCACTAATAATCTCTGCTAAACCAATTATACCCCCCAATGGTCCGCGTATATCATGCGCAACTTTTTTTTTAGTTTCTTTTGCTTCAAATAGTTGACTTTTTAGGTTACTTATAGATCTGTATGCGTTTAATCGGTTTACAATTTCCTCAGCAATTATCTGTAATAGCTCAAATTTTTCTGGATCTATTTCTTTGAGCTCTGTATCAAGCACACATAAAGCACCTATGTTGTGCCCTTTGGTGGTTTTTAATGGAACCCCTAAATAATAACGAAGGTGGGGTTCGTCAGCCACATAAAACTTGTCCTTAAAGCGAACATCGGTTTTAAGATCTTCTACCTCAAAGTGATCAGTACTGGCTATGGTATATTGACAAACAGAATCTTCCCTAGGCATCTGTTCAATAGATAATCCATAATCTGATATGGTCCATTGGGTATATGAGTCGATTAAATTGACCAATGATATCGGAGTTCCAGCAACTTTAGCGGCCAGCTTTGCCAGATCCTTAAAATTATCTTTATGGTTAGAATAATCCAGGTCAAGTTCAGATAGGTCCAATAGTCTTCCCAGTTCGTTGGCGGGTATAGGTGGATTTTGCATTATTTTAAGTATAGATGTCGGATGATATTTAAAAGTGTGGTTAAGCTGTCCATTTTAAGGGGCGACAACATCTTTATACGGAAAACATTTATTAATTGTTAGAGTCTGTTTAGAAATGAATGAATAAATTTGCATTGGATTGAAAAGATTTGAAATGATGGGGTTAATGCAAATTAAATAGGACGGTACATGGATGTGGGCTCAATTTATCATACCGTTGCACGATCCCCAGTTTTAAAGCCCCAAAAACATGCGACTATATTAGCTTATAAAAGGACAGCCAATGAGCCCGTTTTAGGTAAAACACTAGCAAATGTTAAATAAGTATTACAAATGGTTAACGGTTAAGCATAATTTTGGCTTACTTGAACAATGCTATAATTGCAATACCTGATAATCAGGCATCATGAAATTCATAGAATATATACCCAATTACTTTTTTAACCTGTTTTGTTTTATTAACTGGTAAAAGTTAGGGGCAAACCGCCGGTATGGTATTACAGCTTATAGCCGTTTGATTAATATAAAAACACAACAATGAAAGGTAAATTATTTAAGAGCCCAGGCTATTTGTTTTTGATTTTGTTAGTTTCCTTTTTTTATGATACTTCCAAAGCTCAGCAGGTAATCAACCTAAATTTAGGCTGGCAGTTTCGAAAAACGGGCGACAGCATCTGGAACAAGGCTACGGTGCCGGGTACCGTACATACTGATTTGCTGAATGACGGCCTTATTACCGATCCTTATTACCGCACCAATGAAAACGACCTGCAATGGATTGACCGTGAGGACTGGGAATATAAAACCAGCTTTAAGGTTGACGGTGAGTTGCTGAAAAACGACAAGTTATACCTTGCTTTTGATGGTCTGGACACTTATGCGGATGTTTATGTGAACGGCGCAAAGGTTATTGTGGCAGATAACATGTTTAGGAGCTGGCGTGCCGATGTAAAGGCCCGGTTGAAAATCGGAAGCAATACCTTACTGGTATATTTCCATTCACCCATTAAAACTGGGGAGGCGTTATACAATAGTTTACCATTCAAGGTGCCCGCCAGTGATAACGACCATGGTTCGCCTAAAGTCAGCGTTTTTACCCGCAAAGCCGGTTACCATTATGGCTGGGACTGGGGCCCAAGGTTTGTTACCTCCGGGATATGGCGCCCGGTTTATCTTGAAGCCGCTCACCAAACGGTTATTAACGACCTGTTTATCAAACAGAAACAACTAAATTCCGAAAAAGCGGACTTGCAAGCGCTGGTAGAGGTGGAAAGCATGACAGCGGGAGCAAAGCACCTCGAAATTTTTGCGGATAACAGCCTTGTGCCGCTTTATTCAAAAGACATACACCTGGATACCGGCACAACCCATTTGGTTTGCAGTTTTACTCTCTTGCACCCGCAGTTATGGTGGCCCAATGGCTATGGCACACACAAACAATATCATTTTAAGGTGATATTGTCGGACGGAGTCAAGGTGCTTGCCGAAAAGCAGGTAAAACACGGGATGCGGACGGTTGAACTGATACAGGAATCGGGCAAAAATGGAAATTCTTTTTACTTCCTGGTGAATGGCGTGAAGATATTTATGAAAGGTGCCAATTATGTGCCGCAGGATAATTTTTTGCCGCGTGTAACTAAAGAACGCTACAACCGATTGATCCACAGCGCGGTGATTAGCAACATGAATATGCTGCGCGTATGGGGCGGCGGTATTTATGAGAACGACCTCTTTTATGACTTGTGTGATGATAATGGAATTTTGGTATACCAGGACTTTATGTTTGCCTGCGCTATGGTTGCCCCGTTTGAAGATTTTAAACAAAATATTTATGAAGAAGCAGTTGAAAATGTAAAGCGACTGCGTAATCATCCATGTATAGCTTTGTACTGTGGTAATAACGAGGTAGCAGCTTACATGGGTTCTGACTTTTGGGGAACGGCCAAAGGAGCATTCAGGGATGCTAAAGACTACATGACCATCATTAATACGTACAAAGATGTTTTTCACCAAATACTTCCTGCGGTTGTAAAGGCATATGATGATGACCGGCCTTATTGGTCTACGTCGCCACAGGCTAGTAATTATTCCCTTTATAATCATGATAGCCGAACTTCGGGGGATGTACATTATTATTGGGATGTTGCAAAGGCCACTACCCCCATGGAAAGTTATGCAGATAACGTGGGCCCGTTTATGACCGAATACGGTTTCCAGGCCTTCCCGGATATGCAAACGGTTAGCACTTTTGCTTTACCGTCTGACGATGATATTTTTTCGGAAGTGATGAAATCTCACCAAAAGTCATATACCGGCAACGGCGCTATTTTAGCTTACATGAAAAAATGGTATAAAGTACCGGCTGCTTTCCCTGACTTTTTATATACCGGCCAGGTTTTGCAGGCCGAGGGCATCCGGCTGGCTATTGAGGCACACCGAAGGGCAAAACCTTTCTGTATGGGATCGCTCTATTGGCAAATAGACGATTGCTGGCCGGTAGCCTCCTGGTCAAGCATTGATTATTACGGGCATTGGAAAGCCTTGCAGTACCAAGCCAAACGAAGCTTTGCCAAAGTATTGGTTTCCACAGTAATTAAAAAAGACAGTGCCTATGTCTATATCATCTCCGACAGTTTAAAGGCTGTGAACGCTACTTTACAGCTCATTTTAATGGACCTTGATGGACATATTATCAGTCAAAAAACAATACCTGTTATCATCCATGCTAACAGCAGTACCGATTTTTATCATAACGCGATTAAGGGACTTTTAAAAGGTGCCGACGCTACAAATGCAGTACTTAATGTGCGTTTGCTACAAAAAGGGAAGCAACTGACTGAAAGCTGTTTATATTTTGAAAAGCCTAAGGAATTGAAATTGGCTAAAGTCCCGGTCAATTATACGTTAACCAAAACGGGCAATAATTATGTAATTAAGCTGTTGGGACACAACTTAATAAAGGATCTGCGGATATCAATCGGAGACGACGACGTCATATTATCGGATAATTACTTTGACTTGGTACCCGGTGAAACAAAAACAATTACTTTTATGACTGGCAAGACGCTGACAAAAATGGATGTTAAGTTTAGGAGTATAAATGATTTGAATGAATAGTGAAGCGATTGTATTTCTTCACACCATAATCAGTAAAAAAACTTAATGATTATATGTAATACCCCCTAATCGAGCTACATTTATAAACTTTATTCTTTTACTTTGAGCAAGCTTGCATTGATGGCTACCACCACCGTACTTACCGTCATCAAAACGGCTCCTGCTGCCGGGCTCAGTAAAATACCCTGGTTATATAATATCCCTGCTGCCAATGGTAGCGCAATCACATTATAGCCCGTTGCCCAGATCAGGTTTTGGATCATTTTGCGATAAGTAGCTTTGCCGAACAGGATCAGACTGACAATATCTTTTGGATTGCTATTAACCAAAACGATGCCTGCAGTTTCTGCCGCTATATCGCTTCCGGAACCTACTGCTATTCCAATATCGGCCTGAGCCAGCGCAGGAGCATCGTTAACGCCATCCCCCGTCATCGCTACAAACTCACCTTTCGCTTGTAGTTCCTTGATCTTTTCTAATTTTTGATGCGGCAATACCTCGGCAATAAAACTATCCATTCCTAAAGTTCTACTTACGCTGGCGGCTACTTTTTTGTTATCTCCCGTAAGTAGTATAGATTTGATATTTTCTTTTTGTAACGTTTTAATAGCTTCTGCCGATTCCGGACGAATCTCATCCGATAAAGCAATGTATCCTGCCAATTTTTGATCGATCAATACAAACACGACCGTTTCGGTGTCATTCGCCGCAAAGTCATCAGGCGTAGTTAACTTATTTTCTTTTAAATAACCAGGACTAACCACCAACAGCTTTTTACCCTCCACCAAAGCTTCAACACCCTGCCCTGTGATCGCTTTGAAGTTTTCGGCAGGTGGGATCGTTAATTTTAATTCTTTAACTTTTTGCAGGATGCCGGTCGCAATTGGGTGTTCTGATTTTTGCTCTAAGGCTGATGCCAAACGGATGAGTTCATTCTCGTCAACATCTTTATTTAATGATACTACTTTGGATACTTCAAATTTGCCGACTGTAAGCGTCCCCGTTTTATCAAATACAATAGTTGTTATTTTCCTGGAATCCTCAAACGCAGTCCTGTTTTTGATTAGCAAGCCATGCTTGGCCGATAACGCTGTTGACTTGGCAACGACCAAAGGCACAGCTAATCCCAAAGCATGAGGGCAGCAAATAACGATGACGGTCACCATCCTTTCCATCGCAAAAGCCAATGTTTGGCCAGTTAAATACCAGTACAGAAATGTGCCTATTCCGGTTACCAATGCGATCACAGTCAACCATTTGGCAGCTGTATCTGCCAGCAACTGTGTTTGAGATTTTGATTTTTGCGCATCGTCTACCAGTTTAACCACCTGCGACAGATAGGAATCTTTGGCCGCATGGGAAACCGTAACTTTAAAAGACCCATTTCCATTGATAGAACCGGCAATAACTTTATCGCCTTTAACTTTCAATACAGGCTTTGATTCACCAGTGAGCATAGATTCGTTCAAATAGCTTTCACCTTCCAGTATAATTCCATCAGCCGCAACTTTTTCGCCGGGCTTAACCAGTATAATGTCGTTCTCTTTTAATGTATCCGTTTTTACATCATGCACCATATCCGGCATTACCATGTGTGCATCGGCCGGCATCAGTTGTACCAATAACTCCAGTTCGTTTGACGCGCCCATTACAGACCGCATTTCTATCCAATGCCCCAAAAGCATAATCAGTATAAGCGTGGTCAGTTCCCAAAAGAAATCCATCCCTTTTAAGCCAAAGACGATAGCTACACTGTAGCTATAAGCAACGGTTATAGCAAAGCCGATGAGAAACATCATGCCAGGATTTTTGGCCCTTACCTCGCTAACCAGCCCTGTTAAAAATGGCCAGCCGCCATATACAAATACTACTGACGATAAGGCAAACAAAATGAAAGAAGAACCTGTGAACTGCCAACTAACCCCCATAAAATGTTGTATCATGGTTGACAACAACATAATAGGAACCGTCAATACTAATACGACATAAAACCGCTTTTTAAAATCAGCGATCATCATGGCATGGTGGTCATGATCCGACATGCCCTTGTGCGGATCATTGCTTTGTTGCATTTTACTATGATCCATGCCCTCATGCGCTTTGCTCATCTCCATATCAAATAGTCTAAGTAGCTAAATCATTTTCCAGTATCGTTTTCTTTTCTTTGTATTCTGTATCGGTGATCTCTCCGGCAGCAAATCGCTTTTGTAAAATATTTAGCGGCGTATCTTTTTTATTGCGTTGGCCTGGTATATCATAAGGCGTAGCAAATATCCAGAAAAGCATGATCATCCAAACGAACCACCATATCAGGTGCATTCCCCCAAAATTTTCGTAGTACATCATTGTCTTTAGTTTTATGTTCAGTTAAATAATTATGATTTCTTTACTGCTTTTTCTTTTGCTTTTGTTAACCAGTAGCAATGCGCGGCGCAAGCATGAAGCTTATAATTTTTATGAGTTGTACCGAAATTATGTCCTTTGGGATCTAAAATGGCACAGTTCTCCTTATCGATATCCTTTGTATTCAACTCATTCTCTCCGTTCATATTATAGTACGATCCGTTCTTTTTAGCCACACCTAGTTTTCGTCCATCAGAAGCAATAACATTCCCGTCTTTATCGATAAAATATAATTCTTTGCCGGTATTATCCCTCACCATATTGTTTTTATCAATGTAGCCGAGTTTAGTCCCTGTATGGTTGTGTATTCCCCCTTTTGAATTTATGTAAATTTTCTGTGCTGTGTCTTTTACCGTTTGTGCTAATGCGCTCATCGCAACACTTGATGTGAGGGTTAACACAATTAATAATAAATGAAGTTTTTTCATGATCTGATTTTTTAGTAGAAGTAAATGTTATCTATCACAAAACTCAACTAATCTGCTTTATATTTTACTGATCACCAACAAGTTGATATATGATCCTTATCACTTATTTAGTTTTCTGTAAAACCACCGTTTAGCTATTTCGGCGCTTGCCAAATAGAACATTACAATGAGCAACATCCATCCGTAATAAGCTATAGGCAGCCTGGCAAAACCAAACCATGTAGCTAATGATGTAAAGGGTAACGCAAGTACTAATATCAAAATAATGATAGTAGCGATGGAAAGCCATTTGCCCGGGAGACTTTTAAAAAAGGGCAGTTTGGTGCGTACCACTAGCACAATTAATATAGCGGATATTACCGACTCAATAAACCAACTGGTTTGGAATGCCTTTTCTTTTGCATGCAGTACGTAAATTAATACACCGAAGGTCATGTAGTCAAAAACCGAACTTAACAGGCCAAAGGTGATCATGAAACGGCGTATAAAACCCAAATCCCAATGCTGGGGCGACTGGATATTTATCCGATCAACCCTGTCTGTGGAGATGGCCATTTCGGGAAAATCGGTCAACAGGTTGGTGAGCAATATTTGCTTGGGCAGCAACGGTAAAAATGGAAGGAACAATGACGCGCCCGCCATGCTGAACATATTACCGAAATTGGCACTGGTTGACATGAATACATATTTCATGGTATTGGCAAAAGTTTTGCGGCCTTCAATAATGCCATCTATCAACACTTCAAGGCCTCTACTTAATAATACGATGTCGGCCGCCTCTTTGGCTACGTCAACTGCGGTATTCACTGAAATACCCACATCGGCCGAATGCAATGCCGGGGCGTCATTGATGCCATCTCCCATAAAACCCACCACATTGCCCGCTTTTTTCAAAATGGCGATGATTCTTTCTTTTTGATTGGGCTCAACTTCTGCAAAAACATCGGTCAGAGGTGCTTTATGAAACAATGCGGAGTTGCTCATCTTCAGCAGATCGGAACCGGTAAGTATCTGCGGGTTTTTGATACCTATTTGCAAAGCCAGACTTTTGGCGACCAGCGCGTTATCGCCCGTTATAAATTTAAGCTTAACGCCAAGGTCATTCATTTTGGTCATCAGGTCAGCAACGTTGGCTTTAAGCGGATCAAATAAGGTGATGAAACCTATAAAAACCATTTCTTTTTCATCGGCTTTGGTAAAATCCTGTTTGGCATTTGCAGGTTTGTATGCTACACCCAGTGTGCGGAAGCCAGCCGCGCTCAATTGTTCGTACTGTAGCTGTATGGATGCTTTGCTGCCTTCTATGTCCGCCACTTTTCCTTCGGCGGTTTCAACATGGCTGCAAACTGATAAGATGTTATTTAATGCACCTTTGGAAATGGCAAAATTTTCCTTTTCGTTTTTTACTTGAATGGTGAGGCGTTTGCGGATAAAATCATAAGGGATCTCGGCCTGCACTTTAAACGTATTTGCCGGGCCTTGATATTCCGCGCAAATAGCCGCGTCAATGGGGTTATTAAAACCTTGTTGCATGGAGGCGTTGAGCCAGGCATATTGTAAAACCTTATCGCTGTGCTTGCCTGTTATATCTAAAGTGTCTTTCAGTTTTACTTTACCTTCAGTAATGGTACCTGTTTTATCCGAACAAAGAATGTTCATGCTGCCGAAGTTTTCAATGGATGATAATCGTTTAACGATCACCTGTTGTTTAGCCATGCGCCGGGCACCGGTAGATAGGTTGACGCTAATTATTGCAGGCAATAATTGAGGTGTTAAACCAACTGCAAGGGCCAATGAAAATAGGAAGGAATCGAGCACGGGCTTGTGCAAAAATACATTGATGCCAAAAATGATAATCACAAGTAACAAAGTAATCTCCATAAGCATGTAACCAAACTTGCGGATACCTTTTTCAAAATCAGTTTCGGACGCCCTGGACTGTAAACCCGCGGATATCTGGCCAAACTCCGTTTGTTTCCCTGTTTTTACAATTAAGGCGTTGGCTTTGCCACTGATGACATGCGAACCCATAAACAGGGCATTGCTTCTTTTGGCCAAGGGTGTATCGGCAGGCAAAACCCCGGCGTTTTTTTCTACAGGGTAGGTTTCACCGGTAAAGGCGGCTTCATCAACAAATAATTCCTGCGATTCAAGGATCAAACTGTCTCCCGGTATCACATCACCGGCGGATAGTATCACTATATCACCGGGCACCACATCTTCGACCGTTATTTCTTTTTTCTTTCCTTTTCTTAACACATCGCAATGCAACTGTACCATTTTCATCAACTCCTTGACCGCATCCGACGCGCCTTTTTCCTGCCAAAATCCCAGTAAGCTGCTGATCACGACAATAGCAAGGATGATCACGGTATCTGCAACATCGCCCAGGCCTGCTGATAACAAGGCCGCTGCAATTAACATCAGGGTTATCGGGCTTTTGAACTGCGATAAGAATAAAAAAATAATCGACGACCTTGAACCTGGCTTTATGGTATTAGGGCCATACACCTTTAATCTTCTGTTAGCTTCCTGATCATCGAGCCCGTTCTTATTGGCAGACAATTGTTTAAATGCTTCCTCATTACTGAATTGCCAGAAACTCTTTATAGGGTCTTTTATGTTTTCCAATGTGATGAATTATTGAGAGAAGATGAATACTGGTACTCTGATATAAAAAGAAAAAATATCGGCCTTTTTTTTGCGCAAGAGTAATCGTATATTTTGCTGCATGTTCTGCTTCGGCATAGGAATTAAACTTTGTATATCTTCTCATAATATTCGTCGGCCAGTCTACCCGATTCAAATGCAGGTATAATATCAAAAGCGGCTTTTTTAATAATATTTAACCATTGCGTATGGTTTTTAAAATACATGGGCAGCACCACATTTTCCAAAGTATCCATCAAATGAATATTTTCTTCCTTATCCTTTTCTACTTCAGATAGGCGATCAGAAGCAGGTTGAATCAAAAAGCAGTTTTCTTTGTCAATGGCAAACTCGGGCACCCAACCATCTGGAATAGAAACATTAACAGAACCATTCATGGCGGCGGCCATTCCGCTGGTGCCCGAGGCTTCCCGGTACATTCGGGGATTATTTAACCATACGTCGGAGCCACGTTTTAACAACATGGATAGTTCAAGTTCGTAGCCGATAAGCACCACGCAGTTTTTAAATGGTTTAACTCTGGTTATGATCTGGTTAAATAAACCAATCGCTCCGGAGTCTTCAGGATATGGTTTCCCAGCCCAAATGATCTGTACGGGAAATTCGGTACTGTTTACCAAATTTAAAAACCGCCCCCAATCATTCATTAGCAGGTCGGCGCGTTTATAGCCCGCAAATCGCCTGGCCCAAACAATTGTCAATACATTTTCATCAAAAATCTTACCACATTGGTCGGCCACTACCTTAAACAATGCCTTTTTCATTTCCTTTTTCCGAATGACGATTGCTTCATCGTTGTTGCTGCGAATTGCATTATCCAGTATTGTATCCTGCCAATAGGCTTTGTTCTGCGCGTTAGTAACAGACGTAATGGTGCAAACTCCGGGGTTGCCGCTCCACATTTGCCGGGCTATTTCTCCGTGAATTTTTGAAACGCCATTTGCTTTACGCGAAAGCTTCAGGGCAGCCAACGTGTAATTGAAATTATAGCCATCCATACCTAATAGTGTTTTTACTTCACGCCCCTGCAAATGGTAAAAAAACGACATCTCGTTTAGCAGATCATAACTATGTTCTTCGTTTCCAGCCATTTCGGGTGTATGTGTAGTAAATACAACGCGTTTTTTTACTTCATCCAAGCTTTTATATTTGGCATATAAATAGAAGTTAAGCGATACTGCATGCCCTTCGTTCATGTGATAAACATCAGGTTCCAGACCTAAAATTTCCAACAACATGGCACCGCCAATACCCAAAATAATGCTTTGTGCAATACGCGTAGCTTCATTGGGGTCATATAAATGGTGGGTAATACTGCGCGACATCTCATCATTCTCTTGGATATCGGTACTTAATAAAAACAAGGGTGCCGAGCCGAATGTTTCGGGCTTTAAGAGGTAAGCCTTTACATGTACCGGTGATCCATGGACTGGTACTGTAAAAACTACGCCTGTATCCTGGAGAAAGAAATATGCCTTTTCAACAAATTGGGGTTTCATTAAGGCGTCGGCATCTCTTATTTGGTCGTAATAGCCATATTTCCACAACATACCTATCCCTACAAAATTTTGCTTTAACTCGTACGCGCTGCGTAAGTGCGAACCTGAAAGAAAACCCAATCCGCCGCTGTATATTTTTAGCGATTGATCAATAGCAAACTCCATCGAAAAGTAAGCCACTGATGTTTTATATTTTGGATCGGGTGTATAACCAAAAACTTCATCTTTATTTATCATTTCTTTTTGGCCCATTTTATTTTATCCCAGATGTTAGGATTATTCGTGTGAATAGACATGTATTTATAGACTAGTAAACTTTAGATAAAGATGGCGACATTTGTATTCAAGGTATTACACAACTCTGTTAATAGATTACATTATTCACACATTTATTATTGGTATTTGCTTGAATCACACCATAAAAGTGTGAATGATGTAACGAATACAAAGAATTGCATAACAGATCACAGTAGCAAAACCTCATTTTTGATTGTTGACGATTCTGTTTAATAACGAGAGGAAGTTGCAATATGAAGCACGGTCAAATAAACACGGTGAAGCCAATTTGGTCAAATATATATTTTGATAAATACGATAAGGAACAGGGCTATTATAAATATATTTTTCTTTTCTTGATGATCTGTAGCTTTTCCTTCATTGGTTGTAGTCAACAGGTTCCTAAAAAACATCCGGCTGATTCACTAACCAATGATTGGGATAAAACTATTCCGGGTAATTTTAGTGGGCAGGCAAAAGTTACGTTCGATAGTATACAAATAAAGACTTTCCTAGAAACTTATCCGGCGATAAAAAGTTACGACAGCCAAATAATGGCCTTTTACAGCAATAGGCACTTTGCCTACGCATGGTTTGATAATAATGTATTGATTGAACAGGCGAGTAATTTATCAAACAGGATGATGAACCTGCAGAATGAAGGAGTTTATAAACAAATACCTTACCCAAAGGCTCTTGATTCATTGTTAGACGCGGAAGATACTAAAAGCAATAAAAAGCAACCTCACATTACGCTCGAGCTAATGCTTACTGCACAATATTTTATTTTTTCGAAACTTGTATGGAGAGGAATGGATGATTCGGTTAGTACAGCCGCTGGTTGGTACGTACCGAGGAAAAAAGTTGCTTATGATAAATATCTGGATAGCATTTTAAAGGAACCGGCAAAGCAATTCTCGTTACATGAACCAGTATACCGGCAATACGAGTTATTAAGAAAATTTTTACGGAAGTATAAGGCGCTGGATATAAGTGATAACTGGCTGCCAATAGTTACCAATAATAACAAATTCAAGATGGGTGATACCTCTTTTGTGATCGCGCAAGTTAAAAGCCGCCTGTATAAATTGGGCGATTACCGTGGCGACACACTGAATCGGACTTACGATAGCGGTTTAAAAATCGGGTTACAGCAATTCCAGATACGGCACGGGCTTGTTGCGGATGGTTTGATGGATAGAAACACTGTTAATGAAATGAACGTGCCTTTGAGAAGCAGGATCGAACAAATTTTGGTGAATATGGAGCGGAGCCGATGGTTGCCTGTAAGTTTAGATGCAGACTACGTAGCGGTAAACATTCCTGAATTTAAACTGCATGTTTACCATGCCGATAGTTTATTATGGAGTAGTAATGTTGTTGTCGGGCAAACGGTCCATCAAACCTCGGTTTTTTATGGCGAAATTAAATACATCGTGTTTAGCCCTTATTGGAATGTTCCGGAAAGTATTGTTAAAAAGGAAATTATCCCTGGAATAAAAAGAGATCCCGATTATATCAATAATCATCAGATGGAAATTACAGGTAAGCAAAATGGTTTGCCTGTAGTAAGGCAAAAGCCTGGACCCGAAAATTCGTTGGGCCTTATTAAATTCTTATTCCCAAACAGCTACAATATTTACCTGCACGACACGCCCTCCAAATCTTTATTTGATGAATCTACACGAGCTTTTAGCCATGGCTGCATACGTGTAATGGAGCCTGTTAAGTTAGCCAGCTTTCTTCTTACAAATAACAAGGATTGGGATTTAAATAAAATAACGCTGGCGATGCACTCTGGCAAACAACAGTATTTAACTTTAAGCAATAAAGTGCCTGTATTTATAGCCTACTTTACGGCATTTACAGATCGCAATTACAAATTAAATTTCAGAAAAGATATTTACCACCTTGATGAGCATCTGGCCGCTATGATTATTACTGGCGATGGAAAATATTAAAGAAAATACAGAGAAGAATGGAATCCTTAATTGCCCAGGTTAAGGAAGTGTTGTATGCTAAAAATCAGCAATAAAGATCACGATTGATTTGAAATCCATCTTTCCCTATTCGAATCTTCGAGGATTATCATATTCAATCTTTTTCATATTAAACTTTGCATAACTCAAATCTCCGGTTTTTAACCTCCACAAAACTTCAAAAGCCGTAGGAACAATTACATTATTCATTTCTTTATACAGTGCTGGTTTTATAATCCATGTTTCTAAATGATCGTCATCCATATATCGTTTTGTTTCAAGCTGTATTATTTCGCCAGCATTATTAAACGTTACGACATAAAACAGATACAAACCATTATAATTGAAGGCAAATTTAGCTGTATGACTATCAATTGCCGACCATTGTGAATTTTTGCTGGGTAATAAATTGGTTGGATATATAACACTTTCACCAAGCCAACGTAATAGTTCCCCTTGGTCAAATGCTGTGCCTGCGCCATTTACAATATTACAAACAGAGAACAATGATACCACAAGCCGCCCCTTATCTCCGATATACATATCACGGGCTATAAACATTTTGGTATTACCTTTCCAAATGAATCCCGGCTTTTCAGTAGTGGCATATTGTTCTCCGAGAATGTTTATCCAGCCTTTACCTGCTCCGGTTTTAAATTGCCCATCATGTGTCATCCTCACATAACTGATATAGGGCTGGCCGTCTTTCAAAACCAATCTAAAATATCGTTGTACAGGTTCGGGTAGGCCTACTAATTGCGTATAAGTAAATTTTTTGCTTGAAACAGACTTTGATTGTGCGAACAGATTTTTTACTTCTTTACTAAATATAATTGATAGGACAAACCTTCGTATAATTAATATAGTTAAAAGAAGCCCTATTATTATCGCTGTAATTATTATAGTGATGTTATATTTCATTTGATAAACGTGGTTCTTTATATAAACTTCTGACTGATGGCAGTAACGTTACAAAAATTATGACCATTGCAAAAAACATGTAGAAGGAATGCAGCCAATGAACAGTTTGCAGATAAATCATTTCAATCTGTATCCAAATAATAAGGCAAAGGCTATGTAAATACAATATGACCATGACCAATGTATACACGAAAGAAATTGAGTTTTTCGACCAGCACAGATTTTGATTGCTTCAATAATGCTATAATTAACAGGCATGGCACAAGGCCACCCGCAGCAAACAAAATAATTCCTGGTATCACAAAAGTATGAAAAGGCGAATTTACCAACATCGACAACTGCATTCCAATCAGATTGCCCATGGGCGAAATAATCAACACGGCACCGCCGCTCATAGCCCCCAAACCGAGAAAGGCCAATAAAATCAAGAGTGTTTTACGGGCAGCTTTTGTTCCCATAATTAAAATCTATATTTAGTGAGCATTTTTGAGCCCCACACGTAAATAACTATTGTAACAGTCAGCATTAATAAAACAGCAAAGATAAATGTGCCAAAGTATGGGCGATTATTGGGGATCAGGAACGGACTTAGATTGATCATGGCATGAAAGACCACCATCGCAAAAACACTTTTACCGGTATTGTTGAAGAGCCAAACCATAATTATCCGTAAACAGACGGTAGCTATACATTGCCATAAAATCCAGCCTAATGTTTGATGCATTTGGTAATAAGGGATAATATGCCATATTGCCCAAACAAAACCAAGGATTAAACTGGCCTTAAATGCGCCGTTCCGGCTTTGTAATGGGTCGATTATATAACCACTCCAGCCCAGTTCTTCGCCCATGGCGCCAATAAAAAACATCATAAATAAACCTGAAATTGATAAAAGGCTCGTTTGGGGTTCGGGTATAATTGTCCAGGTCATGTTTCTGTACCAATTAGAAAGCAATGCGATGGCAGGCATCAAAAAAACTACGGGTATATACCATTTGGGATCCTTTATCTTTTTAAGGTCGAAGGATAGTTTGAACAGTTCCTTAATACCTTGAATTCTTCGTTCCCTATAAACAAGTATTGTAGCCGCTAATAAGGGGCAAAAGGTCATTAATGCACTTATCGGAAGTTTCGCAGGCAGTATATTTGCCCAACCAGCCGCAAGGGCGCCTAGCGTCCAAAAAGGGATTGAAAGCGCAAAAACAAGCAAAAAGAATGTTAGCGGTGACTTTTTACCTATTGCACTTTTATCCATGTTCGCGATCTGTTAAATTTATTTTCTGTCCACTGCTTCTCTTTTTCATTGCCGATACCAAATATCAACCAGTAATTATATACAGGATTGGTCAAGCTCAACTATGGGCGGAGCAAAAAACTTTCAGCATTTGGGTACCCGTTGATAATGAGTATTTTTCCATGGCTATATATCAAAATAAGTTAAGACCGGGCAGCGCGTATAAAACAATCGACTGGCCGCCTGAGTGATACAGGTTCGGGATAGGTTTTTAGATAGCCTATCCGCAATATAAATTGCACATTATCGGTTATGCCAATCAAGCGATTTACGGTTTGATTAGTTGCCGCTTCTTCTAATATCTGTGTCATAGGATGCATTGCAATACCCTTATCCCGCACTTTTAAAAAAAGCCTTTGCATTTGTTTACCAGTTTCAATAAGTGTATCTACTGAATTATCTTTACTGGTAATCAG
>JANXTT010000069.1 GCA_025352225.1 Mucilaginibacter sp. | reverse complement strand
TGGTAACAACGTTATCAATGGCCAAATAAACTAACCAAAGTTATTTTAATTGAAAATATCATTTGGTTTTGCAAACAGAATCTATTAAACATTATGTTATAATTAAGTTTTTCATCAGGGGGATAAGTTGTGTTATTGTGATAGGTTACCAATTTTACCTGATTAATTTGCCGGAGCGGAGGTTGTGTGTTCCTCCGCTTACCGGCTAAGCACCAATGATATAAAGGTTATGAACTCTAAACAGCACCTAAAAAATAACTTTAGCTACTGATCCGGCATTTTTTTATGATCCCAAAGCAAAATAATTGTAATATTGACATGGATTATCAAAACACACAATTATGAAGAAGTTTATTTGTTTAGGCGCAATGCTCTGCCTTGGTTTAAGTAATAATTTATTTGCCCAAAACATTAAAAGCATTAATGTTTTAGTTAATAAGCCTACAGTAAAAGTATCGCCAACCATGTGGGGGATATTTTTTGAAGATATTAACTTTGCCGCCGATGGTGGTTTATATGCAGAGTTGGTTAAAAATCGCTCCTTCGAATTTTCAAAGCCATTAATGGGATGGAAAGAAATTAAAGGCGAGGGCGGCAACGGTACAACATTAATTATTAACCGTGGCGAGGCTAATGCCAATAACCCCCGGTTTGCCCGTATTACCGTTATAGGTAACAATGGATATTACGGCTTGGATAACGAAGGTTTCCGGGGCATGGGTATCCAAAAAGATAAACAATATAATTTTTCTGTTTTCGCCCGTAAGGGGAGTGGTAATGTTAAAATGAAACTGCGGCTGCTAAGTGCCGATGGTAAAGAAATAGGTACAGCCGCTTTACAGGCCTTTACCAACAAATGGGCAAAATATGAGGTGCCGTTTATAGCTACTGCTACTGATGCTAAGGCGCATTTAGCCGTAGAATTTAGTGGAGGCGGTGTGCTGGATATAGATATGGTATCGCTATTCCCGAAAGATACCTGGAAAAATCGTCCGAATGGCCTTCGGGCTGATCTGGCGCAATTATTAGCCGATATGAAACCCGGCTTCGTCCGCTTTCCTGGTGGTTGTATAGTAGAGGGCCGCGATTTGGCAAACCGTTACCAATGGAAAAAAACAGTTGGTAAGGTAGAAGACCGCGAGCTGATTATTAACCGATGGAATACCGAGTTTAGTTACCGATCCACGCCAGACTATTTTCAATCCTATGGATTGGGTTTTTTTGAATATTTCCAGCTGGCCGAAGATATTGGTGCAGAGCCTTTGCCAATATTAAATTGTGGTATGGCATGCCAATATAACTCCGCCGAAGTAGCACCTTTGGATCACCTTGATCCATTCATTCAGGACGCGCTTGATTTGGTTGAATTTGCCAATGGGCCTGTAACCAGCAAATGGGGCAAGTTAAGAGCATCAATGGGCCACCCTGCGCCGTTCAACCTAAAAATGATGGGTGTTGGTAACGAACAATGGGACGTGCAATACCTGGACAGGTATAAACTTTTTGCCAAGGCGTTAAATGCTAAATACCCGGCCATAAAATTAATAACCAGTTCGGGCCCCTCACCAGCAGGAGATAAATTTGAGTTTCTGCAAAAAGAACTTCGCGCGCAAAAGGCTAACTTTTTAGACGAGCATTATTATCAGTCGCCCGATTGGTTTTTTCAAAATGCCTCGCGTTATGATAATTACGACCGTAACAGCAGTAAAATATTTGCAGGCGAATACGCGGCACATGTTAAAGAGCCCAATAACCCCAAAGAAGCCGAAGGCCGGAACGCCTGGCTAAGTGCATTGGCCGAAGCCGCATTTATGACAGGATTAGAGCGTAACGCCGATGTGGTGCAAATGGCATCGTACGCACCGTTATTGGCGCATGTTGAGGCCTGGCAATGGCGCCCCGACATGATCTGGTTTGATAACTTACGCGCTGTTGGCACGCCTAACTATTATGTGCAAAAACTGTTTGCCAATAACAAAGGTACAGATGTTGTACCCACTTTAATGGATGGTAATATACTGGCTGGTAAAGATAGTTTGTATGCAAGCAGCACAATTGATAAAAACAAAAAACTGGTAATTGTTAAATTAATAAATGTATCGGGTAAACGGGTTCAAGTTAAGTTAAACCAGGAAGGCAAAGAGTTAGGCCCTATTCAGAGCTGGACAGAGCTTTCATCTGCCAACGATCTGGACATAAATACGCTAGATAATCCTAAAAATATATTCCCGGTAGAAAAAAATGTGAAGCTTTTAAGCACAAATACACCATTGGAATTAAAACCAAAGTCTGTAAATGTATTTAAATTTCAATATATGTAAAAAGTAAGCCCGTTGTAAAAGCGGCGATCAACGATAAACAAATACTTTCAACAAAATGCAAATGAACAAATTTACAAAACTATCCACAAGTGTATTTACCGTATTGGCTATAGCTGCCGGTTCAGCATTCGCGCAAAAAACCAATTTTAAATTTGAGTTTGGCTCGGGCAAAGTTAGGTCTGGATATACCGCTGTAACCCCGGCTACAAATTATACAAAAACACTGGGATATGGTTTTGATTTTGGTTCAACTGTGCAAACTGTTGATCGTGGGGGTAAAGATCCATTAAAGGCCAGTTTGATAACCAGCGATAAACCCTTTTATTTTTCGATTGATGTGCCCGAAGGAAACTATAAAGTTACCGTTACCCTGGGGGATGCGAAAGAGAGAACAGTTACTACTGTAAGGGCAGAATCAAGAAGACTAATGCTGGAGAAAGTAGAAACCGCGCCAGGCGAATTTATAACAAAAACGTTTATAGTTAACATCCGCAAACCGGAGATTAATACAGGGGGTAAGGTTAGTCTTAAACCGCGCGAATTAACCAAACTTGATTGGGACGATAAACTTACATTGGAATTTAATAACACTAAGCCATCGGTTGTTGCCCTGGAAATAGCTAAAACCGATGACCAAATTACTGTTTATTTGGCGGGTAACTCAACTGTTGTTGATCAGGACGATGAGCCATGGGCATCGTGGGGCCAAATGATCACCCGTTTTTTTAAGCCCGGCGTATCCATTTCTGATCATGCGGAATCTGGTTTAACCTTGGGCAGCTTTAAAGGTTCGCATAGATTAGAAAAAGTATTAAGCACAGCTAAAGCCGGAGATTATTTATTTATTGAGTTTGGCCATAACGACCAAAAAGATAAAGGCCTAAATGATGGCGCATGGAAATCGTATACAGAAAACTTTAAATTTTTTATAAGCGAGGCTAAAAAGAAGAATATAATTCCGGTAATTGTAACTTCCACCAGCCGCCGGGCGTTTAGTGATAGTGGTAAGGTAATTAATACACTAGGTGATTTTCCGGCTGCTGCCCGAAAGGTAGCTCAGGATGAAGGTTTAACGCTGATTGATCTGAATATGATGAGTGCTGATTTTTATAACGCGCTCGGCGTAGAAAATTCTAAGAAAGCCTTTGTGCATTATCCTGCTAATACTTTCCCCGGTCAAACAAAACCCCTGGCCGATAATACTCACTTTAACTCATATGGCGCTTACGAACTATCGAAATGTATCATTGAAGGCATTAAATCAAATCACTTGAGTTTGGAAAAATACCTGATTGATTCGCCACGGTTTGACCCCTCGCACCCTGATAATCCAGATACTTTCAGTTTGCCTATCAGCCCCCAAAGTTCGGTTGTTAAACCAGATGGGAATTAATTAACAAACATAAAGTTTTTAAAAAGAAGAGATCTTTTGCGGATTATATGCATCCGTAAAAGATCTCTTCTTTTTTGCTGCAATAGGTTTTGAGTTGTTTTTGGTAACAAATCTATTACAAAGCCAATAATAAACGCTCTAAAGTAAAATTACAGTTACGAAGTTCGTTTTGCATAACAGTACATGACGGTCAATTTTACCTTGCCCCTTACTTTTATTCTAATAAACTTACAAGAAAGTTGCATTTGTTGCAGTTGAAATATTACAGAACCAGTTAAAACCGATCATACTAATTTGACCAATATAAATGGCCTATTAATACGCTTATTATCATTATAAGTAATAGCTCAGGCACAGGCATCGAGGAGGCCGGGCACTTGAGATTAAACCAATTTTTAAATAATTAATATGATGTTGAGCATATATAAGAAAATAACAATGGGTTGCTTTTATATGGCCTTTACAGCTGCTGGCCATTTTGCACATGCACAGCAAGTACTAGAAACAGGCTCGCAAAAACCTATGCCCGATGAGTGGATAGATAAAGATACTGGGCATAAAATAATTCGTTTAACACGTCGTGATGGCAGTAATGGAAGCTTCTATTTTAACAATTATTGTTTTGTACCTCAAAAGCATAATGAAGGAGATGAGATGGTGTTTTCTGGCTCAACAGATCATGGTAACCAGTTATTTAAAGTGAATTTAAAAACACTCCATATTCAACAACTTACAAATAAAACAAAAGGTGCCGGTGGAGAAATGATATGCCCTAAAACCCGGGAAGCCTTTTATCAGAGTGGCGATAGTGTGTTCGCGGTAAGCGTAGATACAAAGAAAACCAGATTCATTTATGCGTTTCCGCCTAATTTTGGCGCTCGTGCCGCAAGTGTAAATGCGGATGGTACTTACCTGGCTTGTTCAAAAGCAGAAGAAGCGCAACGCGAGATATTTAAGAAATATCCCGCCAAGGCCGACTTTTTTCCACGGATATATGACGCGCATTTGCTTAATACCATTTATACCATCAATATCAAAACTAAGGAGCTTAAAAACATTCACGAAGAGCATACCTGGTTAGGCCATTTGCTTTTTTCCCCAACGGATCCTAATACGCTTTCATATTGCCACGAGGGGCCCTGGGAAAAAGTTGACCGTATATGGAACTACAATATAAAAACAGGCGAAACCAAGTTAATGCACAAAAGAACGATGGAAAACGAAATAGCCGGACATGAATTTTTTTCGCCTGATGGCAAGATTGAATGGTATGATTTGCAAAAGCCTAAAGGTCAAACATTTTTTCTGGCTGGGCTAAACGAAAAAACTGGAGCTAAAACCATTTATCAAATGACGGGCGACGAATGGTCGATACATTTTAACGTGGCGCACAATGGAACGTTTTTCGCAGGAGACGGAGGCGACGCTACTCAGGTTGCCAAAGCAAAGGACGGTATGTGGATATATGTTTTCCGCCCGGATGGAGATCATTTTAAATCTGAAAAATTGGTTAACATGAAGGCCCACGGTTACCGCAAATTAGAACCAAATGTGCACATATCACCTGATGATAAATGGGTAATTTTTGGCGGTAATTTTGACGGCCGGAAAGAAGCTTATGCAGTTGAAATAGCAAAAAGTAAATAAATAACGCGCCATGCTATCGGCATATAAAATTAAATTTTTATATAGTAATTTTTTAACGGAATTGATTTTGTAAATGAGTGCAACTTTTGCATTTATTGCATTAAAATTTCGTAACATTTTGTAAATCAGCACAGTACAGGATGCCAAACATGACACTACAGGATGCGAGTTATTATTTTGTAAGATAGATTTGCTTTAACCAATTGATTAGTTCGGCATGTTATTCACATTTCGTTTTTTGTAACGATGGGTATACAAGGCAAGGCCAACATCTAAATTTAGGTATTCGTTTTCAACCAATTATTAATTCATTTAATGTCATTATGAACAAAATTTATTTTATGTCTCTTTTAAGACGAACGAATTTGTTGCTGATTCTGTTTTTATTCAGTATTTCAAATGTTTTTGCACAAGTTAATGTTACCGGCGTAGTTAAAGACGAAGATGGCACAACACTGCCGTCTCTCTCTGTACTTATAAAGGGAACCAATAAGGGCACAGTAACAGATATTAATGGTAAATTCTCCATTAGTGTAAATAAAGGTGATGCCCTGATATTTAAGTATATCGGTTATATAGATCAACAAGTTATTGTAGCTAACAGCAATATTGTTAATGTTACTATGATTGCTAATAATAAGCAGCTAAACGAAGTTGTAGTTATTGGTTATGGTACTCAAAAGCGCGGAAATGTAACAGGGGCGTTAGCCAAAATGAGTGGCGAAAACCTTGATGAACGCGCCATTACCCGAGTTGACCAGGCATTGGTGGGCCAATTAGCAGGGGTTACGGTTAAACAAACTAACGGCACCCCTGGTAAACCATTTAGTGTGCAAATAAGGGGTACAGGTTCAATAAGTGCAGGTAACGAGCCACTATATGTTATTGACGGATTTCCACTATCAAATGCCAGTACCAATGGTGCCGGAAACTTTAGCTCGGGTAACCCTTTGGATAATATAAACCCCAATGATATTGAATCTATTGAAGTTTTAAAAGATGCGGCTGCAGCGGCAATTTATGGCTCAAGAGCATCAAACGGAGTAGTTTTAATCACCACAAAAAAGGGGAAAACCGGGACTCCAAAAATTAGCTATAATACTTATGTAGGTTTTAACCAGGCCAGCAGAAAATTAAATATGCTGGATGGTCAGGGCTGGATAGACCGTGCTACCGAAATGATTAATGCGAAATACGTAAATGACTTTGGCGCAAAAGGAGCAACAGCAAGTGATAATGCTGCCACCCGCACTGCAATTGCCGGGCCTTTCACAAACGCTTATTTTCTTGACCCGCGTTGGTCAATACCGGGCCACCCTGGGTTAGAGTTTGTTGACTGGCAAGATCAGATATTTAGAAAGGGTTTAATGCAAAATCACGAAGTTTCTGTTGGTGGTGGTACAGACGCTGTTAAATATTTTATATCGGGTAATTATGCAGATCAAAATGGATTTGTTAAAAACACTGGTTATCAGGTTTACTCTGTAAGGGCAAATGTAGAAGTGAAAGCTACTAATAATTTAAAATTCGGTTTAAATTTAGCCCCAACTTATTCTATAACTGAAGATCCGGGGGTTGAGGGTAAAGATAATATTTATCACCAGTCTCTTAGTTTTACACCCGTTCAGGAAGATACTGTTGGTAATTATCCAAACACATTTAAAAATGCGCAATATGTATGGAGCACTTCAACCAATAGCACTGTTGGCAAATTGGAAAATATTGTAGGCGAATCTAAAAAATACCGTACGCTGGCCACTGTTTATGGCGAATATCAAATATTTAAAGGTTTAACTTTTAAAAGCTCATTAAACTTAGATAATACCGATAATACTTCCCGGTCATATACGCCATACACGGTTGCAAGTACATTACTAAGCCGTACTTTTAATGCAACTACCAACCCAAATTTAACGGTAAATACATCCGGAAGTTACAGTACTTACAAAAGGCAAACCTTTGTAAACGAAAATACGCTAACTTATAATACCATAATTAAAAGCAATCATAGTTTAAATATCCTATTGGGGCAATCCTATAATTTCGACAGGACAGATAATTCAACCCTATCATCAAGTGGCGGTTATACCAGTAGTATTATACAAACTTTAAACGCGGCTTCTGCAGTTACAGGTAATACAACAGGAACCGAAAACGTTTTAATATCCTATTTTGGTCGTTTTCAATATGCATATAAAGATAAATATCTATTGTCAGCAAGTTTACGCGAAGACGGATCTTCGCGGTTTGGCCTAAATACAAAATATGGTGTGTTCCCGTCAGCATCAATAGGGTGGAGGGTGGATCAGGAAGATTTTATGAAGAAGATTCCAGTTATAAGTGATCTAAAAGTACGGGCAAGTGTAGGTGTTAATGGTACTAATAATGTAACCGACTATGGTTCAATAGCTACCCTAGGGACAGGTGGTTATAGTTTTGGAGCTACCCAGGTTGCCATTACAGGCCAGGCACCAAATAAAATTGCAAACCCCGATCTGCAATGGGAAAGATCAGTAACCTATGATGCCGGTATAGATTTTGGTATACTGGATAATAGAATAACAGGATCATTTGATTATTATAATAAATTGAATACTAAGTTATTATTAAATGTTGGAGTTCCAGAAACTACTGGTTTCCCGATCTTTTTCAGTAATACCGGATCAGTTAGAAATATTGGCGAAGAGCTGGAATTAACTACACGTAACTTGATAGGAAAGTTTCAATGGAGTACAACGCTTAATTTAAGCCATAATACCAATAAAGTAGTTGCACTTGGGCCGGGCCAATCGCAAGTTTTAATACCTTCCTCGTTTGATATTTCCAATTTCATATTAAAAGTGGGAGAGCCTTTAAACAGTATTTATGTTGTAAAGCAGGTTGGCATACTGTCACAAGATGATATCAATAACCATGCTGCCGTTTTCGGGACTGAAACTATAGGCGATCCCAAATACGAGGATTATAATCACGATGGTGTTATTGATGCTAATGACCGCCAAATTGTTGGCCACCCTAACCCCGATTTTATTTGGGGTATTACCAATACATTTCACTATAAAGGTTTTGATTTGAGCGTATTAGTTCAGGGCCAAAATGGCGGCTCAATTTATTCGTTGTTAGGTAGGGCTATTACACGGACAGGGCAGGGCTTTACAGATAACGCGCCCGAATTTTATGCGAACAGATGGAAATCTCCTGACGACCCAGGAGCAGGCAGAGTAAGTAAGGCTTATTCTACATTTGGCAGAATAGTAAATACTGATTGGCTGTACTCGTCTGATTATATCCGTGTACGCGACATTACATTGGGATACAATTTAGGGAGCTTAATGAAAAAGAAAGTTGTACAAAACGCACGTGTATTTATCACAGCCGAAAACTTTTTTGGTCATGATAAATACTATGGAGGTGCTAATCCGGATGCAACAAATACAGATCTGAGCGGAAACGCCAATTATCTTTCACCTGGAGATTATGGTGGTTTACCATTAGCTAAATCATTAATAGTAGGCCTAAATGTTACTTTTTAATTATGATAATTAATAAAAAAATGAAGAAGGTATTTTTTATATCAACAATAGCATTAACTATCCTGGCATCCTCATGTAATAAGGATTTGAATCAGGTTCCGATTTCGTCGGGTACAACACCCACATTTTATAAATCACCGAGCGATTTTATTCAAGGAACCAGTGCAATATATAGTGACTTAAGAGGATATCCTGATCGGTTAATGAACCTTTCGGAGATACGATCAGATAATATTTATGGCGTATCCAGCCTGGGCGTACGCGATTGGGACCCGATCAATAATTTCCAAAAAACAATAACCGGCAATGTTTATGTGGAAGAAGCATGGAATACCGACTTTAATGGCATATTTAGGGCTAATACATTGCTTGATCAAATTACTAAGAATGGCAGTTATATAAACTCTCCAACCTTAGCAACCAGGTTGCAGGCCGAAGCCAAATATTTACGTGCCTTTTATTATTTTGATTTGGTGAAGTACTTTGGCAAAGTGCCTATTGTTGATCATCCATTGTTAGTTAGCGAGGCCAATGCACTATCACGCAGCCCGGTAGCTGATGTATATAAATTTATTATTGCCGATCTTCAGTTTGCTTTGGCAAATTTGCCACCCTCATATACTGGGGTAGATGTTGGCAGGGCAACAAAATATGCTGCCGAGGCTACGCTGGCGCTTGTTTACATGACACGCTCAGGCCCAACATATGGAATTGATGGACCTGGCCTGGGTTTAAGCGAATGGAATTTAGCTTTACCATTATTGAATGATATTATTACTACCGGGCCATTTGCTTTTAATGCAAATTATGCAAGTATATTTTCATATGCAAACCAAAGTCCGGCAGTAAATAAAGAGGCAATATTTGATGTAATGTATTTAACAGGTGCAAGCGGTACAGCATCCTTATATGGGGCTACATACCCTTGGGATCTGGCTCCAAATGGATATTTTAAAACTAAAGGGGATAGCAAGGCAAACGGAAGCCTTGAGATTATACCGGTATCAAACGACCTGTTAAATGATTATGCTGCTAATGATGTACGAAAGACGTTCAATATCAACACTACTCCATATATAGATGCCGGTAGTACAGAGGCACGCCCATTCTTTAAAAAATGGATCGATTTCACCCAAATACCTAAAACCAGCCGTTTTGACTGGGGTATTAATTTTATAGCAATAAGGTATACTGATGTGCTGTTACTAAAAGCAGAATGTGTTTTAAACGGGGCACCCGGATCGCAATTAACAGATGTTGATAATGTGGTTAATCAGGTCAGGATCAGAGCAACCGGAGTAGGTACTATTCCGCTTGTAAATGTAACACTAGCGCAATTATATGATGAGCGCAGAAAAGAATTTGCAAATGAAGGTTCTCGTTGGTTCGATCTGCAACGTAGTGGTAATTTGGTAACGATAATGAATAATTGGATAGCGACTGAAGATACCAAACACCAGATGAGCCAGGTTGCATCCGCTTATGTGGTATACCCTGTTCCACAATCGCAGTTAGATGCCGCCCCCGGTTTATATACTCAAAACACCGGGTATTAATTATATATATAACAAACAAACAAACAAAGCGATCTGTTAAAAAAATAGGTCGCTTTGTTTGTTTGTTGTATGTTATCTTTATAATATATTAGCAATATTATAAAGCCAGTTATACACATCCACAATCATGAAAAATATTTATTTGCTGCTATGTATTGTAGCGGGCACAGTATTGAATTTATCAGCACAGAATGCAAAATCTATAAACTTCAATCAGAACTGGTTATTTACCCTTGGGGATATTGATAAAGGGGAAAAAATCAGCACCGACGATTCAAAATGGCGTGTACTTAATTTACCTCACGATTGGAGCATTGAGGGCGAATTTAGTAAAGATAACCCTGCTTCGCCAGAGGGTGGGGCATTACCGGGCGGTATTGGCTGGTACCGTAAAACTTTTACATTGCCGGAGGGGGATAAAAGCAAGCAGGTATCTGTCGAATTTGACGGAGTTTATCAAAAAAGCGATGTTTGGATCAATGGGCACCATCTAGGTTTTAGGCCAAATGGGTATATATCATTTCAATATAACTTAACAGCATATTTAAAATATGGCAATCAAAAAAATGTGATCGCTGTAAAAGTTGACAATTCAAAACAGCCTAATTCACGCTGGTACTCAGGCTCGGGTATATATCGTAATGTATGGTTGATAAAAACAAATAAAATTGCTGTTGATCACTGGGGTACCTTTGTAACTACTCCGAAAGTAAATGAGCAGTCGGCATCTATAAACTTAAAAACCAGTATAAAAAAATATACTGGTAAACCTGAACATGTAATTATTACATCCCTCATTTACAACATAAGTGGAAGAGCAGTTGCCGCAAATACTACACCAGGTATTGTATTGAAAGATTCGGTTACAATTGTTAACCAAGACTTTACAGTAAGTAACCCTCAGTTATGGTCGGTTGATAACCCTAATATGTATACTGTAGTAACAAAAGTAATATCTGCCGGAACTGTAGTTGATGAGTATAAAACACCTTTGGGTATAAGGTATTTTAATTTTGATGCTGATAAAGGATTTACGCTGAACGGTAAGCCATTAAAAATATTAGGGGTATGTGATCATCACGATCTGGGTTGTTTAGGCGCGGCTATCAATACAAGGGCCTTAGAGCGCCAGTTAGAAATATTAAAGGCGATGGGTTGTAATGCCATCCGCACATCTCATAATCCGCCGGCACCAGAGTTATTAAATCTTACTGATAAAATGGGGTTCATTGTAATGGACGAAGCGTTTGATTGCTGGCAGCGCGGTAAAAAACCATATGATTACCACCTCTTTTTTAATGAATGGCATAAACGTGATCTTGAAGACCAAATACTACGGGATCGCAATCATCCGTCGGTGCTGATGTGGAGCATAGGCAACGAAATACCCCAGCAATCAGACACAAGTGGGTTTATAATGGCACGCGAATTAGCCGCTATTGTTCATAGTTTGGATATTACAAGGCCAATAACAGCAGCAAACAATAATCCGGATACCAGAAATCAAATAATAAAATCGGGAGCGGTTGATCTGGTAGGTTATAATTATCACCATAATGACCTTCCTCATTTTCATGATCGTTACCCTGGAAAAAAATTTATTGGAAGTGAAACCACATCAGCATTAGAAACCCGTGGTTTTTATGATATGCCGTCTGATTCTATACGCAGATGGACTAATGAAAAACCGAATCGTAAAGCAGGTAGAATGAACGTAGACTATACCGTATCCGCATATGATAATGTATCGGCTCCGTGGGGATCAACGCACGAGGAAACCTGGAAATTTATAAAAAAATATGATTTTCTTTCAGGGATGTTTATTTGGACCGGGTTTGATTATTTAGGTGAGCCTACACCATATAGCTGGCCCGCACGTAGCTCTTATTTTGGCATAGTTGACTTAGCGGGTTTTCCTAAAGACGTATATTATATGTACCAGAGCGAATGGACCAGCACACCTGTGTTACATTTACTGCCACATTGGAATTGGGAAGCAGGTAAAACAGTTGACGTTTGGGCATACTATAGCCAGGCCGATGAGGTGGAATTGTTTTTAAATGGAAAATCGCAGGGTATTAAAACTAAACAAGGTGATGATTTACATTTACTGTGGCGGATAAAATACGAACCAGGGGTTTTAAAAGCAATATCACGGAAAAATGGCAGTGTTGTTTTAACAACTGAAATCAAAACAGCCGGTAGCCCTGCCAAAATAGAATTAACAGCCGACAGAAACACGATAACAGCAGATGGAAGTGATTTGTCTTTTATAACAGTGCGCATATTGGATAACAACGGAATTATTGTACCCAATGCGGATAATCGAATAAATTTCCAAATTAATGGCGAAGCTTTTATAGCCGGAGTTGATAACGGTGATCCTATAAGCCACGACTCTTTTAAAGCGAATAACCGTAAGGTATTTCATGGTTTAGCTTTAGCCGTAATTCAAGCTAAACAAAAACAAGGCGAGGTTATATTAACTGCAACCGCTGATGGTTTGCAACCCGCAACCATAAAAGTTGCATTGATTAAGGCTAAGTAATGCAATATTGTTAACATATGTGTTTTTCTAAAAAAATATTACAAATTTTATCTGTTTAACTTAGAAATAACTTCTTAATTAATTTAAACAACTAATTTAAGTATTTATCGTATAATACTTCAGCTAATAAAAATTAACTATTATATTAATTTTATTAGCTTATACTACTATGTGGCATTTTTTAAATTTCAAGTATTTTCTAAATTCAGGATAGAACAGGATAGTTGTTGCAATAATTGTGTATACTTTTAACATTATTATAAGTGTACTTAACACATTTAAGGTCACGCTGTCACTAACCAATAACTAGTAAAATTATGAAGGAATTTTTACGCAATTATATATTCTATTGTCGTATCACTACAACTATAAGTCCGGGGTAAAGATAATTTCTGCAACCCTCATCAACTTTAAATTCACAGTAAATTGATAAGAGTGCTATATATGAGTATTTGTATACCCAAATAGCACAAATTGTCAATGTGATTATTTATCTTATTATATAAACATAAATATTGTTAAACCATGTATAAATTTCCTAAAAATTTATTCTACTTGTTATTATTAGTGTTTTTTGCTATAGCTGGTTGCCAGAAAAAAGCACTTGATGCATTTTATGGTCGCCCTGATAGTCTTGCGCCGCCAATTTATCAAACATTGCAATCAAAGGGGAACTTTACAAACTTATTAGCATGCATTGATAAAGCAGATTATACCAATATTTTAAATAGTTCAGGATATTGGACTATGTTCGCTCCGGATGACGCAGCTTTCGCTAAATTTTTTGCAGATCCCGCTAATGTTGCCAAAGGTATAACAAGCATAGGTCAAATTGACGCTAAAACGGCCAAACGCATTGTAACTTATTCTTTAATATATAACGCATCTAAAACAGATCATATCGCTGATTTTCAAGGCGTGGTACCAGGCTCTCCTCCGGGTTATCAACCCAATCAGGCTTTCAAAAGGCGTACAGCATATCATGAAGATGTTGATACAACAACTCTAACTGTAAACAATATTCCAAACGCCCAGCCGCAACTTTTAAATCAAACAATAAATATAGTTAGTACAAATGTCAATGGTGCTATAAATGCAACTAACCCGTATGTAGTGAACGACTTTAATAATAAATACATTCCTTATTTTACAAGTTCTATTAATCCTAGTTTTCCTAATGGAGGGTATTTTGACCGCGCAGGGTTATCAGCATCCGATTATAATTATTTTTATCCTAACAGCGCCTTTACTGGTTTTAATGTTATTGATGGTGCTGTAGTTAATGCAGATATCATTTGTGAAAACGGTGTAATACATGAGGTAAATACCGTTGTAACCCCCCTTCCAAATTTAGATGAATACCTTGCTTCAAATGCTATTTATAGCCATTTTAAACAACTGTTTGATAAGTATATGGTTGCCTATGTGCAGGACAATAACTTTACACACCTTAATCAGGTAAAAACAGGGTCAAGTGCTCCGGTATATATTAAAACTTTCCCAGGTATTCCCGGAGTTGGTGCTGGTTTAGCATTCGCTTTAAATAATGAAAGTATTTTAGGTGTTGGTACTAGCGGTCAAACATTAACATATGGTTTGTTTGCACCGGCTAATACACAGTTAGATGCTTATGTTAATTCGGTACTGTTAGAGCACTATCCTTCAATAGATAAATTACCTGTAAATGTAATAGCCGATCTTTTGAATGCCCAAATGTTTACTTTGCCGCTTTGGCCAAGTAAATTTTCATCAAGCAGTTATACCAATACTCAGGGCGAACCTGCCCGGTTAAATGCCGTTACTGATGTATTTGATCCCAAAGTTTGTAGTAATGGATTCTTTTTTGGAACAACTAAAATTAATGAACCCAATTTATTCTCAACAGTATATGGCCGGGTATACCTAGATCCTGCTTATAGCATGATGAAAACTATTTTAGATGCATCGGGAATAAGAAATCTAATTACACTTTCATCATTTAAGTTTACTATTATAATGCTGTCTAATGCCCAGTTAACAGCGGCAGGATTTAGTTACAATTCAATAACCGGAACTTTCTCATACAATCCTCCTCCTGGTGGGTATGTTAGTAATACCAACGCGCAAGCATTGTTAACCCGTATAATAAGTATGGGGGTCTTTAGAACAGATAATAACGAGTTAAATAATGTTTCGGGCTCTGGCATTTATGAGAGTGCAGGCCTTGGTGGTGCTGCTGCGGAGTATGTTAAATTTTCCGGGAATAAATTTTTTGCAGCCGGTAATGCTGAAAATAACACCCCAGTTCCGGTTAAAGTATCAGCAATTGCACCTAATCCATCGCCTAAACAAACATCTAATGGTATCACATATTATGTAAATGACAGTGCACCGCTTTTAATTCCATCATCAACAGTTGTTAATACTGTAGGTTCCAATTTAGCTAAGTATGGTACAAATGTAACAGATCCATTTTATATGTTTTTTCAATTCCTGAAAAACAATAGTGCTTTATATAACCCTGCCACAGGTGTAATTACCGGAGTTGACGGTGCTGTTCCGTTTACTGTTTTAGTGCCCAGCAATACAGCTATACAGGATGCCGTAAACAATGGATGGTTACCTTCAACAGGAACCGGGGTAATAAAGGTTGCTAACTTTAACCCGAGTACAAGTGCTGATGTGGCTTTAGTTACCAATTTCATTAAATATCATTTAATAAAAGGATTTACTGTTGTACCTGATGGTAAAAAAGCGGGTGCCTCTTTCCCAACGTTATTATTTAATTCCAATGGTGATCAGGTTTATTTAAAAATAACCAATAGCCTAAATAATATGAAAGTTTTTGATGGGCAAGCCCGAATTGCTAACGTGGCTGATCAAAGTACATCAGTATTAGCAAACTATGCTGTACTGCAATCAATTGATACCTATTTGCAATACATTGACCCTTACTCACAAGCCAAATATTAATAAAATCTAATAACGCTGTATATGAAAAAAATACGTACTTATATTGGTTACCTCACTTTTATGTTACTATTTTTTATCGGTTTTTCGTCAATAGCACAAACTGCAACTGATAAAATTTTGATAAAAGGTAAGATAATTGATGCTGCAGATAAATCTTCTATAATTGGTGCATCTGTTATTGAAAAAGATAAAGATGATAGAACGGTTACCGGAGTATCAACTAATATAGATGGTGATTTTGCCATTAAAATTTCAAATCCATCAAATAAATTATCTGTTTCATACATTGGGTATAAAACACAAATTTTATCTATTGGTAACAGAAAAATTTTCAATGTTTCATTGGTATCAAGTAATAATTTAAATACTGTTGAAATCAAAGGTAATGTAGTTGTCACTAATGGAAACCTTAGTATAGATCGTCGTGATAACACACATTCAGACGTTACAATTCAAGCTAAAGATCTAGAAGAATTACAGGCCAGCTCAATAGCCGAAGCACTTATAGGACGGATGCCCGGTGTTGATATTGTAGCCTCATCAGGCGATCCGGGTGCGGGTTTTGCTATAAAGATACGTGGTACATCCAGTATCAATGGTGCTACCAATCCATTAATTGTAGTTGATGGTATGCCATATGAAACAGCAATCCCAACGGATTTTAATTTCGCTACAGCTGATGAACAAGGATACGCCAGTTTATTAAGTATCGCGCCATCTGATATAAAAGATATTACGGTATTAAAAGATGCCGCGGCAACTGCTGTATGGGGCTCACGTGCCTCAAACGGCGTACTTATTATCAATACAAAACGGGGTGCCGTTAGTGCGCCTGTTGTTAACTATACCTTTAAAGGCTCAAAAACTGCGCAGCCAAAGGCCATACCCCTGCTTAATGGCAATCAATTCTCAGAGTTAATACCAGAAGAGTATCAAAATATAAACGGAATTCCACTGCCATTGAGTTTCGTCCCTGAATTTCAGCACGATCCCGCAAATCCGTATTATTATTATAACTATAGTCAAAACAGCGATTGGTTAGCAGCTATTACACGTACTGGTTATACCGGTGATAATAACATATCAATATCCGGCGGTGGTGTAAATGCCAGGTACTATGCTTCTGTAGGATATAATAATCAAACAGGTACCACGCTGGGTACTGCATACGATAGATTAAATGCCCGCCTTAATTTGGATTATATTGTTTCCACAAAAATCCGTTTCAGAACAGATATCGCTTATACCCATGCCATTACTAAAGGGAATATCCTTAAAAATGTAAGAGCAATAGCCCAAATTAAAATGCCTAACCAAAGTATTTATGAATATGATGAATACGGTCATCAAACTACTAATTATTTTTCGCCCACAACCAATATTCAGGGTAGTTATCCTAATACATATAATCCGGTAGCTTTAGCTCAAAATGGTATAAATAATATATACGATGATCGTGTTACCCCACATTTTACAATTGATTATACACTTATTCCTAACCTGCTCCGCCTTAACCAGGATTTTCAGTTTGATATAGCAACCGGAAGAACAGCTTCTTTTTTGCCTCAAAATGCAACGGGGAGGCCAGTAACAGAAACAGTTGTTAACCGGGCCTATAATTTTGATTCAGATTCGTATAGTGTATACAATAAAACAAATTTAACATTTACGCCTAACCTGGGTGAAAAACACTCCTTTCTTGGGTTGTTATCATTACAACTTACTGATACCAAATCAACAAGCCAATCGGCTTTAACTTCCAATACAGCGTCAACCTTTTTACAAGATCCTTCAGCAGGATCAAGAATTCAAAATGCAGAATTAGGAATTGCCTCTACTGGCGACGAACGTCGGTCGATAGCCGCTTTATTTCAGGGCCAGTATAAGTTTTTGGATCGCTACATAGTAGCAGCAGCATTGCGGTTAGATGGGAATTCAAATTTTGGCCCCGGTCAACGGTATGGTCTTTTTCCTTCTATTTCAACCAGATGGAGAATCTCCGGTGAACCTTTTATGAAAAAACTAACTTTTGTAAATGATTTGAGTTTAAAGGCTGGTTACGGTGTAGCAGGTAACGCGCCTACAAGGCCCTACTCATTTTATAACACTTATAATAACTACTCTTTCACTTATTTAGGGCAAGCAGGCGTGTCTAGTGCTAATATAGGCCTTGATCATTTGCGTTTTGAAAAAGTAATCGGTAAGGATTTAGGCCTTAACCTTATTGTTTTGAATAACCGGATCAATATAAACATTGATGTATATCAGCATACTACAAAGGATCTGTTTTTTCCAAATACTATTGCATCATTTAATGGTTTTACCGGCCTTACACTTAATGTAGGTACGTTAGATAATCAGGGATACGAAATTAACCTGGTAACAACACCGTTAAAAAGTAAAAACTGGATAATTGACTTTAACCTGAATATTGCTCATAATGAAAACGTGATCCGCGAAATTTCTCCATACGTTAGTACACAAACAGGCAACGGAACAATAAACGGGTCTTATTTATCAACATTGCAACTTAATAATCCGTTAGGTTCATTTTATGGGTATGTTTATCAGGGGGTGTATAAAGACGATGCTGCTACTATTGCTACGGATAAAAATGGCAACCCAATTTATCTGCCTAACTCAACTACACCAATACATACTGTTTTCAACTATCCTTCTATTGGTTATCAATTTCAGGCAGGTGATGCCAAATATCAGGATATAAACCATGATGGAGTAATTGATTCCAGAGACATCGTTTACCTCGGTAACGGTAATCCAAAAGTTACAGGGGGCTTTGGCCCAACTATAACTTATAAAAGAAATTGGAAGGTGAATTTGTTTTTTAGCTATCGGTATGGATTTAGTATAATTAATTCAACAGAGATGAATACTACCAACCTGTATAATTTTGATAATCAAAGCACTGCAGTATTAAGACGGTGGCAAAAACCCGGCGATGTAACCGATATTCCACGTGCGTTGTATCGAACCGGATATAATTGGCTTGGATCTTCAAGATATGTTGAAGATGGTTCTTTTCTTCGTTTTAGCTCAGCAACGTTACGTTACAATCTTGATCAATTATTAGCTAAAAAATTGGGTTTAAAAAGTGCGAGTATTTACGTAACCGGTCAAAACTTGTATACATGGACTAATTATAGAGGACAAGATCCGGAAATATCTGCCAGAGCAGGAGATATTTACCAACAACCTATAGATGGTTCAACTACACCAGCCGTTAAAACATATACATTGGGTTTAACAGCTAGTTTTTAACAATACATTAAACGATTAAAAAATATAGAAATGTATAAACAAATCATTTTAAAATCGGCACTTATTTTAGCACTTGTGCTTAGTTGCTCTTGTAATAAGTATTTAACCCTATATCCAAAGGATGGTATAGTTAGGGATCAGTTTTGGCAAAATAAAGAACAAGTATCAGCCGCCGTTATAGGTATGTACTCCTCATTAATACAGGTGGATGTAGTTGATAAAAACACCAATAAAACCATGGCAGAAACCCTTTTTATTTGGGGTGAGGTGCGTGCCGATAATGTATCAACGGGCTTATTTTCAGGTTTAGATCTATATAATCTGGCCACCGGTAATATTTTATCAACTAATAAACTTGCCCAATGGGCATCAATTTACCGAACTATAAACGCCTGTAATACTATTCTTGATTTTGCGCCTGGTGTTTTAGCAAAAGATAATACATTAACCTCCGAAAAGTTAAACAACTACTTAGCCGAAGCCTTAACCATACGGGCATTGATGTACTTTTATTTAGTTAGAACATTTAGAGACGCGCCACTTAAATTAAAATCAACATCAAGTGACTCCGACTTGGCTCAACTGACAAAATCTACTGATGCGGATATTTTAGCCCAAATTGTTACTGATTTAAATATTGCCGAAAAAGGCGCCGCTTTTACTTATGGTGACAGGGCATCAGATAAGGGAAGAGTTACACATTACTTAGTTAACGCCCTGCAGGCTGATGTTTATTTATGGATGGAAAATTATCAGGCCTGTATTGATGCTTGTGATAAACTTATCAATTCAAATAAATTTGGCTTGGTAGCGGGTGACTCAGGTTTCTATAACAATTTATTTTATGTAGGTAACTCAAACGAAAGTATTTTTGAATTTCAATTTGATAGTCAAGCTATTAATACATTTTATCCCCTGTTTCTTTCTAGGCAGGTGTTACAAGCGGGCAATAATATATTAGCGGCTCCGGGTCAAGTAGGTAACGAAGCCTTTATACCTGACCCTCAGAATGATAAAAATTTTGATATACGGCCGCAAACCGATATTGATAATAGCGGTACTATAATAGCCAAATATGTTATTAACCGTACAATTGATGCCTCGTATGCACATTGGATAGTTTATCGTTATGCAGATATTTTGTTAATGAAAGCAGAAGCTTGCGCATGGGCAAACAGGCAACCGGATGCACTTGCGCTTATTAATCAAGTTAGAACCCGTGCAAACGCGATCTATACAACAGCTGAAAATCCAGACCCAACCGATCCTTTAGCAGTATCTAATTATGTATTGCACGAACGTAACCGCGAATTTATGTTCGAAGGAAAAAGATGGTATGATCTTTTACGTAACGCTAAAAGAAATTATCCTAACAATCTTTCTATTTTAACTAATGCAGTGGCTGCAACAGTATCACCACAATTTCAACAAAAATTGATCGCGCAATTTAGAGATAAGAATTTCCTGTATTTGCCTATTTATTTTACCGAGATACAATATGACCCTAATCTTGTGCAAAATCCATTTTATAAATAATTAGTAAAAGCTTAATTATGAAAAAGATTATTATTAAAAATAACCTGCTATTGATGTTAGCCGTTTGTATGTTGCTAACTACTTACTTTAGTAGTTGTAAAAAAGTAATTTACCCAATAGTTCCTATAAATACTGGTTTAAACATTACACAGTATTTTGAAACTAATCCTACTCAGTTTTCTTTGTTCGACCAAATATTGGAAAAAACAGGTTATGCTGGATTCTTGGGAGCCTATGGTGCCTATACTGTTTTTGCACCCAATAACGATGCTATCAACTTGTACCTTAAGGGTATGGGTAAAACATCAATTGCCGATGTAAATATAGATACCTTAAAACAGATGGCGCAATATCACATTATATTGGATACACTATCAACAGGAAACTTCAAAGATTCTAAATTACCAACACCTACATTGTATGGGCAGTATTTGCTTACAGGCGCAACTAATGTTAATGGGGTGTCGAGTTACACTATTAATAATAACCAGGCACTGGTTGTACAAACTAATATTTTTTTAGGCAATGGTATTGTACATGTTATTGATCATGTTTTGCGGCCAGCTACCTTAACACTGGCACAACTAATTCAGAATAACCCTAAATATTCAATTTTCTCACAGGCTTTAAAAGCAACTGGATTGTATGATACATTAAATGTATTGCCAATAAACGCAACAAATCCCAAAAGAAAATATCTCACCGCATTTATAGTGCCTGATTCTGCAATTATAGCAGCCGGATTCCCTGATTTTAACTCGCTTAAAGCTAAATATTCAACAACAGGCAACCCGATGAATCCAAACGATAGCTTGTATTTGTATGTTGCTTACCATATTGTACCCGAAAACTCTTATTTAACAGATATAATCAGTACTGGTTCACATCATACATTGTCTCCAACAGACGTAATATCTGATGTGCTGCTAGGGCAGACCATATTAATTAATAACGATACCTTTAATGGAGTTTTAGAACCTGGAATCCCTGTTGACCGGGCAAATAGTAATATTACCGCGACTAACGGTGTGCTGCATGCTGTACTTGCTAATTATAAAATTAAAGTACGCCTTGCACAGCCTTTATACTGGGATGTTGCCGATATACCAGAGTTCCGTGCTAATACGAGTACGTTCCGCAGGCCGGGTAAAAATTTCCAACTCCCGTATCCAGGCGCAGAGTCTGCCATTGCAAGTGGAACCGGAACTAACAATGGCAACATCCAATATACCTGCGTATCAACTACCGATGCTTCTGCTTATTATTGGAATGATTTTCTTGGTTTATTCCAATTTAGAACGGGTGGAGCATTTGGTCAGGTAATGTGGCATACCCCCACTATAGTAAAAGGTAAATATAAGGTATGGATATGTTTTGGTGGTAACGCTACAAACGCGGGTGCCCAGTTCTTCTTTGATGGTGGTGATGGCGTGGAACAGGTACTTCAAAATGTAATACCCAAGTTTTCAACAACAACTATACCTAACTCAACAGATCCAGGCCCTGTTTTGGAATCAAAAGGGTATAAAAGATACGCGGCCGACTTGCCCATTACTTCTAATAAACAAGTTGGTTATTTATTGGGTGTAGTGAATGTTATAACTACAGACAGGCATTATTTAAGGATGAAAGCAATAGGAGGGGCTAACAATGACAATAACCCGCTCCCTATTGATATGTTCCACTTTATACCAACAACCCAGGATCAGGAGCAACCCAGATTTAAAAAAGACGGAACTACAGTTGTACTTCCATACTAAATACTATATAACACTATAAAGTAGCTTTACCGGGCATAGCCTGATAAAGGTTTAACAGATAAGTAAATAATAAACAATATGGTAATGAATAACAAAGGCAATAAATACATCATTTTACTTATGCTTATTGCAGTTGTTATTACATCGTGCAAAAACCAGTGGGATAAGCATAATGTAATAACGGATCCGGCTTTAAATATAAATTTGTTGGCACAAATCAACCAAAATCCTAACTTGAGTATGTTTAGCCAATACCTGGTTAAAACGGGTTATGATAAAGTTATATCTTCTTCAAAAACATTTACAATATGGGCACCCAATAATGCAGCTATCCAAGCCGCACAAGCTATTGATCCAACGGTTTTAACTGATACTACAAAACTGAAAAGCTTTATTGGTAATCATATTTCTTTTCAGTCATATACTACCAGCATGCCCCAGCCATCACTAAGGGTTAAAATGCTTAATGGTAAAAGTGCAACTTTTACAAAAAATACATTTGAGGAGGCTAATATTTTACAAGCCGATAATTATGTGTCAAATGGTATTATACATGTAATTGATCAAGGTATTTTACCCAAATTAAATATTTGGGATTATGTAAAGAGATTAACTTCGGTTGGCCTTAATCAAAAAGCATATTTATTAAGTCAAAATTATCCTCATCAGGATTCAACCAGAGCTACAGTATTAAGTATTGATCCCTTAACGGGTAAACCTGTTTATGATCCCAATTCGGGTATTGATACTTTAAACCACTATCTTGACAATACCCAAAACCTTAAAAGCGAAGATAACCAGTATACTTATTTTGTATTGTCTGATGACGCGTTTAATAGTGAAACAAATAAGGTATCAAAATATTTTAAAACAAACGATCCGGTTGCAAGTGCCAACCTTACCAATTTTAGTGTAACAAAAGATTTAGCGTTACCCGGCCTATATACACCAAATAACTTACCCGATACGCTTTTATCTCCATTTAATGTAAAAGTGCCTATTAATAAAATCGCTATATTATCATCATATAAAGCCAGTAACGGTATAGTATATGTGATAGGTGCCAATAACAATATTAGTGGTATAAATTTTAGGTTGCAAGATAAATTCCCGCCTATAGTTATCCAGGGAGAAAAACCAACCGCGTTTTCATCTAATAGTTTTTTTGGAGATATATATACCCGGAATAGAGTTGATCAGAACGGGGTTCCATTTAATGATATACTTATTGATGGTTTTGGTTCGAATGGTACATTGCCAATAGGCTTTTATGTGAGATATAATACAGTTCTAAATTCAATCAGTTATAAATACTATTGCCGGGCGATAAACACCACCGCTACAACATTCCGTGAGCGTGTTGATTTTGGTTTCCCAGATGCAAATGGTATTTATGTGGTACAATCAGCAAATCCCTATTTTTCGGTACTACCGCTTAATTACAGCGAAGTTTATCTTGGTACACTTAATGTAAACCAATATACACGTGCTTCGGCATTTGTTGTTAATGATAATACCACAAACACAAAAGGTTTGAATAGTATAACACTTGATTATCTTAAACTGGTTCCTGTTTTACAATAATGATTTATACCCTAACCATATGAATATATTTACTAAATTATTAAAAATATTAACCCTGTTTTCTGCCCTGATACTGTGGTCATTCGCAGTTTCGGCACAGCAAACAGACAGTACAGTTAATGCACCGGCCAAACCGTCGGTTGGTACTAAAAATACGGATAGTGGTTTAACAGCTACAGGAACAATAACTGATGCTGCAACGGGTAAACCAATTGCTGGTATTAATATTAGCGTTTCCGAATATTCGGCCGCAATTACTGATGATAAAGGAGGTTTTTCAATTAAAGTACCTTCTTACTCCGAAATTTTAACAGTTTCTGGCGCAGGGTACCAGTCCAAAGAGATTGCCTTGAAAGGGCGTAAAAATGTATCAACCAGTTTATATGAAGACGGATTTGTTTCCGTATATAGTATAGCCAATACCATATATGGCCAAATGCCTATCAACCGATTAAGTAAAGCGGTATCAACCGTTAGTTTACAAGGTGGCTGGGAAACGTCAAACGAAACAGCAGACTCTTATTTACAAGGACGCGTTGCTGGTATAAATACAATTAGGCGGTCCGGTACGCCAAATATTGGAGCTGATCTGTTTTTGCGTGGATACTCCTCGTTATATGCAACCAATAAACCGCTTGTTGTTGTAGACGGTATGATCTATGATAATGCGCATTACGGCAATTCACTTGTAGGTGGCCACTATAACAATCCATTAGATAATATTGATTTTAACGATATTGATAGTTATACAATTATTAAGGATGCCGCTGCTTCTAGCTACGGTACCAAAGGAGCTAATGGTGTAATTTTAATAACAACCGGCCATACTAATGATTTAGCAACTAAAATTGATTTTGGAATTTACACGGGCTTTAATTTGCGGCCCGCTGATTTGCCACTTCTGCAAGCATCAGATTATAGAGTTTATTTATCTGATCTACTGAAATCAAGTGGTTCAAGTGATGGGCAAATACAGGCTTTGCCATATATGAACGATAATGTTAATAGTGGTAGTTATTACAGTTACCACAACAATACCGATTGGCAAAAACAAGTATTTAAAAATAGTTTTAATCAAAATTATTATTTAAGGGTATCAGGTGGAGATAATATTGCAAAGTATGCATTATCCCTTAACCTGGGTAATGAGGGCGGTATTACTAAAGGCAGCAATAACTCAAAATATGGCACCCGTTTTAACGCTGATTTAAATCTAACCAAACAGTTTTCAATAAACGCAAATCTTTCTTTTAATTACAATGAACAAAAAATGTTTGATCAGGGTATTTCTCCAAAATCAAATCCGATTTTTTTAAGTCAGGTTAAGGCACCGTTTGAACGTGTAAAACAAGTTAACGCTCAGGGAACAGAATCACCAAATAATGAAAATCTTGATGTATTTAACATTGGTAACCCGGCAACAGTGGTAGATACAGCACAAAATATTGCCAAAAGCTATCGCTTTTTCGGTGCTATTAATTTTAAATACCTGTTTAATAGATATGCAACTCTGCAATCACAAATGGGAGTTACTTATGATAAGGTAAGAGAAAATACTTTTTTGCCTCGCTCTGGTGTTCAGCCAGACACGATTGGAACACCGACCATAAATGGAAAAAATGCTATAGTATACAGCCGTTTGGGTAGCCAGGTGCAGCGTTTATATAGTTTATTCAACGATACTCATTTTAGTTACGACAGAACATTCAATCGTATACACCATATAAACGCTAATATTGGAACCCGGTTTCAAACCAGTGTAAGTAATAATAATGTGGATAGGGGGTATAATTCAGCTACTGATCAATTTATCGATGTTACTTACGGGGTTTCAGCCTTACGGGCCTCAAGTGGCGAAACTGGTGAATGGAATTGGTTAAATACCTATTTAGGTTTAGATTATCAATTACTAAATAAATATTTCTTCTCATTTAATACGTCTGTGGATGGGTCATCAAGGTTTGGAACAAATATACCCAATGCTTTAACAATTAATGGTGTTAAACTGGCCGTACTTCCATCAGTTTCGGCTGCATGGTTAATATCATCAGAGCCGTTTATGTCAAATGTTAATTTTATTGAACTCTTAAAATTAAGAGCCAGTTATGGGCTTACTGGTAATGATGATGTAGGTAACTATGCAGCAAGGCAATACTATGTATCGCAAAACTTAGTTGGCCAACAAGGTTTAATACGAGGCAATATTGGTAACTCACAGCTTCAATGGGAAACTAATAAAAAAGCCGATATAGGTTTAGATGCATCATTATTAAATGAGCGTTTAACGTTAAATGTTGATGTTTATCAAAACAATACATCTAACATGTTAATATATGAACCACAACCCGCATATGCCGGTTTTAACTATGCCGTAACAAATAGTGGTGGAATGCGCACGCAAGGCATTGAAGTATCTGCAAGCGGTAGAATTATTAATCATACCAGATTTAAATGGGACGTTGGTATGAACATCTCAAAATACCAGAACAAAATCACAAAAATTCCTAATAATAGTATGATAACAAAATATGCAGGTGCGAGTATACTAACACAGGTAGGCTTACCAGCAAATGTATTTTATGGTTATAAAACAAATGGGGTTTACAGATCAGATGCCGAGGCTTTAGCTTCCGGTATTAAAGAAGTTCAGCCTAATGGCTTATTATCACAACCACATGGTGGCGATGTAAGGTTTGTTGATGTAAATGGCGACGGTATTATCGATCAGAATGATCAGCAAGTAATAGGTAATCCAAACCCTGAGTTTACGGGCGGTATAAATTCAACACTTACTTATAAAAGAGTAACATTTAGTGCTTTATTTACCTTTAGTAAAGGTAACCAGATATTTAACTATACCAGGCAACAGCTAGAGTCACAAAAGGGATTTCAAAATCAAACACTAGATGTATTAAACCGTTGGAAAGTAGATGGGCAATTAACTAATGTACCCAAAGCCACTTATGGAGATCCGATGACTAATTCGCGATTTTCTGACCGTTGGATTGAAGATGGGTCATATATTCGTTTAAGAACCATTTCAGCAACGTATAATTTACCCATTAAGGGTAAAGCTAATATAAAAGCTATTAAACTTTACGCAACAGGGAACAACCTCCTTACTTTTACTAAATACCTTGGCTACGATCCCGAATTTAGTGCTACTGAAAGTGTTTTTACACAAGGAATTGATACCGGTTTAGAACCACAATTCAGATCTGTACAATTGGGTGTGCGTATTAGTTTATAATTGAATAAGATATTGTGTTAATTGATATGATAATGAAAAAAAATATTTTAAGCAAAATAGCAATAATGACATTAGTAGCGCTTGCGTCTATTATGTTTTCATGTAAAAAACTTTTTGACATTCCACCCAAATCAGCGGTTGATGTTGCAAACAATTTTCAAAACGTATACGATGCTAACTCAGCCGTGCTGGGTATATATGGTAAGCTGTTAGGCATTGCCGAGCAATATGTGATATTAAATGAATTAAGGGGAGATTTAATGGATATTACACCTAATTCGGATAAAAACCTCATTGAAATTAGCCAGCATAATGTTTCAGCAAACAATCCATGGGCAGATCCCCGGCCAATGTTCAATATCATACTTAACTGTAATGATGTGATGAGCAATTTTGATAAAATGCGTGCCAGTAATAAAATTACTGAAAGTGATTATAATCAGCGGTATGCCGATGTTGCCTGTGTGCGGGCGTGGGTTTATCTCCAACTGGGTATACATTTCGGCTCAGTTCCATATGTAACCGATCCTATTTCTGACGTAAACGCTTTAAAAGACCAATCTAAGTTCCCGCTTCTAACATTTAATCAATTATTAGATAAACTTGTAACCTCTGTTGCCCAGCTCCCATATCTTGATCCATATGCCGCAGCTTCAACATTAACAAGCGGTGCAAGTTCATCATTAGTTACGCTTATTGATGGCTATAACACCAAATTCTTTTTTATTAACAAACAATTTTTATTGGGAGATTTATATTTATGGCAAAATAATTATACTTCTGCCGCTACAAGTTACCGGGCAGCACTAGAGTATTTATGGAATACCCAATCATCTGGCGTTAATAACTTTAAGATTTTAAGAGTTTCTGGCCAGCTTACACCTATTTCGTATCTTGGTAATAGATCTCAGGATATTAATGCTTTAGTAGCAAGTAATACTGCGGGTTGGCAGGCAAATTTTGCCAGAACTCAGAGCCAGGATGCTAGTTTTAATTCCGGAGCACCATTTGAGGCCGAATGGATGTGGCAGATGATATTCGATTCGAGTTTTCAACCACAAGATCCATTTGTTGATCTTTTCTCCAATCAGGGTGGCAGGTGGTTGGTACAGCCTTCTCAAACTGCAATTGGTTACTGGAATAGTCAGGTACAGCTAAACGGTTTCCCTTATGACGAACGTGGGCGCGAAACTTATCATACTATAAATGGCCAAAACGTAATTATGAAAAATCTGTACATATATCAGGATGGAACCATAGCACATAAATTTGGTAAATGGTTTTTAATGCGTGCCAGTGCCTGTCATTTGCACTTTGCTGAGGCCGCTAACCGCGATGGAAGAAGCAAATTGGCATACGCTTTATTAAATTATGGCATCATTAATGTTTTTGATCATGATCTTCCCGCTTTTAATAGTCCTAATACCACTAACAAGGATGTAACCAATAATCAGCAAACGTTTGATACGCCGCCATATGATTTTGATGCCCGAAATGGCCGCGCCCCATATCCATTTTATAATGCGGATTGGTCACAAAATGTTGGCATACGCAATAATGCATTCTTAACACCGTATCCGGCAAGTGCTTACGCGGATATGCAGGGGTTGGAAGATAAGTTAATTTTGGAATCGGCTCTGGAATTAGCCTACGAAGGCTATCGTTGGCCCGACTTGCTACGTATTGCCCTGCGCCGTAACGATCCATCCTTTATAGCAAATAAAGTTTATGATAAACTAAGTAAAGATGGTTATGGGGCAGCCGCCAGTGCAGCTCAGGCAAAATTAATGAGTGGTAACTATTACTTGCCATTTAAATGGTAATAATATATAAACAAACACTGAATTAAATTAACCAAAGGTTTAAAAACACTTACAGAACTACCCTTAAAAGTAACATTATATAACAATGTCTTTTTAAGGGTAGTTTTTCTATATAGGTGGTTTACTCTTAACCCTGCATTAAATTAATAAAATGAAAAGACTTAATCTTTTATTCATTATAGTATTTGTAATTCAATTATATAACACAAAGTTATATGCTCAAAACAATAACGCCAACCCTGCCTGGGTGAAACAAGTAGGTGCTCATCATTTGCCCAATAAAACAAGTTTATTTAAAGTTAGTGAATACGGCGCCATTAATAATGGGGTTACGTTAAATACTAAAGCGATACAAAAAGCTATTGATGCATGCGCTGCAAAGGGTGGCGGGATAGTAAGTTTTGCACCAGGCAAATATTTAACGGGTTCTATATTTTTAAAAAAGAACGTAAATCTGCAAATTGATAAAGGCGTTGAGTTAATGGGCAGCCAAAACATTGATGACTATCCCGAAATCGATACCCGCATTGCTGGTATCGAAATGAAATGGCCGACTGCATTGATCAATATAATAGATCAGGGAGAGGTAGCCATTACAGGCGAGGGTATTATTAATGCACAAGGTAAAATATTTTGGAATAAATACTGGAGTATGCGTAAAGATTACGAACCCAGAGGGTTGCGCTGGATAGTTGATTATGATGCCAAGCGCCCGCGTACCATATTAATATCTGGATCAAGCAATGTAACACTAAAAACCATTACACTCCAACAGGCAGGGTTTTGGACGGTGCAGGTATTATATTCCAAATATGTAACCGTTGATGGTGTAATTATACGCAACAATATTGCCGGGCATGGCCCCAGTACAGATGGCATCGATGTTGATTCATCAACATATGTGCTGATCCAGAATTGCGATATTGATTGTAATGATGATGATTTTTGCCTAAAGTCGGGTCGTGATTGGGATGGACAAAGGGTTAACCGACCAACAGAATATGTATTGATCCGCAATTGCTTATCTAGAGCTGGCGGTGGCTTGTTAACATTAGGCAGCGAAACCGCAGGGGGCATAAGGCATGTCATTGCTACAAATCTTTCGGGTAATGGCACTGGTAATGGCTTAAATATAAAATCGGCAATTACCAGGGGAGGCGTTGTAGAAGACATTCACTTTCAAAATATTACGATGAACAACGTTGGTAACGCTATCCAGATTACCATGAACTGGAACCCGGCTTATAGTTACTCCAAACTGCCCGATGGCTATAATATAAATAATATTCCGCCGCACTGGGCTAAGCTCCTAACCAAAGTTGAACCTGCCGAAAAAGGTATTCCGACCTTTAAAGATATTTATATATCAAATATTACCATTAAGGGTGCAAAAAAAGCTATTAATGCCATCGGCATGGAAGGCCATCCTTTAATTGGATTCCATTTTAGCAATGTTATTATTGAAGGGGTATCAGCCGGTGATATTCAATACGCTAAAGACTGGACATTTGATAAAACATCCATAACCGGAAAAGACGCGGGTAAAGTGAGTATAAAAGACGTACAAGGCGTATCTTTGTAATTTATCTTTAGAATGCTTATCAGACCTCGTTTTTTATGAAATAAGGTAAATAGATATTTGAATGGATTTGATAATTTCGATTGCCAAAATTGCAGATGACTTAAACTTTAAACAATTTATAACTTCGGTCATTAGCCATAAGGCAGGACACCACAGGTTGCCCAAACCAAACATATTACCTAAAATAGATCAAACATTAAACAAATCGCTATTTTGTTTAAATACCAATTATAAAATATGTATGGGCCAAACAGTTTTTATTGTTCATTATCAATGATTTCAATTGTATTGAAGCATTTTTATATAAAATATAAGCAGGTTTAACCATTATAAATATTACTTGTACGCACTAATGAGAACATCATTTAACCGGATTTTTGCTTGCTTTTTACTCGCTTTTTGGGTAACAATGTTGTTATCAGCATTTAATAATGTTAATGAGCATATTATATCGCTACAAGGCGAGTGGAAATTTAAAATAGACTCTTTAGATAAAGGTGTTACAGAAAAGTGGTTTAATACTGTGCTGGACGATCAGATCAAGCTGCCGGGCTCAATGGCCGAAAACGGAAAAGGGAACTGTATTACTCTGAAAACCAAATGGACGGGTAGCATTTATGATAGTTCATGGTATTATAACCCGCGTATGGCCAAATACCGCCAGCCTGGAAACATTAAAGTGCCATTTTGGTTAACCCCAGCTAAACATTATACAGGTGCGGCATGGTACCAAAAAGAGGTGATCATACCTCAATCATGGAAAGGTCAGCGTGTTTTGCTTAACCTGGAACGTGCGCATACCGAAACCCGTGTTTGGGTAGATGATAACGAAGTTGGTATGCAAAACACAATGGTTGTAGCGCAGGTTTTTGATCTCACATCACGTATTACCCCCGGAAAACATACCATTACTTTACGCATTGATAACCGCGTTAAAGAAATTAATGTTGGCCAGGATTCGCATAGCTTAACAGACCATACGCAGGGTAACTGGAACGGTGTAGTTGGCAAAATTGAATTGATAAAAAGTTTGGTTTACTATTTTAAGGATCTGCAGGTTTATCCTGATCTTAAAAATAAAGTTGCCCACATTAAAATGTTAATCAATAATGATGGACTATCCAGTAAATCTATAGCTCTTGCTAAGGTAATATTATCCGCTAAAAGTTTCAATACACCGCAGATTATACAAGTATTAGCCATTACTAAAAATGTACAACTTGGCAATGGAACTACAGAACTAAATGCCGACTTGCCTATGGGCAGTAAAATTTTAACCTGGGACGAATTTAACCCGGCGTTGTATATGCTAACTGCTAAGCTTGTAACTGGTACGCAAAGCGACGAAGAGCAGATCCAATTTGGCATGCGTGAGTTTAAGGCTGTAGATAAGCATTTTGAAATTAATGGACGCCCGGTTTTTTTACGGGGTACCGTAAACAATTGCGAGTTCCCGCTTACCGGGTACGCTGCAATGGATGTTCCGGCGTGGAGTCGTATTTTCCGAATTTGCAGGGCTCACGGTTTAAATCATATGCGCTTCCACTCCTGGTGCCCGCCCGAGGCTGCTTTTATTGCTGCCGATAAAGCTGGGTTTTACCTGCACATTGAGGGGCCAAGTTGGGCAAATCACGGCACATCAATTGGCGATGGTAAACCTATTGATCAGTTTATATATGATGAAACTAACCGTATTTGTACCGTATATGGTAACCATGCTTCGTTTTGTATGATGGCATATGGTAATGAGCCGCGCGGCAGGCAAGTAGAGTATCTTACCAAATTTGTCAATTACTGGAAGGCTAAGGATAACCGCCGTTTGTATACCGGGGCATCGGTAGGAGGTAGTTGGCCCATAATTCCTAATAACGAATATATGGTTAGGGCAGGTAATAATGCTCGGGGCTTAACTTGGAATAGCGCGCCCGAAACGATGTCAAACTACGATGCTGACAAAGAATTTAAGGTGCCGTTTGTGGTACACGAGATGGGGCAATGGTGCGTATTTCCAGATTTTAAAGAAATAAATAAATATACGGGGGTATATCGGGCCAAAAACTTTGAACTGTTTCAGGAAGACCTGAGCGACCGCGGTATGGGCGACCAAGCCCAACAGTTCATGATGGCGTCCGGTAAGTTACAAGCTATTTGCTATAAAAATGAGATCGAAAAGGCTTTACGGTCGCCGGGCTACGCTGGTTTTCAATTATTATCATTGAATGATTATCCCGGTCAGGGCACCGCGTTAATAGGTTTGTTAAATGCTTTCTGGAATGAGAAGGGGTACGTTACACCGAAACAATTTTCGCGCTTTTGCAATACTACAGTTCCGTTAACAAGGATCTCTAAGTTTGTTTATACCAATAATGAAACTTTTAAAGCTGATGCAGAGCTATTTAACTATGGTTTTTCAAAATTAAGAAACGCTACCATCATTTGGAAGATAAGGGATAGCAAAGGCGCAGTATTAGCTAATGGCAGCTTTGCCGCTAAAGATTATGATATTGGCAATTGCCTGCCGGTGGGTGCTATTACATGGCCATTAAACGGTATTACTGCAGCATCTAAACTAAACCTTGAATTAGCGATTGAAAACACCGATTTTGCCAACGACTGGAATTTTTGGGTCTATCCTGAAAAGCTGCCTGAACTGGAAAAGGATGGCATATATTATTGCACATCATTAGACAAAAAGGCGGAAGATATTTTAAATAATGGTGGTAAAGTGTTTTTAAACGCCGCCGGAAAAGTTATAAAAGGCAAAGAGGTAATACAAACACTATCGCCCGTGTTTTGGAATACTTCATGGTTTAAAATGCGCCCACCGCATACTTTGGGTATTTTATGCGATCCAACAAGCGAGGCCTTTGCCAGTTTCCCTACAAGTTACCATAGTGATTTGCAGTGGTGGGATGTACTAAACAAGGCTCAACCAATGATACTGGAAGATTTCCCGAAAGGGTTTAGACCTATTTTGCAGCCCATTGATACCTGGTTCTTAAACCGCCGCCTGGCTTTGATATACGAGGCCAGGGTAAGCAAGGGTAAACTGATCGTTTCCAGTGCTGATCTCTCGCCAGATATTGATAATACCAAGCCAGCCTCAAGACAATTATATTATAGCTTACAGAAGTATATGCGATCGGATAAATTTAACCCAGCTTATAGTGTAGACCTGGCCGTTGTAAAAGATGTTTTTGAAACCGGATCTAAAGAAAGATTCACCACCTACACAAAAGATAGCCCTGACGAATTAAAACCAAAGAATAAAAAATAAAATCAAGACATAAGTGAACCAGTTACCAATAACAATATATAAAGCATGTGCTCGGTTTGAAATACTAAACGCCGTTAACTAAAATATAATAAGACCATTAATATAAAAATGAGAAATAAACTTTACAATAGATCAACGCTTATTTTATTGCTGCTATCATTAGTTGCCAGCCAAAGTTACTCGCAACGCCAAATGGAGAATTTGGGGCGTGGGGTAGTGGCTATGCGTAAAACAACAGATTCTGTATTTGTAAGCTGGCGCATGCTGGGCACAGATCCAGAAAGTATTGGTTTTAATTTATACCGTAAAACAGGTAATGGCGTTCCTGTTAAATTGAACGGCACACCAATTACCAATAGTACAAACTATGTTGATTCGAAAATAAATTTTGATGAGCCTAATGCATATTTTGTAAAACCCGTGTTAAACGGCAGCGAACAAGCGGCAAGTAAGCCCTGGGTGCTTCCTGCCAAAGCAGATGTAAGGCAATATATTAATATTCACTTGCAAACGCCTCCGGGTTATACGCCAAATGACGTGTCGCCGGGTGATTTGGACGGCGATGGCGAATACGAACTGGTTGTGCATATGGCTGGCCGTGGGCGGGATAATTCGCAGGCCGGGATAACCGACCCTCCAATATTACAGGCTTATAAGCTTGATGGCACCTTAATGTGGACCATTAAACTAGGCAAAAACATCCGTGAAGGCGCGCATTACACCCAGTTTATGGTATACGACCTTGATGGCGACGGCCGTGCCGAAATTGCCTGTAAAACTGCCGATGGTACCATTGATGGTGTTGGCAAAGTAATTGGCGATTCGACAAAAGATTATGTTAACCGTGACCCCACTAGCGGTCAGCAATATGGGCGCATTAACAAAGGCCCCGAATATTTTACAGTTTTTGATGGGCAAACCGGAGCCGCTTTAGCGACCACAGATTATTTACCGGGCCGGGGCGATCAGGGTGCCTGGGATGGAGTAGGTGGCAATGGCGGCCATGATAATTTTGGTAATCGATCGGATCGTTTTTTAGCCTGTGTGGCTTATCTCGACGGTATCCACCCTAGTGTAGTAATGACGCGTGGATACTATGGACGGAGCGTATTGGCTGCCTGGGATTTTAGGGATCATAAAAAATTAACCTCACGTTGGGTATTTGATTCTAAAGATGCTAAAAACCCCTTTTCGGGGATGGGCTATCATGGGCTTTCGGTTACCGATGTTGATGGAGATGGTAAGGATGAGATCATCTTTGGATCAATGGTAGTTAATAGTAACGGAACTGGCCGTTATTCAACTGGCTTGCGCCATGGTGATGCTATACATGTTGGATATCTGGATCCCGAAAATCCAGATAAACTGGTGTTCGGAATACATGAAATGGCCGGTGGAACCAAAGGCTGGGGCGCTGCTGTTTATAATGCCCGTACCGGTGAGATAATATACAAAAGCGAACAAGATGTAGATGTTGGCAGAGGCGTTGCCGAAAATATTGTACCCGGACTTAAAGGCGCACAAATGTGGTGGAATACTTCGCCAGATTTGTATGATATGAAAGGAAATGTAGTAGGTAAAAGGCCGAGTCAGATCAATTTTTTAAGCTGGTGGGATGGTGAGCTTACACGCCAGCTATTGGATGGTAATAAAATAACTAAGTACGGAACCGGAGTTATATTTACAGCCGAAGGGTGCACATCAAATAACGGCACCAAATCCACACCGGCTTTAAGTGCCGATATTTTAGGCGACTGGCGCGAGGAGTTGGTAGAACGTACCACCGATAATCAAAACCTGAGGATCTATACCACAACTATACCTACAACGCATCGTTTTTATACTTTAATGCACGATCCGCAATATCGCCTAAGTGTAGCATGGCAAAATGTGGGTTATAACCAACCCCCGCATACTGGCTTTTATTTAGGATATGGTATGAAAACACCACCTAAGCCCAATATCGTATTAGTGAATAAACAATAAATTTGAATTGCATATAACCTATATCCCAATGTTGAAATATATAAAACACCTAAGTTTTGGCTTACTAGCCTTATCCGCTTTTTGCGCTAAAGGCCAAACTGTTAATTTGCGCAGTAATACATTGTTTGACAGTAACTGGTTATTCATTCAAAGCGATGCCAGTGGTGCTGAAAAGACGTTATTTGACGATTCGAAATGGAAAAAAGTCAATGTACCGCATGATTGGAGCGCGCTGGGAACGGTTGATCACAATGCACCTTCGGGGCGGGGCGGTGGCTTCCTACCATCGGGTGTGGGGTTTTATCGCAAGCATTTTATATTAGATGATGCTGATGCGCAAAAACGTGTTTTTATTCAGTTTGATGGTGTAATGGCTAATAGTGATGTTTGGGTAAATGGATTTCATTTAGGTAAACGCCCTTACGGATATATTAGTTTCAATTATGAATTAACAAACCATTTAAATTTTGGTAAAGGCAAAACAAATATTATTTCCGTTAGGGCCGATAACAGCCTGCAACCTGCCTCACGTTATTATACAGGTGCAGGTATTTACCGCCATGTGCATTTAATTGTAACCAATTCAGTACATATTGATACCTGGGGTGTATACGTAACAACGCCAAAAGTTAGTGCGCAAAAAGCTACTGTACATGTAAAAACAACAGTATTTAACCAAGCGCACGATGTTAAGAATGTGGTAATACAAACCAGCTTGCTAGGTGCTGATGGTAAACAGGCAGCATCTTCAGAGAGTGGCAGTCAAAGTATTCCTTCTGGTCAAACGGTTACTATTGAGCAGGATATTACTGTAAACGATCCCCAACTATGGGATTCAGATAAACCGGTAATGTATAACGCCATAAGTAAAGTTGTATCAGATAACAAGGTTGTTGATGACCAGGTTACCCCGTTCGGTATCCGGGATATTAAATTCGATGCTGCCCAAGGTTTTTTACTGAACGGAAAAAAAGTGCTTATTAAAGGTGTTTGTTTACATCATGATGGGGGAGCAGTAGGTGCCGCTGTACCTTTGAGCGTATGGCAACGCCGTTTGGAACTTTTAAAGCAAATTGGTGCCAATGGCATTCGTACCTCACACAACCCGGTGGCTCCGGAGTTTTTGGACCTATGCGACAGGATGGGTTTTTTAGTAATGGACGAAAACCTGGATACCTGGGAAGCTAAAAAGCAACACGCGGAAAACGGTTATGGCCAATATTTTAAAGATTGGTGGGATAAGGATACCCGCGACATGGTAATACGCGACAGGAATCATCCATCAGTTGTTATTTACAGTATTGGAAACGAGATACATGATAATCTGGGCGATTCAATCGGATTTAAAAAATATCGAGACATGCAAAACCTGGTGCATCAATACGATCCGTCCAGGCCGGTTACAATGGCGTTATTCCGCCCCGGGATCTCAAAAGTTTACGATAACGGTTTCGCAAACATGATGGATGTTGTTGGTCAGAACTATCGCGAAAATGAATTAGTTGCCGCCCATAATGCTCACCCAAACTGGAAAGTAATTGGTACAGAGAATGGCCACACGCTGCAGGCATGGCTTGCCCTGCGCGATAACCCTTTTATGTCCGGACAGTTTTTATGGACTGGTATTGATTATCTTGGAGAGGCCGATTGGCCCAATGTTGTAAATGGCCAGGGCTTATTGGATCGGACGGGCGGTTGGAGGCCATTAACCTCACAACGTCAAAGTTGGTGGGCCGACAAGCCTGTGGTACACATCGTGCGTAAGCAAGAAAATGCTGGTGTGGGCCCCGTTGTAGCCGATTGGACGCCCACTGATTTTGATACTTATGATGATGCCCGCGTATCTGTTTACAGTAATTGTGAGGAGGTTGAATTGTTTTTAAATGGAAAATCGTTAGGTGTTAAACCACGCCCGGCTGGTGATACTCCCCGTGACTGGGCCGTAACGTTTGAGAAAGGTACCATTAAAGCGGTTGGCCGTAACAAAGGTCAGGATGTGGTGGTAGAAGAACTTAAAACCGCTGGTGAGCCCGCTAAAGTTATATTGACGACCGACAGGTCAAAAATTGCCAATAACTGGGACGATGTATCGTACGTTACCGCTACGATAGTAGATGCCAACGGTGTTCCGTGCCCTCTAGCTGACAAAACAGTTGATTTTAGTATAACTGGCGCCGGCGTGATTGCAGCTACAGACAATGGTTCGTTGGCTAATCAGGAATCTTTTATAATACCTCAAAGACATACATATCACGGAACTTGTATAGCTATTATTAAAGCTAATGCACCTTTGGGCAAAATAACAGTCAAAGCTGTAGTAGCTGGTTTAGAAAGTGGTACCATTACCTTGGATGTAACTAAGTAAAAATGAAATGAAGAAATTTAGCGTTTTAAGCCTTGTCATATTTACAACTATTTTTGCCGCTTTTCGCAACCAGCAAAAACCTACCCTGTTTACTATTGGTGATTCAACCATGCGGAATAACAACCAGGAATTATGGGGTTGGGGTACGATCATATCTGATTACCTCGACCTTAGCAGAATTGATGTAAACAACAGCGCGATGGCAGGGCGCAGTACTCGCACATTCATTAAAGAAGGCCGCTGGCGAAAAGTGGATTCGTTACTTAAACCTGGCGATTACGTAATTATGGGTTTTGGCCATAACGAAGGTTCCAAACCTGATACCAATAAAGCGGGTTACCGTGGTGTTCTTAATGGCAACGGTGAGGAAACGGTAGAACTCACATGGCCAAATGGCACAAAAGAGATTGTACACACTTATGGCTGGTATATCCGCAAGTTTATTAAAGATGCCAAAGCCAAAGGTGCAACCCCTATCGTGGTCTCAATGATCCCCAGGAGGGACTGGGATGCGGCTGGTAAAATTAAGCGCGCTGATAAAGATTATGGTAAATGGGCCAGCGAAGCAGCTAAACAAGAAGGTGCTTATTTTATTGACCTAAATAGTATTACTGCGGATAAATATGATATACTAACTCACGATCAGGTTTTTGCACTTTTTGGTAAAGATCATACCCATACCAATAAAGCCGGGGCAACCATTAATGCGGAATCTGTTGTGGAAGGGCTTAAATTACAATCTGCAATTACATTAAATAACTATCTAAAGAAATAAACGATTCTCATATAGTAGTGATGAAGAATATTAAAGTTAAATTATCGTTCGCAGCGTTGTTGCTATTACTATGTATATGTAGTGCTTTTAAACACCAGTCGAAACCAACGTTTTATCTTATCGGCGATTCGACTGTTAAAAACGGACGTGACGATGGGCAAAATAAAGGTGCAACGGGCCTTTGGGGCTGGGGCCATTTTATAGGATCGTATTTCGATCAATCAAAAATAAATGTAGAGAATGATGCCCTTGGTGGTACCAGTAGCCGTACATTTATGAACAGGAAAGGTTTATGGGATAAAGTTTTATCTAAACTACAGCCTGGTGATTACCTGATTATGCAGTTTGGTACCAATGATGCTAGTCCTATAAATGACAGTACCCGCGCCCGCGGTACAATAAAGAATAACAGCGATTCGAGCGTGGCAATTGTTAATATGATAACCAAGCAGAACGAAGTTGTGCACTCCTATGGATGGTATATTCGTCAGTTTGTCACCCAGGCTAAGGCAAAAGGTGTTACGGTTATCGTATGTCCGCCCGTACCCAAAAATAGCTGGACAGACGGAAAGGTGCATCGTAATGCTGATAGTTATGGCAAATGGGCCGCCGAGGCAGCAGCGCAAACGGGAGCTTATTACATAGACCTTAATAAACTTATTTGTGATGATTATGATAGCGAAGGTGAAGAAAAAGTTAAAGCAACGTATTACGGTGCTGATGCCACACATACCATAGAAGCAGGAGCAAAGCTTGGGGCGCAAATGGTTATCAATGGTATTAAAGCTCAGCCAAACCTTAAGTTAAACAATTATCTTTTGGTTAAGTAATTACACTGCGACATTTAAACTCAGGATGCTACAGGATGGGGATATGAATGTTATACTTTATCATAGTGCAAAATTTGCTATCCTATAGCATACATACCAATTAAAAAACACAATTATGAATAAATATATTTGGGGATCCATCAGGCTCGTGCTGATCGTTTTAACAATTCAAGCATCTTTTACATCGCTTAATGCCCAACACCTCCCATCAAAAAAGAAAATTTTGGCCGATATGACCGTGGCTAACCAATACTTTATGCAAAAATGGCCTGATGCCGGAGCTACGGTAACCGTTAAAAACGCGGCTGGGGTATCTATTACGCGTACCAGCGAATTATGGACAAGAGCTGTGTACTATGAGGGCCTTATGGCATTGTACCAGGTTGATCCGCAAAAAAAATACCTTGATTACGCTATCGACTGGAGTGAAAAACATAAATGGACGCCGAGGAACTCCATTGATACAAAAGATGCAGACAACCAATGCTGCGGCCAAACTTATATTGATTTGTACAATATGAACCCTAAGCCAGAGCGTATCACCAATATTAAACAATGTATGGATCTGGTAATAGCCAGCGATAAAAAAAACGATTGGACGTGGATAGACGCTATACAAATGGCTATGCCCGTATTTGCCAAATTAGGCGTGGTATATAAAGATGATCCCAAATATTTTGAATATATGTACACCATGTACAATAACACAAAAACCATTGAAGGCGGGGGCTTATACAATACAACAGAGCACCTTTGGTGGAGGGATAAAGCTTTTGTGCCACCTTATAAAGAGCCCAATGGAGCTAATTGCTACTGGTCGCGCGGGAACGGATGGGTGTATGCCGCATTAGTGCGGGTGTTAAGCACCATTCCAAAAAATGCACCTCATCGGGAGGAGTATATGCAAACCTATCTGGAAATGACCAAGGCACTTGCGCCCTTACAACGGAGTGATGGTTATTGGAATGTATCGTTAAAAGATTCCACACACTTTGGCGGTAAGGAGTTAACAGGTACATCTTTATTTATTTATGGTATGGCATGGGGCATTAATCAGGGTTTGATTAGCAAAAAAACATATCAGCCTATTATTGCAAAAGCATGGAACGCTATGAGTAAATACTCGTTGCACCCAGAGGGTTTTTTAGGCTACGTGCAAGGTACTGGTAAAGAGCCTAAAGATAGTCAGCCGGTATCATACACCAATATTCCTGATTTTGAAGACTATGGTTTGGGATGCTATTTATTAGCCGGAAGCGAGATATATAAATTGAAGTAAAAAGATCTTTCACGCGTTATTGCGGAAGGTGTCAGGCAATCTGGATAGTTTGTTTCGAAGTTTGCTTTATGCCTGGCAATGATGATTATGTTTTATACAAATGAAATACACATACTATATTCTCGTTTTTATTTTTTTATTTAGCATTAATGCTGATGCTCAAAAGGGCATAGGCAGTTATAAATCCGGCTATAAAAAAGAAGGCAATACGCTGTTTTTTTCTAATACAAATGGCGACGTCAAAATTGAGTTTTGTTCGCCAACCGTTTTTAGGGTAAGGGCAAGCTGGAGCCGGAAATTTGAGGCTGATGAGCATTTAATGCAGGAAAACTACAATTGGCCTGCTGTTGCTGTAAAGGTAACTGACTTTAAAGTGGGATATCTAATAGAAACCGGTGCTTTAATTATAACTATAGTAAAATCACCGTTTGTAATTTCTGTTGCAACTAATAAAGGTATTTTACTATCATCCGAGTATGTTGGTAACGGCAATCAAAATGGGGGGTTACATCATTATGGTGATACTGTAAGTTGTACAAAAGATCTGATGCCAGATGAACATTTTTTTGGCTTTGGCGAACGTATGGACATGTTAGATCAGCGTAACCAAAAAGTTAGCTTAAATGTAGGCAGAGGTAAAAGTAAAGACAACCTTTTAGGGGCCTACAATATCCTGGAAGCAAATTATTGCCCGGTTCCGTTTTTTATGAGTACCAGAGGGTATGGAATATTTTTACATAATTCAAGTGCTACCGAGTGGGATATGGGACAATCATCATCAGATACCTACTCGTTTAAGGCCAATGATGGAGAGCTGGATTATTACTTTATGTACGGGCCCGATTTTCCATCTATTTTAAATAGCTATACGGCAATAACGGGCAAGCCGCCGTTGTTAACACGGTTTGGTTTCGGGCTTCATATGGGCACCTATAGCGGCGGAGTATGGGGTCACGAAGAATCAACATCAGATAAATACCCAGTTGAACTGCTCAAAAAAATGCGCGAAATGGGGATCCCTGTAGATATACTCTGGCTCGATTCTACCTGGAGGTTATTTGGCAAAGTTGGGGGTAAGGGAGCAACGACATTTGAGTGGCGCGAAACATTTAAAGACCCCAAAGGCATGTTCGACAGTTTATATGCTAATCATATAAAAATGGTTGGCCTGCATATACGCCCCCGTTTTGATAATGCCAATAAGCTTAACTTGCTTGATCAGGCTCAAGCCAAAGGGTTTACCTATCCGGAAGACGGAAAGCCAGGGGAGTTTGTTAATTTTTTTGATCAAAAAGCGGTTAACTGGTGGTGGGATAACGGCGTAATGAAAGTTGCCAGCCTGGGAGCTAAGTTTTTAAAAACAGACGAAGGCAGCGCATTTGGTTCTTTAGCTAATGAAAGCGATAAGATTGGCCCTAAAGGCAGGGATGTTAATAAATTGCATAATGTATTCCCCATCGCATACGCCAAGGCACCTTATATAAAGTTTCAGGATTTAAATGGCTTCCGCGGAATGAACCAAACCCGCGAGGGTTATGCGGGCATACAACGCTATCCATATATTTTTGCCGGCGATTGGCCCAGTGAATGGCAGTACTTTGCACCCGTTATTAAAGCGGGTATAAATATCGGCATTTCGGGTGTATCAAACTGGGCTCATTGCATGGGAGGCTTTGAGCATGTGGCAGATCCTGAATTATATATCAGATGGACACAATTTGGCTTTTTTAGCCCCGTTGCGCTGGTTTTTGGTTTTGATCATCCCGGGTATAAAGAGCCGTGGGCATATGGCGATGAGGCTTTAAAGAATTTTAAAAAGTACGACTTACTGCGTTACCGTTTGGTGCCCTACATTTATAGCAATGCCTTTGTGGCTTACAATACCGGTTTGCCGTTAATGCGTGCGCTGGTATTAACTAACCAAAATAACCCCAATACGTATAATATTGGCGATCAATACATGTTCGGGAATGATCTGATGGTATGCCCTGTAACGGTAAAAGGGGCGCAAACACGTACCATTTATTTACCAGAAGGGGAGTGGTTTGATTATTGGTCGGGTGTTAAATACAATGGTAAACAATATATTCACATACTTACCCCATTAGATCAGCTGCCTATTTTTGTTAAAGGTGGTGCCATAATACCTATGCAAACTGAAATGAAGTATATGGATGAAAAACCTGTTGATGAGATCGCGTTAGATATATATCCGTCAAAAGCCTCATCTTTTGATCTCTATGAGGACGATGGTTTGAGTGTAAAATATAAAGGAGGCGAATATGCGCTAACCCATATCAAATCTAATAATTCATATACTGCATTTGATTTGAATATTCGCAAACCCGAAGGGAGGTTTGTACCTAAAATTCACACTTATAAAGCCAATATTCATTGGAATGGCGGAGTGCCCGTATCAGTGACAGAAAACGGTGTATCAATAAACCAAGCCAATGAGCCCAATGGAAATGGTTGGTATTACGACAGTGCGAAAAAAGTTTTACTTGTTAAAATTCACGGCACAAAACAACAAGATATACAGCTCAACATTAAACGCGCGCAATAATAGGGTATGAAAAAGATCTTACTGGTAACTATTGGTATACTTACCTTTATAAATACATATGCCCAGCAAAAAGAGATATACATGTTTAGTTACTTTAAAAATAATGGGCAAGATGGTTTGCATTTGGCCTATAGTTTAGACGGATTAAAGTGGACGGCATTAAAAGGGGATAGCTCTTTTTTAAGGCCAATGGTATCCAAAGATAAAATAATGCGTGATCCATGTATTATCCGTGGTGCTGATGGTTTATTCCACATGGTGTGGACAGATAGCTGGACCGATAGAGGCATAGGTTACGCAAATTCAAAGGATTTGACCCATTGGAGCGAACAGGTACAGTTACCTGTGATGGAAAAGGAACCAACTGCACAAAATTGCTGGGCACCCGAAATTACATATGATGATATTAGCAAAACTTATATGATATATTGGGCAAGCACCATACCCGGGCGTTTTATACAAAAAGACACCTCTTACGAAGGGCAAAAGAACAATCATCGTATTTACTACCAAACCACTAAAGATTTTAAAACGTATAGTGACACTAAACTGCTTTACGATAAGGGCTTTAGCGTGATTGATGCTACTATTGTTAAAGATGGTAAACGCTTTGTTATGTTTTTAAAAGATGAAACCAAGGCTCCGGTTGCAAAAAACCTGCATATAGCCTATAGCGATAAGCTAACAGGCCCATACTCAAAACCAACGGAGAAGATCACAGGGGATTATTGGGCCGAAGGGCCAACAACCTTAAAAATTGGAAATAAATGGATAGTTTTTTTTGACCGTTACCGCGAACATCGTTACGGGGCTATTACATCAACCGACCTGAAAAATTGGACTGATATAACAGACCAGATTAGCATGCCTAAAGGTATTCGCCACGGAACCATATTTAAGGTAACTCTTCAGGAGTTAGAAAAATTAAAACATTAAAAAAGGTAAGGGTTTAATACCATACTATTTATAGTGGCTATCCCATTGAAAGAACTCAAACTATTTCAGTTACAGAATTAATTTTGATAACGTAGATAGTTTATTATTAAAATTTAGCCCCAATACCCACATAAAAACTCCTCCCTACGGCTGGAATTATACCCGGGCCTGGGTATTCGTTAGTACGGATGGTAAAATAACGTTTATCAGTTAAGTTATTGACTCCGAATTTTAAGTTATAACGATTTAGCTTAACCTTACCCGACCAATCCATCACCTGGAATGCAGGAATTAAACCCACAGCCGGATCTGTACTGCTGATTGCATTGGCAGCATCACTATATGACAGCGCAGTATTACTAATGAGGAAAGTAGTAGAAAAAGGTTTCCTGGAATAAGATATACCTAAACGATTAATAGTTCGGGGCGCATATTCTACGTAATTACCTTTAAAACTGCCTGTTGTGTAGCGGGCATCTACAAAAGCGAATGAATTATAAAAACTAATATCACCAATGTGCGTATCTGGAAAGAAAGCACGTGTTATATTCAATTCGATATACGACTCGAATCCTTGATGTACACTATTTGCCACATTTGTACGCAAAATATAGGATTGGCCTTGACCATCTGTTTTTTCAATCAGCCCTATGCGGTTATTATAGCTTAAATAGAAGCCACTTATATCAAAATTAAAATAGTTCTTAACTGATCCTCTTACCCCCAGGTCGGCATTGTATCCGAATGCATCCTTCATATCAGGATCAATTTTTGCAGCAGAGCCAAATGGAGTGAGCTGATCGTAAGTAACGGGGCGGTAAGCCTGCGAAATATTGGCGTAGATATTTACAGTTGGCGTAATCTGGAATTGTGCTCCCAAGCCAGCGAGGGTTACATATCGCGATTTAGCTTTGTTGCTTACCAGTTCTTTGTTATCGGTATCAACATAGCCGTTTACAGACGATTTGATGTACTCTAATCTAATACCCGGTGTTATGGATATACGATCTGTCAAATAAAATATATTTTCGGCAAATGGAGCAATATTGACTGTTGTAAATTGTAAATTATAACCGTAATGAGGGTCTAAAATGGTGAGGTCAAAGCCGGACCCGGTAGTACCAATGCCTCCACCCATGCGGTTCATTTTTCCATAAAAAGCACGCAACCCCGTAGCTAACGTATTTTTAATAGCGCCTATATTATAGTTGGCTGTAAAACGAACTTCGTTAGTAGTGCTCTTAAACTGTTCTCGCTGCACCTCACGGTTAACCGGTTCCAGGGTAGTGGTGCTGATTGTATCCAACTGACCAGGGCCGCCATCTTCGTTTTTCCAAACCAGATTGCGTGAGCTAAATTGTTGGGTAGAGGTAATTAAAAGTTTAGTATTGTTAGAGAATTGATAAGCCGCTTTACCGGTAATTATATTCCAAGGGCTGTTAAGCCAGTTACGGGCGCGATATGAAGCACGGCTATCAAGGTTAAATTGCGCATCATCAAAACCACCTGGCATTTGTATACGGTTACGAAGCATAGAATATTCGAGGCTTAGTTTCAATTTTTCGGTAGGCAGATAGTTTATACCTACAAAAGCCGAAACTTGTTGTACATGCGAATTGGGTCGCCAGCCTTGTATGTTTTTGTATTGTAAAAAGCTATAATAGTTAAACTTGCCGATTGTTCCACCTGCAGAAGTGAATGAATTGAATAAGCCAAAACTACCTCCGGTTTGTTCTATATCAAATTCAAGCGGTTTGTATTTTGGAGCTTGTTTGATAATGTAATTGATAACGCCGCCAAACTGGGGGCCAAATTGCAATGATGCCGCACCTCTGGTTACTTCAATACGTTCAACAGCTTCCAATGGTGGCAGATAATACGTTTCGGGATAACCAAAAATATCGGCAGTTATGTTGTAGCCGTTTTGCCGCGTATTGGTTTCAACAGATTGGGTGGGTGTTAGGCCCCTGAAACCTATTCCGTTTGATGGAAAACCACTACCCTCAGTTTCAGAATAATTAGCCCCCGGAATACGGCCTAATACCTGCCGGGGATTATTTTGTGCGGTGTTGGCATTGAGGCTGTCAAGTAATATAACCTCTGTTTTTTTACCCGAATAAATAACCCCGTTATGTACATCGTTTAAATACCCCATGCCTGTTATGGCTTTATACCCTTTTATTATAACCTCATTTAATTCATTTAATGAAGGTTTAAGATTAAAGCTTATATCTACATATTTTTGAGTTGAAATATTTACATTCTTTTGTAGTGTTTTAAAGCCTTGCATTGTTACTTTAACTATAAAGTTGCCGGGTTGCATATTGTTAAAAACAAAATAACCATTGTTATCAGTAACGCTGGTTTGGTGTTGAGGATTTATCTCAACCGTTGCACCTGAAAGGATTACCCTACCTTCGCTGGTTACGATACCTTTTATTTGGCAAACACCCATCTGAGCCATACCCGGTAACTGGAAGTAGATAATCACAAACAATATTACTGCGATGTGCCTCGCTAGAACCTTTAAAAGTATTGTATTCAAATTCATTATTATTTAGACTAATTATAAACAGTGCAAGAATAGCAACTATTTAGAATTAATCCAAATAATATTTATAAACTTTTTTACGCAAAGAGGGTAAAAAAAAGAGGATTTAGAGTTTCCTCTAAATCCTCCATACTATATTTTGTAATTTTAGTGTTTGTTACCTGTACCATCTTGAGGATATGCACCTAAGTCTTTGTTAGGGCCGCTACCAGTGGGTATATTGCCAGTTAAGCCTGCCCATGTTGTAATACCTGCGCCAATGGCTGGAGAACTTGATTGCAAGTGAAAATCGTTATTGTTTGGTGCACCATTAACTAAAAGCGGAATCCCGTCGTAAGTTTTAAATTTAGGGTCTTTATCTCCTACAGATTTTGAAATAATATCTGTCGCCTGCGCTACACCAACACCCGAAGTAGGGTAAAAGTTATCTCTTATTTTTATAATAGTATTGGAGTTTTGAGTTGTATCTAATAATCCATCTTGAGACGCGTAAAAAAGATTATAGCCGTATTTGGTTTTAGCAACATCTGCATCAGCAAAAACTTCAAAACCATGGTAGCAGTTTACAATAATATTATTGTAAAAACGGCCATATGCAGTTGCGCCGATAGAAAATGCACGGCCAGGCTCAGCCGAACCTCTTCTCCATCCAGATGAAACTATTGTATTGTTATAAACATCTACACTGGTTTCGGCTGTAACTACTTTAGCCGCTGTTTCCAGTTTTACGCCTGTACCAGCCTGGCTGTATATAACATTATATGCAACAATGCCACTAGCACCGTTTTTAATATTTATTGCTTCACCATCGTTAGACCCGCTTGACGTGATGGTGTTTCTTAAAATAATAAGATTACCAGCATATAAGGCTAAACCATCATCCTGTCCATTAGAGAACCAACTATCTTCAATATCTACAGGTATTTGTCGCGCAACTTTAACAGCAACCGTAGTTCCGCCTTTTGCACTTGGGCCACCAGTATTTTTTACATCTGCCCATTTAATAGTAACAGATTGAGCACTATCGCAGCCAAAACCTCTCCATGTACCTGGTGTACCGGCAAATGAATTAAATTTAACTGGGCTTGCTTGTGTACCTAAAACTTGCAATACACCTTGAATAGAGAATTGAGAATTGTTTTTTACAATAATATTTGCACCTGGCTGAAACAATAATGTATCGCCTGTTTTTACAAATACAGTATGGTTAACTGTATATGTTTTGCCAGCTAACAGAGTGCCTTTTGTAAAACCGCCAATAGTATCTGAATTAATTGGGTGAGAAATAGGTACCGGTGGTTTAGTAACAACTGTTGTGTCCTTTTTAGAACATGATGCAAGGGCAGCTATTAGAGCTATAGCACTTGCTAATACAGTAAATTTTTTCATTTTCATTTTAATTTAATAGTGTGTGATGTAATGTTAATAGTTATAGCGAAGGCCCAGAAGATAAGTGGCTTTTGTAAACTCGTTAGCAGTATTTATATCGTGCAGTTGAATGATCTTATGTGTATTTAACAGGTTGTTAAATTTCCCAAACAGCACAATATGGCTATTAAGTGCAGCGTCTCCGGAAAACGCCAACACAGATTGCGGCTTTTGTATATAATCATCACCAGTATAATCATATATCTGTACCAATGTACTGCCTAAAAACTGATAGGCTAGTTGCAAATTTATCTTATTCTTTATATCCCTGTACAACAACGAAACGTTTAGGTCATGAATAGAAGCACCGCTTAACTTTCTATGTTCAAATGGCCGATCCGCTTCTGCAAGAGCTGGATTATTCCGATCAATTTTCCTATCAAGTACATCGGAGTAGGTATAAGCATAGTTACCGCTTATGCCTATTTTGCCAATGTATTTTGTAGCTACAAACTCTACCCCAGCTACTGTAGCGTTATTTGTGTTTTTGGGAGTTATAATAAGTTGACCTTGATTAACGCCACCAATTTTGGTTTCAATCAGATTTGTTAATTTTTTATAGTAGGTACCCACATAAAATTGTTCGTCTTGTTTTGGAAATAGCTCAAATCTGATATCATAACTATCAGCTGTAGTATGTAATAACCCAGGGTTACCCACTATTTGTTCGCCACCGCTTGATGGTTGCGGAACCGGAATAAGGTCAGAATAGGAAGGCCTTGCAATTGATTTGAAATAGGATGCCCGTAGGTTAGTTTTTTCGCTCAATTTAAATTTGAAATCGATTGACGGCAAAATGTCTGTATACTGTTTACTAACCGAGTTAGCGGTATAGGGGTTATCATCACCTAAAGTGTATTCCTGTAAAGTAGTTTCTGATCGCACACCACCAATAATATCCACCATCGGAAAACTAAATTTAAACTGACCAAAATAGGCTGTAACATTTTCCAAAGCATCATAATTATTAGCGTTATAGCCTCCGGAACCATTTGGATTAAATACGTTAAATGTTATGTTATAAATTCCGTTAAACCCTTCTTTACGGTTACCTGATAAGTTGGGGTTAAGTGAATATTCATCGCCAAAATTGTACCTCTTTTTATGCCTGTAAAGGCCGCCAACCTTAAATTCAAAAAAACTACTTTCACCCCAGCTTTTAGTATAGGTTAGGTTAGCGATCCCGGTTACATCTTTATCATTATTATGTTGCCATATCCGTGAAATGCCATCAAAAACAGTAGGCACTGTTGTGAATTGTTTAGTTGAGGGATCGTAAGTTATCGCATTTGTAGTGTTTAAAGTTGCTTGGTCTGGGTTTCTAACACCAGCGTCAGAATATGCGCCTGTCCAGTCAAACAAGAAATGTTTAGATAAGATATGATTGCCTGAAAGTTTTAAATTTTCTACCAACTGATCGTTATTTGTAGATCTGGCAACGTACGAAATCGGCCCGGTACCAGGTATAGTGCGCCCTCCGTTACCCCCAACAATAGAAGTATCACTTGCCGTTGCGGATTCTGTTAAATGCGAATAAAGTAATACGTTATCTAAACTAATCTTATTTTTATCGTTAATTTTAAAATCCAGATGCGTGATAAAATTTTCAAGCTTTTGATTTGTTGAGTATTGCCTTACAATATCTTGTAAAATAATAGGCCTATGATCGGCTGAGTTTCCATCAACTGCGGATGTATTAACCTCAGAATTTGATCCGTAATAAAGGTTTTGGTAATTGTTACCAATAATTACACCTAGCTTGCTTTTTAAGAAACGCTCTGCATAATACACTGAAAAAGCTGTAGTAGGAAGAGCCCTTGTTTGGGTAAAATCCAGATTGGATCTAGAAAAGTTGTCAGCTGTTGCATTATATGACTGGCCATTTAATTCAGACGGGCTATACTTCTGTATATCTTTTGTTTGATATTTAGTAAATTTGCGGTCTATAAATAATTGCGAATACCCTATTGATCCGGTTGCAACGATATCTCTTTTTTCGGGTGCATCTTTAAATACTAAATTAACGGTTCCGCCAATAGCGTCGCCTTCCATCTCTGGAGTTAAAGTTTTGCTAACTTCGATCCGCTGTAAAAGTTCTGACGGTACAATACTTAAAGAAACAAAACGGGATTGGCTTTCTGGACTAGCTATTTTAACACCATTAATTAATGTGTTATTGTACCGGGGCTCAATACCCCTGATAATGGGATAAGCATCATCGCCTCCTGCGTTACGCTGTATAGTAACTCCAGATACACGTTGCAATACATTGGCAGCGTTAATATCTGGTGAGCGGGCTATGGCTTGCGCACTTATTACATTTTTAATATTATTGGAGTTTTTTTCGTTAGACCTCGAAGCAGATTCGGTTTCGTTGTCTAATTTCCCGTGTATACTAACTACTTTTAATGTATTGGACCCGGTTGCTAACGATATATTTAAAATATACACCTGACCTGCAGAAAGCGTAAATTCCTTTTCAAACGGAGTATAACCTATATAGGTTACCTTAACTTTATAAAATCCCGGCTTTAGATTCGTTAATGCATATTGACCGTTAACATCGGTTGTAGTGCCATTTGACGATCCATCGAAACGAACGTAGGCACCAATTAATGTTTCTTTAGTTGTAGCATCAGTTACCTGACCCTTTAAAGTGGCATTTTGACCAAATAAATAAGTAGGCAATGCTATGGTTAAAATAAATAACAGGTAGTGTTTGTTAGCCATCGATCAGAATAATTTCTGCAAAACAGGGATTAAATTCTGTAGACATTCTGAATTTTATACTTTAAGTAAATAAAATAACCAATAATTAACATTTGGTTAATATATGAATAAATTTATGGTTCTTTCTTTAAACTAAATCAACAATTAAATAATGGGAAATTAATAGTCGTTTTTGTTTTTCTAACATTTTAAACAACAATAAATATAAAATGATAAAACACACAGGTATAAATTACAAATATTACAATTGTAAATTAAAATAAAATTAATATTTTGAATATTGTTTGATGTCAAAATATAGGTGGAATATTTAACAAGTATAAATAGCCAGTAATCAACGTTTGTTTGGCTTATAGAGTATTACCATTTAATGGTTGAATGATTTTTTATATGATCCAATAGTTTGAAGGGAACCCAGATTGATCAGATAAATAAATAGAGGGTATACTTCTGTAAATTGCAGACTGAAAAAAGCGGTATACATGAAAAAAGATAGGACATTAATTCGATTTTTTAAGCGTTAGTTTGGCACGGGTTAAATTGACGCTATGTGACCATTTTTTAATCAGTTACTAGGTTTGGCAGATTATTGTCATGCTTTTTTTCTGCATATTTGGCATGAAATTGCGCTTTGTTATATTTAATGACAAATTGGCTTAAAATATTTTTTAAATGCATAAGGTTAAAAAAAAGCATCAGTATTGAAGGTTTTTTCAATTGAATGTGCCAGATATGGGATATTTTAGTTGTTAAAAAGTGATTTTTTCTCAATTATGTCATTTTTATAGACAAAAATAGATGTAATCTTATAAATTGACTTTAATTTCCTGACTTATTTGTACTTTATTTTAAAATTAGAACAAATGATTTTTTTTGATGGTTTTTTTTAATATTTAAGATTTACAGACCAATAAATTTCGGCTTTTTTAAACCATTTATAAATGATTTTTTTTATTTAGTAGATTTAATTTTTTGACTTTTTCTCTCCAAATCTAATCTGTAAAAGGTGAATTTTTTATGGCATGTTTTGTGTCTGAACCTATCCAGAACAACATGTTGTTTTCTTACTCCCTAACCCTTAATTTAAATATAAGAGGGCATGCCTGGAAGAACAACAATAGTTTTCTGAAAGGTATAGGTTTAATTTATAAATTTAAAAAATCAAAAATTATGTTAACTGTATTAGAAGTAGCCATTTTGTTATCTGTTATTTTAGTTCCATTATTTACTCCAAAAAGAGCTTAAAATAATTAAGATCTTATATTAACTAAGAGTTAAGATGAGTAGCATTTTGCTACTCATCTTTTTTGTTTTACACCATCATGTAAATACATAGTTGTATTATTTATTCTAAGATACAAATACGGGGGTATTTAAAATACCTTAAAAAACAGATCTAGCGTTTATCAACTTAACCCCAATACATTTTTATAATCTCGGTTTTGCAGGTTTAATTGGCTCCTCAAACGCGTTGGCACCTGTAACCTTAACTTTACGTCGAAAAACCTTATCGTTACAAGTTACATACAGCACATTGAATTTAGGGCCTCCAAAGTATAGGTTTGATGGTTGTCCGTGCGTAATCGGCAATGGCAAAATAGCGTTTACCCGCCCTGTCTGGTCTAATATCTGTATGCCCATATTAGTAGCCACATACACTCGTCCATCATGGTCACAGCGGATACCATCTGGCCAGGCAACCTCGGCATTGTCGGGCACGGAGAGCCAACCATACCGCTGCTTATTGGTTAGTTTTCCATCGGGTTGAACATTGTATATCCAAACCCAGTGCGAGTTTGATTCGGTAATATAAATCTGTGATTGATCTGGTGTAAAGGTAATACCGTTGGCAAAACGCAAGCCCTGATCTACAATACTTTTTTCGCCACTTGGTTTAATAAGATATATTTTGCTTGGTTTTTCTGAACCATTTGGGGCGGTAACATACATATTGCCGTTTTTGCCAATAACAATATCATTTCCCGCAATACTGTCAGCTATAATTTTTACTTTGCTATTTTCATCGTAGCATAACACCTGGTTTGAACTGCCTGTAGTATAGCGGTTCCCATCGGGGCCAAAAGCAGTTCCGCTGGCTTTTTTTGCATCTATGGTTAAAGCGGTGAGTTTTCCGTCGGTAGTTACTTTATAGGTTTTAGAGTTAGGTATATCCTGATAGAAAATCTCGCCGGCGGCATTTGCACCTAGCCCTTCAGTGAAACCATAGCCGGATCCCACTAGCTCCCAGCCTTCGTTAGGGTATAAAATATCATTTAAAAACGCATTTTTAGTTGCACCTGTAGATACTGGTTTTGGATAGTCTTTCCATAACCAGCGCATAGCCTGAGGAAATATTGCTGTAGCATGAATACCGTTATGTGCTCCCTCGCCCCAAACATGTTCTACCTCGTATCCGCTAAAGGATAAGGCACTGAGCATCATTTGGTTCGCTAAATGCCAGTCGCCAGCATAAATGTTCAGGTCGTGGGTGCCATCTTGTAAAAATACGCGAAGGGCTTTAGGTTCATATTTACGGATAAGCGATGGAAGGCGATCAGCACCGCGTAAACTAACATAGGTGCCTATGGAGCTAAATACCCTGGAAAATGCGTCAGGGCGTTCCCAGGCTGCATTAAATGCGCAGATTGCTCCGCTGCTTGAGCCGCCAATCGCTCGATCATTGCTGCTTTTTGAAAGGACAATTGCCCTGCCATCACTGGTTTTTTGCTTTTCAACCTCGGGTAACACCTCGTTTAAAATAAAACGGGCATACGCATCGCCCAAACCATCGTACTCAAAACTGCGGTTAAAGCGGTCGAGTGCTAAATTAGCATTCGCGGCTTTTACCCGCCCTGGTTGTACAAATACCCCAATAGTTACGGGCATCTGTTTGTTGTTAATAAGGTTATCAAATACTACGGGGGCATTAAATTGAATGCCATCCTGATCAACAAAAACGCAGGCCGGTTTTGTGGGATTATATTGGGCGGGTACATATACCCAGTATTCGCGGGAAGTGCCGGGGTATATTTTTGAGTTTTCAAAAGTAAAATGAAGTATTTCGCCCTTAGGAACACCTGCATGCGCTAATGATGCAGAGTCGACCGGGTATTTTTCCGTAAGCGATTGGGCAGATATAAGTGCCGGGCAAAATAATAGCAGCGCGTATAATAGTGTTCTCATGTTTATAGGTTCAGCTTTGGAAAGTTTGATAATTGTTATCAATCAAACTTACATAAAATTGAGATTACCAAATAGTAGAGTAACCTAATTGTTGTAATGTTTTTATTACAATGTAAATGAACCTTTAATGTATAGGATTGCAAAAGTAATTTAAATTGGTAATGGCGGCTCAAATTAACTATTAAGTGGTAAGGAGAACCAAAATGTACTGCCGTTACCTAACTGGCTTGTTACACCAATTTGTCCGTCGTGTTTTTTTATGATCTCCGAGCAGATATAAAGCCCCAAACCTAAGCCTGAATATTGAATACCATTAGTATCTACTCTATAATATCTGTCAAACAAAAATGATAACTTTTCTTTTGGGATACCTGGGCCTTTATCGCTAACAGATACTTTGACTATGTCGTTTGTTTTTTTAATTTCTATCAAAATTTCTTTAGAACTTGGGGCGTACTTAATGGCATTGGTAACAAAATTGATTAAAACCTGTTCAATACGGTCAGCATCGGCATAAACCTGAATGTTCATATCCCCAGTGGTTTTGATAGTATAAATTCCTGCAAGGCGGACATGGTTACAGCAATTTTCGATTAGTTTTGAAATAATAAATTTGCTTTTGTTTAAATGAAGGTGTCCTTGGTTAAATCTGCTTGCGTTTAACAGGTCTTTAACAAGGGCATTCACCTTGTCTAAACTTTTATTGGCCTGCTCAATTAAAATTGGCAACATTTTAGATGAAGGATTATCCTTTATTTTGTTTAAAAGTTGCAGTGACGCTTTTAAACTGGTAATAGGCGTTTTAAGTTCATGGCTGGCAATACTGATAAAATCATCTTTCTGATCTTGTAATTGTTTAAGGTCATTAATATCGGTTGCAGTGCCTATCCAGAGCTGCACTTCGGCTTGTTCATTTTTGATGGGAAGCATCCTGTTGAGGTGCCACCGATATTGTCCGTCTGCCCGCTGATACCGATTTTCAAATTCGCCACCGTCGCCGCTGGTCCTAATGAATTTATATTGATCTAAAGTAGATCGTATATCGTCCGGATGAATGGTCTTTTGCCATCCCCATTTAACCAGTTCTTCTGTTTTAAGCCCGGTAAAATTTAACCATTGGGGGTTAAAATAATCGGCATCACCCAATGGGTTAGCGGTAAAGATCATTTGCGGGGTGGCCTCTGCAAGTAAACGAAAACGCTTTTCGCTCTCTTTTAAGTCATTTGTTGCTTTTCTGGTGGATGTAACATCAAAAAATGAGGAAACAATACCCGTTAACTCGCCATTCTCCTGATCAATTAAAAGTTGTGCATTCACCTGGAGCCATATAAGCGATCCGTCTGGCCGCCTGATTCCCATTATCTTATTAATTTGTGGTAGCCTTGTTTTTAATGCAAGCATAGGCGGGTGTTCGGCGGGAGGTATAGCTTTTCCATCTTCAGCAATAGCATCCCATCTTGAAAATAGCGAGGTAACCTCCTTCATTTCATCTATAGACATACCTAAAAGTAACGCTGCACTTTTGTTCGCTGTTTGAATAGTACCATTAGCATCATGAATAGTTATACCTTCGTTCAAAGCCGAAAGGACGGTTTCAAACTGGTGGGCCGACCTATTGTTTTCTGCAATTTGATGTTTTATTCGTTTATCAAGCTCTGCGTTTAATCGTATTAAATCAAAATACTCATCTAATTTAATATCCATATCAGTTGTTACTGATGGTTGTAAAATGTTTTCTTGTATTTTTTGTTCTATAGTGGATAAAAGGCCCAATAGCTGATCAGCTATTGCTTCCATTTCGGATAGGCCGTTTTTGGCCTCGATTGTTTTACCCGATTTATGAAGTGCTACCAATCTTTTTGCAGAAGTATGTATTTCAGCATGTACGCGTTCTAATTCATACATTTCGGGTATATGTCCGTATGCTTGCAATGCATGTCCATATATCCATTTACCTACACTACATTCGTAGTGGCTCAATACGGGCGTTTCATCTACGTCAATATCATATAAAATAGACCGTAACCTTGATTTAAACAGCAAGTGTTTTGATTTAGCTTGCTCAAAATCCAATATTAAATTATTCATTAATTGCGATATACCTAACCATTTTAATTAACCATAATAGCAAATTAAAGTTTTGTACAAATGGTTAAATATTCGCATTTAAATGCAATAGTTAATTTGCCCTGTTTTTTAATGTTTCGGCACCCGTGCTTCTATCACGAGGTGATTTTATGCTTTTATTGCCAAAATTATAAATAAAACTAAGGTTGGCTCTCCTGCTGGTCCACCTGTTCAATACCGAAAGGTCTATATTTTGATAATTGAGCATTCCAACATATTTGGAGGTCAGAAAAATATCACTAATGTTAAATTTGATTTTTGCTTTATTATTGAACAATGATTTTTGAATCCCAACGTTAAGGGATGAGTTTGGCTTTACAGCTCTTTCTACCCCATAAACGTATGGCGAAATATAATTGTAACTCATTTCGGCACCCCATTTATCGGATAATTTAAATGAGTTGAAAATATTGAATTCATAAGAAAACTTACTTGAATTGAAGTCGCCTACCGATCCGCCCATATCTGAATATTGGTTATAAAAAAAGTTGAATTGGTTTTGCATCGTCCACCATTTGCTTATTTCAAGCGGAAAGGAAAGGTTTGCTGAATAGTTTTTATAAGTGCCTAAATTTCCCACTATCGCTTTTATTATCCTTGTAGAATCATTTTGCGTGGTTAGTTGTACTATTCTATCTGTTGTTTTGGAGTAGCTGATTGATAGATTGACAGATCCTTTATAAGTGTAACTGATCTCGAAATTATCGGTGAATTGTGGCCTTATAAACGGGTTGCCTTGATCTAATGCATATGGGTCAATATAAAATACGAAAGGATTTAGTTGTTGATAATTTGGCCTATCTATTCTTCTACTATAAGCATATCGTAAAGTGTTGTTCTTATCAATGGTTTGGCTAACAAAAACAGATGGGAACAATGAGACATAATTACTATCTGCTATTTTATTTAAAGTTATTGAATTTCCATTCGAGTGGGTCTGTTCTGTTCGGAGCCCGGCTTGTATGCCCCAGTTGGTCCACTTTTTATTAAAATTTATATATACTGAGTTTACATGCTCTTTATAGATGAATGAATTAGACCCCGTCACGTTAGATACATCATCATTATTAGTTCGTACATGATCTGATTTTAATCCGCCTTCAAATTTAAGGCTCTCGCTGATCGGAATTGCTATATCGGCTTTGGCTGTAAATATGTTTATAGTAGAATTTGTTTGAATGTGCTGCATCGTACTGTTCAAATTTCCATTATCATCATAAAGGCCAATGTTAAAATCCTGATCCTTTATATTTTTATAACCAGAATATGTGGCGTCAAAAGTTAATACCGCTCCTTTGTTAAGATCATGTTTGATGTTGAAATTGGAAGTTACATTACGCCGTGGCGAATGCGTGTTAGAGGTTTGCACCAACGAACTCAAATGATCAGTGCCAGATATGTGTTGATCTATAAAGGTAGAACTATGGTCATTTACACGCTCCTCAAATATCCCACCATCTACCAATATACCTAGCGTAGTTTTATTATTAGCTTGATAGTCAACTCCAAATCGCGCCGCAAAGGCAGTGCTGGTGCGGGGTTTAATAATATATTCATCAAAAACGCTTTGACTGTTTTTGAAATTGGCGTCGCGATGAAGTGTCGTTTCAGAAAGATCACTGCTCCGCGATGGATTTATATTGATGTATGTATTCCATTTCTCGGTCCTGTTATTCAAGTTTAAATTAAACGAACCTCTAAATAAATCATCAGGCCCATAGGGGATAAAACCATTACCAATAGTTGCGGACATGCTACCGTTAGTGCCATAAAACTTGTTTTTCTTTAATTTGATATTGATTATGCCTGCATTTCCTGATGCATCATATTTAGCGGAGGGGTTAGTGATAATCTCTATTTTAGCTATTTGATCACTGCTCATATTACGTAGCATATTGCTCAAATCGGTGGGAGAAAGATAGTTTTTCCGACCATCAATCATCACCATTACGCCGCCTTTGTTGTTTAGTTTAATAAGATCATTCTGGTTATCAATAAGTACACCGGGTGCGCTCTGCAAAACCTCTAAAGCTGTGCTACCACTTGCAAGTATACTGTTCTCCACGTTTAAAATAGTTCTATCTATTAAGTGCTCAATTAATAGTTTTTTTGTAGTAATGTCTATTTGGCCTAGTGTTTTATCCTCAGTTTGTACCATTATATCGGCAATTTTGATGTTTTTATGCGAACTATCTATAATAAATGGATCGCTCAATTTTGTTTTGAATCCAATCATGGTAATAGCTACTAAATAATTTCCAGACTGAACACGATCGAAATTATAATGCCCATAAAGGTCTGTTTGAATGGCCTTTAGGCATATAGAATCTTTTAACCTTAAAATACGTACCGTTGCAATACTTAAAAGGTTTTTATGGTCATCGTAAACATTTCCATAAACATGGCCCTGGGCAAAAGTTTGTGAATGGGTTAGCATTAATTGGACAGTGAAGGCGATAAACAGAAGGTGCCATTTGCTTATTTTCATAGATATGGGGGCGTATGGTGCTAAAAGTAGTTTGGCATGGCTACCTGTGCAAGCGGAAAAAGGTGTAGACCTTTAACTATTCGGTGAATAGGGGTTTAGTATCGGTGGGAATTATAAGATATGTTGAAGAGGAAGGTTGAAACAAAGTCAAATTGCACCAAAGGTGCGACTAATTGGACAAGCTGATTAGCTATACACTCACTAGTTTAGCATAACCAATTAATATAATTATAAACCAATTTTTATTATTTAAATTATGAAAAAAATTTCATGGATTACCTGTGCCGTTGCACTATGTTTTACTTTTGGATGTACAAAAGACAAAGCCACTTTGCAAACCGCTCCTAATACCACTCAAACTTATCCAAACGTAAACACCAGTACTCAGAGTTTTGTATCAGGTTCATTTGCCAAGGGGGCCGATGTGAGCTGGGTTGATCAAATGGAAAGATCTGGTTATAAGTTTTATAACAATAGTGGAACCCAACAAGATCTGTTTACTATATTACAAGGCAAGCATATGAATTCTATTAGGATTAGGACATGGGTTAACCCAGCCGGGGGCTGGTGTAATAAGAATGACATGCTTAACATGGCGAAACGCGCCAAAGCGGCCGGAATGCGAATTATGATCGACATCCACTATAGTGATGTCTGGGCCGATCCGGGACACCAGTCAAAACCAGGAGCCTGGTCTGGTTTGGCCTTTACTCCATTATTGAATACAATGTATAGTTATACGCTTGATATAATGAACACATTAAAATCCAACGGGATATATCCTGAATGGGTACAGGTAGGTAACGAAACCAATGATGGCATGCTATGGAACGATGGCAGAGCCTCTGCAAATATGAAAAACTTTGCATGGATGGTTAATACCGGCTATAATGCAACTAAAGCAGTATTTAGTGGTGCAAAAGTTGTGGTACATTTAGCTAATGGCTTTGATAATGGTACTTTTAGGTGGATGTTTGATGGCTTAAAAGCTAATGGAGCAAATTGGGATGTTATTGGTATGTCTCTCTACCCGTCAACTAGTAATTGGGCATCGCTTAACAGCCAATGCTTAAACAACATGAATGATATGGTTGCCAGGTATGGCAAACAAGTAATGATTTGCGAAGCTGGCTTAGATGTATCAGCAGCATCAACAACTAAATCTTTCCTTAGCGATCTTATTAATAAAGTAAATTCAGTTTCAGGCGGTAATGGCCTGGGTGT